>CBFGIY010000088.1:0-8571 GCA_965648935.1 Caldifarciminota bacterium
CGGCCGCACCCGGCAGGGCGATGGGGCCGCTTGACCGGTTGACCGGCCCGGACTGCGGACTAGAATGAATCAGAGGAGGTCCAATGCCCAAGTTCCTCGTCACCCTGCCCCCGATGACCTCAGACAAGGTCAAATCGGCCTGAAGCTCGGTCGTGGGCGCTTCCGTGGGAAGCGCACTCAAGATGGACCGGGCCTACGTCGACGAAGCCGCCGGACAAGCCATCTGCTGCTGGGACGCGCCTGACCGCAAGGCCGTCGAGGCGCTCTTCGCCAAGGCCAACCTCACGCCCGAACGCATCCGCGAGGTCACGGTCTACCCGGCCTGACCCGCCCGGGCCCCAACACAACCAAGCGCCCCGCATCGCGGGGCGCTCGCAGTTCTCGACCCTCTGCCCTACCGCGTGACTACGACCTTGGTCACGCCACCCGCGCCAGTTGACAGCCTACGTGGCGCACCTACTCTCACCCTGATGGCCGAAGTCGACAAGGCTCTACCCAAGTGGCCGATGGAGTGAAATGTGATGGACCCAAAGGATGTTCGGCTTGAACCCGAACTAGAAGACCTCAGGCAAGTTCTGGACCAATGGATAGAGCTAACAGGAGTCTACTGCCGCGAAACCCACCGCCCTACCTACCCGAACCTGGAACGGACAGAAACAGGCGTCTTCGCAGCCGCGGTCTGGAATAAGGGCGGCGTCGCGCTCGAGGAGTTGTCGTGCCAACGCAGGGCCCGCCACGGCCGACCTGACCTTTGGTTCAGATTTGGTGACAGCAACTACATGGTCGAGGCCAAGCTCCACGAGATTGTGGGGCGGCAACTAGCCAACGCTGCCACGGTCACCCAGAAGCTGGAAGCCGCGCTGGAGGAGGCTGAATGTCAGGTCGAGGACTGGAGAGAGCACCACAATGTCAAAGCACTAGCCCTAGCGTTTGCCACCTGCTGGCTGCCTGTCAGCCAGAAGGACGCGGCAGACAGGGTCCGCGACAGCGCGGTCACTGGTCTCCAGGACGTTCGCGGCCAACTGCACGCGTACGTATTCCCTCAGGTGTGCCTGGAGCACGCGATGCGCCAGCCCCGCTGGTCAGCAGACGACCAATACTACCGCTACGGGTCGATGGTTGCAGGCAGAGTCGTGCTGCAGAGAAACGAACGCAGGCCCTGAGTCAGCTAGGCCGCAACCCCAGACACACGAGAACACCTGCGGCCGTGCCCGTCCCCTGCGCCGCGGCGTTGTAGCCGGTATTCCCCTTATCCACAAGATCGGCCTTGAACTTGACGAGCGCGTGGGCTACGGGGAGCCGGCGGCGCGGAAGCGGGCCAGGACGAGTTCGCCGATGCGGTCGAAGAGCGCGGAGTCGAGCCCGCGTGACTGAAATGCATCGCGCTGCTCGGCAACGAGTTTCTCCCGCTCCGGGCTGCCCTCGACCGCGTGGCTGATGATATGCCACCAGGTCGCGCTCACCTCGCGGCAACGCGCACGCACGCCGTTGTCCACACCTGCTTCTTTGAACAACTTCTCGATTTCCCTGGCCAGTTCATCAAGCGCGGTCCAGCGCGCCGCCTGCTCGGCATCGACGCGCTCTGCGGCATCGCGCGCATACCGCTTCTCGGCCCGCTCGATTGGCCTTCTGCCGGCCAGGGCCGCGGCTTCGGCCGCGCCGGGCAGGCGGTCAAGCTCGCCCGATTGTTCAAGATCGCCAAAGAGTTCCAGCACCGCATCGCGCACCGCGGCCCGCTGCTCGGCTGAACCGGCGTCCGCATACCTGGGCTCGACCGCCGCGACCTCATCGGCACAATCTCCCCTGCGCCGGCGCCGGACCCGGCCCAGCGCGCCCCACACGGCCCGGCCATAGGCGCACAGCGCAGCGAAGTCCAGAAGCGACACGCCCGGCCGGCCCGCCGCAACGTGCAGGCAGGCTTCGAGCCGCTCGCGCAGCACCAGGGATCGCGCAGTCCGTCGCAGGCGCTCGAACCGCACATCGGCCGACACCTTCTCGTCGTCGGCAACCCGGCCCTTCGCCGCATAGCGCGTGAGCTTCAACCCCGCACCCGGCGGCAGGGTCTCGGCCAGATTCGCGGCAGCGGCCCTGACCCGCTCGCTCGCGATTGTCGGCTGCGAGGTGTAGGCGTCCAGAACCGGCGCGAGGTCGGCAAAACTCGCACCGCAGGCGCGCAGGTAATCGGCGACAAGACCGAAGGTCGGCTGCGTGGCCTTGCCGGTCTCCAGCCGGCTCACCGCGACGTGGCCGGTCCTGCCCCGGCCGCCCATCGCCTCGGCAACCTGCGCCTGGGTCAGCCCGGCCCGCCGGCGAATCGTGCGCAAAGCCGCGCCCAGCTCCCCGGTCCAGCGAAACGCGTCGCAATGCCGACTCATCGTGATATACCGATGTCTGTCTTATTATACCAGGCTAAATCGGCCGAGGCAAGAAGAAACCATCTAACATTCCGAGATAACAGCAGTTGCGTCGAGAAGCGCGAAACCACCCCTCTCGTCTCCCCTGCGGTCAGGCGCACGACGCCGCCGGGGCTTGCGCCCGAACCTGCGCCGTTGCCGACCGTCAGCCCGCGGACGCACGACCCGGAAGGCGCTGGCCGGCTGATTGACACCGCATCCGTGACCTCTAGAATCGTGGCGATCATGGGTACTGCCGCGCCGGAACCGCTGGCGGCTGCGCGACCGCAGCCTGCCCGGTCCTGGAGGGAGACACCTTGCGCCCCGCACTTCCGGAGCCTGAGCCGGGCCGCGCGCCCCTGGTCGGCCCGGCGGCCAAGTTCCTGCTGCGCTGGCTTGTCGGCACGCTCGTGACGCTCGGGGCCTGGCGACTGGGTATGGTGATAGTCCCGCCCCGCTCGGTGCCGGCGTTCATCGCCGCGGCCGCTATCTTCGGGCTGGCCAACGCCCTGCTCCGGCCCATCGCCAACATCATCGCCGAACGGACCTGGCTGCCGCTGGTTGGCATCGCCCAGATTGCCATCGGTTTCCTGCTGATGCAGGGCCTGGCCTGGCTTGCCGGCACGGTCGCGCACGCCGGTTTCGGTTTCCCGACCGGGTTCTACAACAGCTCGCGCGCGCTGTTCCTGCTCTGCACCGCTGTCGTGCTCGCGGACCACATCCTTGCCCGGTTGCTGCAGGACCCGGACCCGCTGAGCTGAGCGCCGCGGGTCAGGGCGACTCGGACTTCTTCCCGTCTACCGCGCCACGATTACCCTGTCAACCCGGCCCCTCGCCCCCGGTTCCGCGCTTCTGACAAAGTACACCCCCGGCGCGAGACGCGAGATGTCGTTCTCGCCCGGCGCCAGGCTCATCACCCGCCGGCCGGCCGCGTCCAGAAGCTCCGGTCTGTGTGCTGTGCTCCGTCTGCTGCCTGCTCCCAAGTATATCACCCCGCGGACGATGGTTGGGCCGCGGTGCGGCGTCGGGACCTCATCGTTCATCGCTTCCGCGACGCCGAATGTCTGGTCGTATCTGACGGTCAGGTAGTCGAAACCCTGGGCGTTGCTCATGCTGAACCCGGTGACGTAGACGCTGCGTTGGGAGTCAAGCGCGATGGCCACGGGCTGGTCCCAGTCGTCCGCATAGCCGCTGTAGCGTATCTGCCAGCGCGGCCGGCCTTCGGGTGAGACGCTGATGGTGTGGTAGTCGTACTGGGTCGCCGGGTCAAACCCGTAACCGGTGACATAGCTGTTGCCGTCCTCGTCTACGGCGAAGGCAGTGGGCCAGTTGCCGTAGCCGGAGTAGTCCCAGCGAAAGGCCCAGAGCGAGTCACCGAGCGGGCTGTAGCAGGCGACAAGGTAGTCGGCAAATGAGCCGGTGTACCAGGCGTGACCGGCAGCATAGATGCGGCCGCGGCCGTCCACGCCGATGCCAACAACCTCGTCATCCTCGCCGGCCGAGCCGTCGAGGCGGCGGCTCCAGAGGGTGTCGCCATAGGAGCTGAACTTGATGACTGCGAAGTCGCGGCCGGTGCTCGGGCGTTCGCTGTAACCGCCGACGTAGATGTTCTGGGACTGATCAACCAGCAGGCAGGTCGGCTTGTCCTCGGTGAAGCCGCCGGTTCCGGTCCAGCGGCTGGTCCAGAGCGTCTCGCCGGCCGGGCTGTACTTGATGAGGACGATGTCCTGACTGGTGCTGCCGCCGTAGCTGGTTCCTGCCACGTAGATGTTGCCGGCCGTGTCGAGCGCGAGCGCGACGGCTTCATCGACCTGGCTGGCCGGGCCGTCATAGTGCGCGGTCCAGAGCGTATCGCCTTGGGCCGAATAGCGGATGGTCGTGATGTCCCAGTTGAGGGCCGGGCCAAAGGCCGCGCCGGTGACAACCACGTCGCCGTTCGGGCAGACAGCAATGGCTCGCGGCTCGTCATCGTGATGCAGGCTGCCATCATGGTAAGTAGTCCACCTCACGACGCCATCTGTGTCGTGCTGAGCAGTCATCCAGTCGTAGCGGCTGCCGTCCAGCCAGACCCGACCGGTCACATAGCAGTTGCCGGCCGCGTCCACAGTCAGTGCCCTGGCCTGAGCGCTCGTATCGCCGCGGCCGTCGTAACGCCGGAACCAGCGGGAAGTGCCGTCGGCGTTGTAGCAGAGCGTGGCGAAGTCCTCGATCGAGTCCTCGTCGAAGCTATGGCCGGTAACGTAGAGCCAGCCGGCGCGGGTCGCGAGCGCGGCCGGCCAGTCGGTTGAATCGCCGGCACCGTTGAACCGGCGCGTCCAGGCAGTGTCGACTCCATCGGCCAGCGCCACGGCGGACAGCAGTGGAACCCAGAGCATACAGCGGTGCAAAGAGCCTCCTTAGCGGGGAATCACGATTCGGCTGACATCCGGTCCGGAACGCACGAAATACACCCCGGGCGCGAGGCCGGAGACATCGTTCGGGCCGGGGCGGAGGGAGAGCACCCTGCGGCCGGTGGCGTCGAGGAGCAGGCTCTGGCCTCTCACGTCCTGCCCCTCTCCCACCGGGAGAAGCAAGGGTGAAGGCCGCAGGTACAGCGCGCCGCGGACAATGGTGGCTGTCAGTTTGAGGTCTGAGGCTTGCGGCCTGCAGCTCTCCTCGATTCCCGACATCGAGTTGCGCAGGACCGAAATGCCTGAATTCCCGTGGTTCGCCAGATACGTCCGGTTCTCCCCCGGGTTCTGGGCAAACGCCAAAGGCTCGCCTCCGACGTCAACGACGCCGACGATCGAGTTCGTCGCGCCGTCTATTGCGGTCACGTCGCCTCTGCCGGAGTTCGCGCAGTAGATCTTGTTGTCCTGCGGATTGTGGCAGAAGGCCGTGGGATAGTCGCTTACGGTCACGGTGGCGATTACCCGATTCGTTGCGCCGTCTATCACCTTCACGTTCGCGCTCCAGCCGTTCGCGCAGTAGACCCGGTTGTTCTGCTGGCCATAGCAAAGGACCCGGGGTCGGCGACGCGAAGGCACGGACGCGATCACCGAGTCCGACGCGCCGTCAAGAACCAGCACGCTGTCGCTCAACTGACTCGCGCAGTAGACCTTGTTGTTCTGCGGGTTGACGCAGATAGCCGTGACCAGTTTGCCGGTCGGGATGCGAGCCACCTTCAGATTGGACATGCCGTCAATAGCGATGACGTCATCTCCGTACTGGCCACCGACGTAGATCGTGTTACTGATCGGATTGTAGGCAAGTGACTGCGGGTACGCAAGCCCGCACAGCGAATCGGTAACATGGATCGTCGTCTCCAGCCACTGGGCATTCGCCGCAGGCGAAGTCAGCAGGCCGAGTGCGCCAGCCAGCAGCCAGAGCCGCATGAGGACCTCCTATCTCGTCACAACGACCTTGGAGACGCCCGACGTCCTACGCTCCATGCCGTACGCCTCATGGATGAAGTACACCCCCGGCGCCAGCCCGCTCACGTCATTTGCCCCCGGCCGCAGTTCAAACACGCGCCGGCCACAGGCGTCAAGCAGCTCCCGTCGCAGGCCGTCAGCCATCTGCGTGAGGTGCAGCACGCCGCGCACCACCGTCGCGCCGGTCACGCGCCGGACCGGCGCAGCCGGCGTGAGTTCCTCCTCGAGGCCGGTGAGCGAAAGGACTATCGCCCGCTGGTTCCAGTTCCGGTTCTCGTAGAACGGCGCGTCCGAAAGCTGGTACCAGGTTTCGCCCATCAGCGGCACCTTTATGAACCCGCCCCGGTTGCGCACCAGCGGCCCGCGGTCCACGGCCAGCGGGTGGTCTCCGGTGTAGTATGTGGTTGTGACGCAGGTCCAGAAGTCGACCCCGGAATCCACCGGCACCGGCTGGGCGATATTGACCCGCTTCCAGCGCATCGTACCGGACCCGGGATAGGTGGCCTGAGCCAGGCGCGTGCCCGGCCGGGTACTGGTGTTCGCGCCGTAGATATAGACGCGGCCGTCCTCGGCCGACGCGTCGTACTGGTAGAAAACTACGGCGACGACGCTGCACGGCTTCTCGGGCGTGAAACGCACCGCGGCGTGATACTCGTACTGGCCCGTCACCGCGAACCCGCCGAACACGCCCGAGTCGAACTTCAGCGTCTCCTCAACTGCGTCCGGCGGCGCCAAGACGACCGGCGCGACAAGAGCGGGACAGGCGAGCGCCACGACCGCGAGGAGCGCGAAAACTCTCTTCATTCAATCATCCTATCGCGTGAGAACGACCTTGGTCACGGCTGACGGCGGTTGTCTCTCTTCCTGTGAAGGGAAGTCAGGATGACGGGCAACCACAAAGTACACGCCCGGCGCCAGCCCGCTAACGTCATTCACCCCCGCCCGCAACTCAAGCACCCGCCGGCCGCAGACGTCCAGCAGCTCCTGCCGCAGACCGTCAGGCTTCGAGTGCGGGAGATCCAGCACTCCACGCACGATGCCGGCTATTGACGCGACTCGTGTTGCGATGGGCATCGGGTTCGTCTGCACGCCGACCACGCCGAGCGCGTGAGCGAGCATCAGCTCCCCGGCCGCCGCGTAGGCGATGAGCGGCTCGCCCAGGCTGTCCAGCACGATGTCGCAGACCTTCGCCCTCGTCACTCCCGGGACCGAAACCGGCCTCCACCCGGTCCCGCCCCAGTAAGCGAAACGCAGGGTCGTGTCGCGCGGCACGTATGCCACGCCCCGCCGCGACCGGCGGTCAGCCGCGACCGCAAGCGAGAGGAAACGCACTCCCTCGACCAGGTAGTCGTCACAGTATGGATAGCGAGGTACCAGCGAATCGACTCCCATCTCAAAGCAGTAGCTCATCCCGGTGTCGCCGCGCACGGCGACGTCCCAGCCCGCGACCTGCTGATGCATTCCGCCGTTCAGCCGCTCGGTGTGCCAGCCGTCGGACATGCGCACAACCCCTCTGAAGCCCCAGCTCCAACCCGGGTTCGGAGCGTACCGGCCGGACCCCGAGTGCATCCCAACGTGCGGCACGTTCCGGGCATCAAACTCGAGCCCGCAACAGCCGTAGCGCGCGCGGTACCCTGGCTGCGGCGCATACCAGTACACGCTGTCCTTCACCCAGCCGCTGTCGGTCTTCTGCGCGAACAGCACGCCGCCGGGCAGCGAGTCGCCGTTGAAGGTGTAGGCGAGCGCGGGCCGCCCGGAGCTGTCAAAGGCGACGTGCACCTGTGCGTCCAGTAACGGCAACGTCAGCCCGGTGGACTCGGCAACCCAGCCGCTGTCGGCGCGCTGGGCGAGGACGATGCGGCCATCGCTGTCGACGACCGCGATCCCGAGTTCACCGTGCGGGCCGACATTGAAGTCGGGACGACAGGCCGCCGCGACTCCTGCCAGCGCCGCCACCGTCTCGCGCCGCCAGGCCGTGTCGCGCCGGGCAACGCGAACCGCGCCAGTCAGGCTCGGGTAGCAGACGAGGATGTCATTGTCGGGTGCACGGCACAGATGGACGTACCCGCTGCCCCCCGAATCGACGCGCTCGAACTCCCAGTGTGAGGCGGATGCTGCCGCGAAGGTCACGGCCAGGACTGACACGCAGGCGCGAATGCAGGACATCATAGGCAATCCTCCCGGCCTGATTGTAGTGCCCGGACCGGCGAACGTCAACGCCCGGGGACGGCACGGCACAGACCGAGGCGCTGGGGTGACGCGCAGGGTATAGGACCGGCTCTATTACCAACCGCTGCTGTCCTCGCCCAGCGCGGCGCTACCGAGGCTCATCACGGCCGGCGCCCGTAGTAGTCTCTCAGGCAACCGGCCGGGCAGGCTGACCTGGCGCTAGGGCATGACCGTGATGCGCAGCGTGTCCGACCAGCCCGACTTCTTGCCGTTGATGTCCTGCGCGCGGGCCGTTATGCCGAAGCTGCCGGCAGCCTCGAAGACGTGGGTCCGGCGCAGCGTGTCCAGCATCGCGGTGAACGGCGTCACCTCCTCGGGCGTGCCGTCGCCCCAGCGAATGGTGAAGGAGATGTAGTCGTCGTCCTGGTCCTTCGACCACAAGCGCAGCTTGATTGTATCGCCGGCCGCCGCGGTGTCCGGTCCGAACAGCTCGGGCGTGGTCGGCGCCGAGCCGGTGTCACAGCCCAGCACCGCGAATCCGGCGGCCACAAGCAGCACGCCGACTATCAGCAGTCTGTTCAAATCGACTCCTATGA
>CBFGIY010000088.1:8581-8958 GCA_965648935.1 Caldifarciminota bacterium
CACGCACAGGAACCACCGGAATCCTAACGTACGAGGTCCAGACCTGTCGCCACTCCTCGCCGCAGGCGGCTAGTTGCCGTTCAGCAGCAGCGCGTTGGAAATCGTCGCGCCCGTCTTGCCTTTCGCCGCAAGACGAATGGTCACCAGTTCTACTCCAGACGGCACGGCAAATGACTGGGAAAGCTGTCCGTCCTTCATGGCGAACGAATTGCTGGTGCCGTTATCCCACGCGAGCGAACCCTCGACCTGCCCGACAACGTTGAACTTCAGTATCACCGACCTTGCGTCGCACAGCTGAATCCGGCTGTAGCGCACTGCAGACCGCTTCGGGATCACCACGCTCTGTAGTGCCCAGAGAGTGTCCTTGTGCTGTGGCG
>CBFGIY010000089.1:0-8487 GCA_965648935.1 Caldifarciminota bacterium
AGAAACAGGGCCAGTATCGCGGCCCAGACGAAGAGCTTTCGTGCCACGGGTCAGCCTAGCCGGGCCGCGCGGATAGTCAACGCCGGACAGGCGCTATTCGCTCTTCTGCAGGCCGATGCGGTCGAGCTCGCCGGCGTTGTAGACCCGGATGTTGTAGTGGCGGGCAAACTGGCGGGCATCCTCGCTCAGGCGCGGGCTGGCGACAAGGATGGTTTCGCTCGCGTCGACGTCGTAGGCGACCGCGTACAGCTTGATGACCTCTTCCGACTCGACCTCGGTCTCGGCGTTGGCGAAACGGACTATGATGCGGTGTTCGAGCGGGCCGGTGCGCTTGGTGCCGAGCATGTCGACCTGGTGGCTGGAACCGGACTTGCCCGGCACCGCGACCGATTCCTCGACGGCGTAGCCTTCGCCGGTCAGGAAATCGCGCACCCGCGCCTTGGGGATGCGCTCGCCCTTGAGCCGGGCGACCTGGGCCGGGTCGAGCCGGTAGGAGTACATCACGACCTCGCGGATGTCGTTGCGGGCGTGGTCCCGGCCGCAGGCGCGGCAGTGCCAGCGCTCGATCGGGGTCTCCGACACCGCGCCGCAGTCGAGACAGCGGTGGCGCAGCCCGAGGCTGGTGTAGTCGGAACCGATGAGCACCAGCTCGAGCCGGCACTTGGGGCAGACCCGGCCTTCGCCGCGCGAGTAGTCCTCCTCGGCGCCGACAAAGCCGCAGTTGGCGTGGCGGAGCATGTTCTGGCGGATCATGTGGCGCGAGCCGCACTTCGGGCAGGACGAATAGAGCGTGATGTCCTGCGAATTGCAGGCCGGGCAGAAAGTTACCTTGTCCTTGAAACGACGCGAAAGATACCCGAGCCTGGTCAGGTCCTCGAGCAACTGAACGGCATACTCCGAGTCCGCGGCCAGGCCAGACTCGACTTCAGGATAACTTACCCAGGTATTCCGCTTAGGCTCGAAAACTGGATCAAGCCCAGGTGCTTTGCTGTCGAGAAGCATCTCAATAAGCTTCACGACCTGAGGGTCATTAAGCACCTTTTCCAGCCTCCGCCTTGGCGCGATTATATAGCCCGCCCCCGGGCTGTCAATCGCAACTTCGCCGGCCGCGCCCGGCTTGACACAGCGCACAGCCGGGCATAATTGGACGACCGGGCCGGCAAAGGCAACGCGTCCTGACAACCTGCCGCGAAAGGAGCCGTTGATGTCGCTGACAACGAGACGGCTGGCGCTGGTGCCCGTCCTGCTCTGCGGGCTGGCGCTGCCGGGCTGCCGGAAGAAGGCCGAGACGGTCATCACGCTGGCCGGCTCGACCTCGGTCCAGCCCTTCGCCGAACGGCTGGCCGAGGTCTACATGGCCCGCAACAGGGCGGTCGAGGTCAACGTGCAGGGCGGCGGCTCGAGCGCGGGCGTGCGCGCGGTGCAGAACGGCATCTGCCAGATCGGGATGTCGTCGCGCGCGCTGACCTACGACGAGCGCGGCATCACCGAGATCCCGATCGCGCTCGACGGCATCGTGCTGGTCGTGCACCGCGACAACCCGGTGCGCGCGCTCTCGCTGGAGCAGGCGCGGGGGGTGTTCTCGGGCGCGGTGCGCAACTGGCGCGAGCTGGGCGGGCCGAACCGGCGCATCACGGTCATCACCCGCGAGGAAGGCTCGGGCACGCGCTCGAGCTTCGAGGACAAGGTGATGGCCCCGCCCCACACCGACCTCGCCCGGCCCCGGCCCGCGCCCGTGCCGTTCGCGGCCGACGCGCTCGTGCAGGACTCCAACGGCGCGGTGCGCGAGATCGTGGCGGGCGACCCGGCGGCGATCGGCTACATCTCCTACGGGCTGGTTGACGAGCGGGTCGCGGCGCTGGAGCTCGACGGCGTCGCGCCCAGTCACGACGCCATCAAGACCGGCGAATACCCGCTCGTGCGCCGCTTCCTGTTTCTCACCTGCGGCAAGGTCAGCCCGGCGGCGCGCCGGTTCATCGAGTTCGCGCTCAGCCCGGCAGGGCAGGAAATCCTCGAGGAAGAGGGCCTGACCACAATCAACAAGTGAGCGGCGGCCAGCCAGACCGTCACTGCCCGGTTCCGGCCGCGCCCCGCCGGGCCGGGCACGTGCTGGGCGAGCGGCTGGTGCGCGCCGCGCTGCTCTTGACGGCATTCTCTTCGGTGGCGATGCTCGGGCTCATCGCGTTCTTCATCGTGCGCGAGGGCCTGCCCCTGGTCGCGCGGGTCGGGGTGCTGGAGTTTGTCGCCTCATCGCGCTGGCAGCCGACCCAGGGCCATTTCGGCATCCTGCCGATGATCGTCGGCTCGCTCGAGGTGACCCTGCTCGCGGTCGCGCTCGGCGCGGTGCTCGGGCTGGCGTGCGCGATGTTCCTGGCCGAGTTCGCGCCGAAGTGGAGCGTGCGCCTGCTCAAGCCGACGATCGAACTGCTCGCCGGCATCCCGTCGGTGGTGTACGGCTTCATCGGCGTGGTCGTGCTCGTGCCGTGGATAAGGCAGGCCCTGGGCGGGCCGGGGTTCTCGGTGCTGGCCGCCGCGGTCATCCTCGGCATCATGATCCTGCCGACCGTCATCGCGATATCGCTCGACGCCATCAACGCGGTGCCGCCCGACTACAAGCAGGGCTCGCTCGCGCTCGGGGCGACGCGCTGGCAGACCCTGCGGCGCGTCACCCTGCCGGCGGCGCGCTCCGGGATAATCGCCAGCCTGATACTGGGAATGGGCCGGGCCGTGGGCGAGACGATGGCGGTGATAATGGTGGCGGGCAACGCGCTCACCCTGCCGACCTCGGTGCTCCAGCCGGTGCGCACGCTGACCTCCAACATCGCGCTGGAGATGGGCTACGCCGCGGGCGACCACCAGGCCGCGCTGTTCGCGACCGGGATGGTGCTGTTTGTCATCATCATAGTGCTGAACACGATCGCGCTGGTCGCGGTGAGGCCGAAGCGATGACGCCGGGGACGCCGGCCCCTGCGCGCCAGACCCCGCGGCGCAGGCTGATCACGCCGTTCGTCGGGCAGCGCATCGCATGGGTCGCGCTTTCCCTGATGACGCTGGCGACGCTGGTCGTCCTGTTCTTCATCATCGGGTTCATCTTCTCCAGGGGCTGGCGCGTCATCACTCCCGACTTCCTCTTGGGAATGCCCGAGCGGATGGGAAAGGAGGGCGGTATCCTGCCGACCATCGTCGCGACGCTCTACCTGACGCTGGTGGCCGTGGTCATCGCCACGCCCCTGGGCGTGGGTACCGCGGTGTTCCTGACCGAGTACACGCGCGAGTCGGCAGTCACGCGGGTCATCCGTTTCGGGGCCGACGCGCTGGCCGGCGTGCCGTCGATCCTGTTCGGCCTCTTTGGTTTCATCCTGTTCGTGGTGCGGCTCAAGATGGGCTGGTCGATACTGGCCGGCGGGCTGACGCTCGCGTTCATGATACTGCCGACAGTCATCCGCACGAGCGAGGAAGCGATCCGCGCGGTGCCCCGGGCGCTGCGCGAGGTGAGCCTGTCGCTCGGGGGCACCAAGTCGCAGACCATCGCGCGGGTCGTGCTGCCCAACTCCCTGCCCGGCATCCTCACCGGCGTCATCCTCGGGATGGGCCGCAGCGTGGCCGAGACCGCGGTCGTCATCTTCACGGCCGGGTCGTCGCTTTTGATGCCCGAGAGCCTGTTCGACTCGTCGCGCTCGATGGCGGTGCACTTCTACATCCTCGCGCGCGAGGGGCTTTCGATGGAGCGGGCCTACGGCACGGCGCTGCTGCTGGTCGCCGCGATACTGCTCATCAACGTCGCGGCCTACGTGCTGATGCACCGCGTGATGCGGCGGCTGAGGTAGCGCGGTGGCGGACATCATCTCGGTCAGCGGGCTTGCGGCAGGCTACGGCGGCCACACGGTGCTGTCGGATATCAACCTCGCCGTGCGCGAGGGCGAGATTCTCTCGATAATCGGCCCGGCGCACTCGGGCAAGACCACGCTCCTGCGCGCGGTGAACCGGATGGCCGAGCTTGACGCGGGTTTCCGCCGGTCGGGCGAGATTCTCTTCCGCGGGCGGGAGGTCGCGCGCTGGGACACCGACCTGCTGCGCCGCCACGTCGGCTTCATCTTCGCCACGCCGATACCCCTGCCCGGTTCGATATTCGACAACGTCGCCTACGGGCCGCGGCTCAAGCGCGCCCGGCCGCGCGACCTCGACGCGACGGTCGAGCGCAGCCTGCGCGCGGCGTTCCTGTGGGACGAGGTGCGCGACCGGCTCGGCTCATCGGCGCTGCGCCTGTCCGGCGGGCAGCAGCAGCGGCTGTGCATCGCGCGCACGCTTGCGACCGACCCGGACGTGGTGCTGATGGACGAGCCCTGCTCCGGGCTCGACCCGATCTCCACGGCGCAGATCGAGAAGGCGATGCGCGAGCTCGCCGGCCGCTACACCTTCGTGCTGGTGACGAACAATACCAAGCAGGCGGCGCGGGTCGCCGACCGGGTGGCGTTCTTTCTTTCGGGTGAGCTGGTCGAGATGGCGCCGAGCGCCGAGCTGTTCACCGTGCCCAGAGACAAGCGCACCGAGGACTACCTGTCGGGGAGAATCGGGTGAGCGGCGAGGCCAAGTTCGAGACGCGCGGGCTGGACGTCTTCTACGGCGACTTTCACGCGGTCAAGAACGTCAACATCGCGTTCGCGCCGCGCGCCATCACTGCCATCATCGGGCCGTCGGGCTGCGGCAAGTCGACGATGCTGCGCAGCTTCAACCGGATGAACGAACTGGTCGACGGCGCGCGCATCAGAGGGCAGATGCTTCTGGACGGGGTCGACATCTACCGGCTGAGCGTGCTCGAGTTACGCAAGCGGGTCGGGATGGTTTTCCAGCGGCCCAACGCGTTCCCGCTGTCGGTGTTCGACAATGTCGCCTACGGGCCGCGCTGCCACGGCGAGAACCGGGGCAACGAACTGCAGGCCATAGTCGAGCGCTGCCTGCGCGCGGTGCGGCTGTGGGACGAGGTGCGCGACCGGCTTGACGCGGTCGCGACCGGGCTGACCGACGAACAGCGCCAGCGGCTGTGCATCGCGCGCATGCTCGCGGTCGAGCCCGAGGTGCTGCTGATGGACGAGCCGTGCTCGGCGCTTGACCCGATCGCCACGCTGCACATCGAGGACCTGATGCGCCAGTTGCGCGAGCAGTACACAATCGTCATCGTCACCCACAACATGCAGCAGGCGGCGCGCGTCTCGGACTACACCGGATTCATGCTCCTCGGCGACCTGATCGAGTTCGGCCGCACCGCCGACATCTTCACCCGGCCAAAGAAGACCGACACCGAAAACTACATCTCGGGCCGGTTCGGCTGAGGCCTCGCCCGAGCATTTCGCCGGGCAACAGCCGCTGTGAGCAGCGCAGAAGACATCGCATACCGCGATTTCTTGCCCGAGACGGCTAACTGGCTGACTAGCAAAGAGTTAAGCCATGTTATCACTCGTTCTGCCAACCGCCGGGGGAACGACTCCCCGGGTCGGTCTTGGGTTCAGTATCAGCAGGGCTTTGTGTCAGAAGCCGCCATGCACGACTCACGCCAGCGGCCCGTTCCGTCTCTCAGGCAGTTCGATGGCCGCAACCCTGTTGGCGGCGACGATCCCGGTGATTTGACCAGCCCGCGCCGTGTTGGTATAATTACTTGATGTCAGGCAGTCGGACCGGCAGGGCCGGTCCGTTTCCAGTAAAGGAGCAAGAGCATGCAGAGACTCGTACTGGCCGTGCTTGTGCTGCTGCCGCTGGCCGCGTGGGCCGGCGAGAGCAACCCGCAGTTCAGCGGCTACCTCGGCGACAACGACACCGCCACCTTCTTTGTCCGTCCGACGTCGGACGAGGAGAGCTGGTGGTTCAAGATCCCTGACGGCGACTACTTCTGGCTGAAGACGCAGGATTCGACCGGTCGCGAGCTGGAGGATACCGACCTCTCGGACCACCAGAGCGTGACCCTGGTCGGGGCCAAGGGCCGGAAGGTCATCTTCCGCATCTACGAAATCGGCGGCGACGGCAACTGGTCAGCGTGGAAGGGCACCGGTCCGAGCAGCGCCGACGAGCGTGTCGTCTTTTCAAAGCCGGTAGCGGCGAAGCCGTCCCACCCGGTGCAGTTTTCGGGCTGGCTCGGCGAGGACGACACGACCGAGTTCTTTGTGCGGCCAGAGAGCGACCGCGAAAGCTGGTGGTTCGAGATACCCGATGGTGAGTACTTCTGGGTGAAGACCAACGATTCGACCGGCCGTGAGATACAGGATACCGACCTGTCGGACCACCAGAGTGTGACCCTGGTCGGAGCCAAGGGGCGCAAGGTCGCGTTCCGCATCTACGAGATTGCGGGCGAGGGCAACTGGTCGGCCTGGAAGGGCAGCGGTCCGGCCGCGGCCAACGAGGACGCGGTGTTCTCAAGCGCGGCTCCCGCAACGGCACCGCCGGCCCAGCGTTCGTTTCTCAAGCCGGGCAGCGACGGCAAGTACTCAGGGTATCTCGATGACAAAGACTCAACGAGCTTTGTCGTGCGGCCCCAGAGCGATCGCGAGGTCTGGCGGTTCGAGATCCCCAGAGGCGAGTACTTCTGGCTCAAGGTCATCACCGATGGTGTCGAGCGGGCCGACATCGACCTGTCCGACTACGGCAGCGTGACTCTGGTCAACGCCAGAGGCAAGGATGTCACCTTCACCATCTACGAGATCGCGGGCGAGGGCAACTGGTCCGCATGGAAGTCGGACAAGCCGGCCGCTGATGACCGCGCCGTCGACCTGGCCCAGAGCGGCCAGACCGAGGACCCGGGTAAGTTCTATCGAGAGCTCGGCAGGTCGCTCGATATCTACGCCGAACTGATCAACGAGGCCCTGGGACACAGCGGCACGCTCGCGAAGGGCGAGAGCGATACCATCACCATCACGACCGAGAGCGACGTCGAAGAATGGAAGTTCACGATACCGGCCGGGGCCAAGTTCAGCGTCAAAGTGCTGGCGGCCAACGGCGACGTACTGCGTGACATTGACTTGACACAGTCGAACACGGTCAAGCTTCAGGGTGTGCGTGAGCACAAGCTCGTGATCCGGGCCAAGAGCGGCAGCGGCGACTGGTCAGCCCGGCGCTTGGACTAGCCGACCCGACTTCCGAAACGCGTTACTGACTGAACAGCAGCGGCGGCGGGCTCATCGCCCGCCGCCTGCTCTCTGTGAAGCCCGGTGTTACTCGATAACCAGCTTCCGGGTCAGGTCCGCGCCGCCGGTCACGCGGACGAGATAGACACCGGGAGAGAGTGAGGCGCTTAGTGACGAGTTGCCAGTGGTGATGGTCCGGCGGTAGACCAAGCGGCCGGAGGCGTCGTGGATGGCCAGCAGTGAGGAGTGAGCAGCGGGCAGGCCAGAGAGGCGGATCGTGACCGAGCCGCGGGAGGGATTAGAGAGAATCTCCAATCGCCGATTGCCGGTCTCCGATCTGCCCTGCACGCCATTTCTCTCCGGCCGCAGGCTGCCGGCCGCCAGCTGCAGGCTTGCCGGCACATACCGCCACAGCTCGACCGTCTTGTTGCCCTTCAGCGCGTAGAGGCTGGCGCCGTCCGTGGTGAGACCGCCGCCGCCTTTGACCCGCTTCTTCTTCGCGGTCGACCCGATCTCAGGCATCAGCTCTTTCTCTGACCACGCCTGCGTCTGCGGGTCCCACGCGTAGAACTCAACCGTGTTGCCGCCTTTGAGAGCATAGAGCGTTCCCCCAAGCAGCGCCGCGTCCGACCCGTCCTTGGGCTTCTTGCGTTTGCCGGTCTGGTTGTTCTGCAGGGGGATGCCCGCCATCAGCCCGGACCAGACCCCGGTAGACAGGTCATAGGCATACAGCTCAGAGTACTTGGCCTTGTGAGCAAGCAACCGGTTGTTGTCCGGGTCGCTTGCCAGCCAGGAGCCTTTGTCCCACTTCGCCTTGACCCCGGCCGGGGCGTCGGCCAGGGCCTGCCAGACTCCGGAGAGCGTGTTGTAGCGGTAGAACTCGGTCTTGTAACCCTTGAGCAGGTAGACCCAGGTGCTCTCGCCGTCGTCGCAGTAGACCAGGTCCGTGCCGCCTTTGACCCGCTTGTTTGATGTCCCCAGCGGGATGTCCTCAAGCTGGGTCCAGGTGCCCTCGGAGTACTTCCAGAACCCGGCGGTGTTGTTGCCCTTGGTCGCGTAGACCGTGCCTGAGCCGTCTGAGCAGATGTTTGCGCCTTTGGCCGGGGGTTTGGCTTCGGTGCCGAGCGGGATTGGCTCAAGCGTGGTCCAGGCCGTGCCGCTGAAGCTGTAGAAGTCAGGCGTCTTGTTGCCTTTGAGGACATAGTGAACCCCGGTCCCGGCATCGTACGCTATCGCGCCGCCGTCTTTGACCGCGCGGCCTGAGGGTGAGAGCGGCACCTGCGCTATCTCGGTCCAGCCCGGGGGCAGGGGCGGCGCGGCGGTGTGGACCACAAAGCTCTTGCCCAGCGTGTCGTTCTGAGCGTTGCCGTCAGCG
>CBFGIY010000090.1:0-8101 GCA_965648935.1 Caldifarciminota bacterium
GCGAGTTCCAGCCGAGCCGCGTCAGGAACATCCGCATCTGGGTCGAGGTAGTGTTCTGGGCCTCGTCGAGGATGATGAAGGCGTCGGACAGGGTGCGGCCGCGCATGAACGCGAGCGGCGCGACCTCGACGACCTCCTCCTCGATGAGCCGGCGCGCCCGCTCCAGCGGCACCATGTCGAACAGCGCGTCATAGAGCGGCCGCAGGTAGGGATCGACCTTGTCCTTGAAAGTGCCGGGCAGGTACCCGAGCGACTCGCCCGCCTCGACCGCGGGCCTGGTGAGCACGATGCGGCTGGCCCGCCCGGTTGTGAGCGCCTCGACCGCGGCCGCGACCGCGAGATAGGTCTTGCCCGTGCCGGCCGGGCCGATGGCGAAGATGATGTCGTTGGAGCGCATCGCCGCGACATAGTCGCGCTGGTTCGGGGTCTTCGCGACGATGACCTTGCGCGGCGTCTTCAGCGTCAGCGGGTCGGGCCCGCCCGCCTCGACCGGGCCGGGCCGGCCGCACTCGGCATTGACCAGTTCGGGCGTTATCGGCTCGCCGCGCCGGCAGCGCGCGAGAAGCCGCTCGACCGTCGCGACAAGCCCGGCCTCCTCTGCGGCCGGGCCGGACAGGATGAGCTCCTCGCCCCGCGCCACGATGCGCGAGCGGAACCGCCGCCCGAGCGCGACGAGGTTGCAGTCGGCCGGCCCGAGCAGGCAGACCGGGTTCACCCCGGCGATGGACAGGGTGCGGCGAAATCCCTCCGGCGCGCTCACCACGGCTCCTGTATGCGTCCGCCGGCTTGCGATGGGGGCTCTGATTCGTTGGGTTGGGACATCCGTTCCAGCGATATTCTAGGGCGCGCTTGTCGGCCAGTCAAGCCGGCGCGGGAATAAGCCCGGCCTGAATCGGCATATATCGGCCAAGGCGGTTTGTTGACAGGGCCGGGTGGGGCGGGATAATCTGTCCAATCTTGTTTCAACCAGGGAGCGTCTATGATGTGTAAGTCCTTGACTGCGCTTGTCTTGGCCTTTGGCGTCGCGATGGTGGGAGCCGGCTGCCTCGTCAACCCGGCCGCGATGCAGTCCTTCCAGCAGGCCGCCGCGGCCAGCCAGCCCCACTCGATATCGCCCAATTTCGACCTCTCGCGCGCGTGGCGCACGGCCGTGATGCCGCCGTCCGGCGCATCCGACGTGCCGCTGGGCAACCTCTTCGATGCAACCCAGCTTGCCGCGATGCGCACGGGCAAACTGGTGCTGGTTGACCGGGCCGAGGTCGAAAGACTCATCCGCGAGCAGGAATTCGGCCAGTCCGGCCTGGTCGACCCCTCGACCGCGGCGCGCCTGGGCCGGCTGCTCGGAGCCGAGGCGGTGATGCTGGTCAACGTCACCCGGCTCAGGCACGACGACTTCTTCTCCGACAGTCCGGATTACCGCGAGGCCGAGCTGTTCGTCAAGATCATCGCGGTCCAGACCGCCGAAGTGCTCTACTACGCGCAGGGCCAGGGCAGCAGCTTCAACGGCGCGGACGACGCGCTCTCAAGCGCGGTCCAGATGGCGCTCGCGCCGCTGACACACACAGGAGGAAACAGATGAGCGGTAATCTGCGATTTCCGATTCCCGATTTCCGATTGCGGAGTCGGACAGCATTCGTGGCGCTGACCTTTCTGCTCGTGGCCGGATGCGTCACCAGCTCGACCGTGCGCCGTTCCAGCTCGGAAAACGTCACGCCCATCAGCGGCCCGGCCGCCACCGAGCGGCCCGAGCGCGCGCCATCCGAGGACACCGGCCCGTTCGTGCCACCCAGCCCGGTCGGGCCCATCGCCTCGCCCGGTGCGGTCGCCGAGCAGATGCCGGGCGGCGCGATTGACTGGTCGGGCAAGGTCGTGCGCGCGCGCGGCACCGGCGTGCTCGACCCGGGCAATCCGAACAAGGCCCAAGCGCGGCTGATGGCCGAGCGCGCCGCGACCGTGGTCGCCCAGCGCAACCTCTTGGAGATAATCAAGGGCGTGCGCGTCGACTCCGAAACCCGGGTCAGCAACTACATGACCGACTACGACGTCATCTACTCCTCGGTCGAAGGCGTGGTCAAGGGCGCGCGCCAGCGCGGCCCGGCGAAATACGACGAGAGTGCCGGCACGGTCGAGGTCGAGCTCGAGGTCGCGATGTACGGCGACTCCTCGGTCAGCAGCGCGCTCGCGCCGGTTGTGGGCGGCGGGGCGGGCGAGTTCAGCGCGGCCAGCGTCTCGCCCCAGGTGCGCGAATTCCTGAGCCAGTACTCGGGCATCCTGCTCGACGCCGCGGCCTCGGGGCTCAAGCCGGCGATGTACCCGAAAATCTACGACAGCAACGGCAACCTACTGCTCGACACCCGCGACTACCTCGCCGGCGCGGGCAAAGCCGGCGCCTACACGCTCCAGTTCGTCCAGAAACTCGACGAAGTACTGGCCCGGCCCGAATTCGCGCGCTCCCCCCTCGTGCTCCAGGTGCGCCAAGTCACGGGCAAGCTCGGCACCGACATCGTCCTCAGCACGCAAGACGCGGACAAGCTCAAGTGGCTCAAAGAAGGCTTCAAGTACCTGGCCGCGGCCGGCCGGTTCATTCTGCGGATGGTGCTGTAGAGGAGCGGGGATGAAGCGAACCGTGATTCCCGATTGCCGATTCCCGATTGTCGATTGCCTGACGCGAACGGCGGCCCGGCTGGCTCTGGCGACGCTCGCGCTCACGGCCGGCTGCTTCTACCCCGCCTATGTCCCGCCGCCCCAGGCCCAGGCGCAGGCCGCGCCGAGCGTTCAGCCGGCCGGGCTGGGTGCGCGCGGCGAGGAAGTCGTCCTGTCCGGCGGCGACGGCGTCGAGGTGCTGGTCGAGGGCGTCGGCGCGATGAGCGGAGGCGGCACGGCTGACCTCGCCCGCGACGCGGCACTGCGCGACGCCCTGCGCAAGGCGGTCGAACAGGGCGTGGGCACGCTCGTGAACTCCGAGACCCAGGTCCAGAACTTCCAGCTCATCTCGGACCGCATCTACTCGGCATCCGAGGGCTACGTCGCCTCCTACCGGGTCATCGGCGAGCGGCAGGACGGCGCGCTCTGGCGCGTCACCATCCGCGCCCGAGTCAAGAACGACCGGATCGAGAACGACCTCGCCGCGATCGGCATCCTGCTGCTCGAGCAGAACCGGCCGCGCATCGCGGTCCTCGTCAAAGAACTCGACAACTGGGAAGACTTCTCGGTTGAGGACGGGATGATGTCGCAGGAGATGGTCGAAGCCGGCCTGCTGGGCTCGTTTGCCCGGCGCGGCTTCCCGGTCGTGGACTACGCCACCGTCGCGGCCAACCTCAAGAAACAGCAGCTCAAGGCGATACTCGAAGGCGACAACCAGGCCGCGGCCCTGCTTGGCCAGAAGGCCGGCGCCGAGATATTCGTCACCGGCCTCGCCCAGCGCTCGACCCAGGTCAAGACCGTGCCCTACGGCGGCGGCCAGATGCAGGTGCACCGGATGCGCGTCTCGGCGCGCGCGGTCAACGTCGCCGACGCCGCGGTGCTCGCCGCGGCCAACATCGTGCGCGAGCTGCCCTTCTCCGAAGACGAAGCGCGCGCGGCCGCGGTCGACTCGGCCGCGGCCGAACTCGCCGGCGGCATCCTGCGCGGCTGGAAGCGGCGCGACAACGCCACGGTCATCGCCGCGACCAATGCCACCTTTGACCGGGTCCAGCGGCTCAAGTCCGAGATAACCGGCAAACTCCGCGGCGTCAAGACGGTCATCACCCGCGACCTTGCCGGATCCACCGCCACGCTCGAAGTGATATCCGAAACCTCGCCCGGCGAGATTGTCGACGGCCTCACCACGCGCGGCATCGCCGTACCGTTCGACGTGGTCGGGCTGGAAGGCAACCGGGTGGAAATCCGGTTCAAGGACTGAGCGATGCGCGCGACACTCATCGCGGCCGCCTGCCTCGCGGCCCTCGCCGGAACGGCGTGCGACGAGGCTCAGTTCTCGACCGTCATCGTCACCGCGCAGGTTGCGAAGACGCTCTACCCCGAAAGCAACACCGCCTCGGTACTGCTCGGCCGGGCGACCGTGGTCAACATCTTAAGGGACGACTGGATGGAAACACCCGACCCGGGCGACACCACCTTCTGGGACTACGTGTTCCCCGCCCGGGTCACGCCCATCGGCGGCGCCGACGCGCGCCTGAACAGCGCGGCCCTGCCGGAACGCCTGCCCGGTATCTACACCGACGCGGCCCTGCCGCTCGCGCATCTCCAGCCCTACAGCCTGGCCGTCACCACGCCTGACGGCCGCTCGATAACCGCGCGCGGCGTCCTGCCCGACAGCTTCTCGATAACCGAACCCCAGCCCCTCGACTCGGGCGGATTCGCGCCGCTGCGCATCACCTGGACCCGCGCCGACAGCGCCGAAACCTACATCGTCGCCGTCACCCCGGTCGATTCCGGCTCGACCGCCGCCGGCTGGACCGACGCGGTCCGCGACACCACGTATCTTGTCCCGGCCGCGGCCTTCGCCGATTCGCTCGGCGCTTACCAGCCCGGCGACTACGGCGTCAGCGTAACGGCGGTCAACGGCGGCTGGAACAAGAGCGGCCTTGACCTGTTTCTTTCCGGAGGAAACGTCAGCGGCGCGGTCGGTACCTTCGGCTGCGCGGTGTACGCCCGGCCCGTGCCCGTCCGTCGCCGCTAGCGCACGATGCGGCCGATGCGATTGAGCCGGATGGCCCAGGGCGAAAGTAGAACCTTCACGATATTGACCGGCTGGACCGCGGCTGACGAAGAGAAGTAAAGCACGAGGGGCCGGCCGCGCACGCAATGCAGCGGCAGGGGCCCCCAGAACCGCCCGTCCTCGGAATTGTCCCGGTTGTCGCCCATCACGAAAACATGGCCGGGCGGCACGACAACGGGGCCGAAGTTGTCGCGCACGTAAGGCGAATAGCCGGTGCGGTAGAACCGGTCTCCTTCCCACAGCGACTGCCACGAGTCGCGCGGCACGTCCAGCCCGGGCAGCAGCCGGTAGTCCTTGTGCCGCACGTAGGTCTCCTGCTGGCGGACCCCGTTCAGGTACAGCTCCTTGTTGTGGTACTCAACGGTGTCGCCCGCGACCGCCACGCAGCGCTTGATGAGATTCAGCGGCGTGTAGACCCGGAAGAACCCGGCCGACCGACTCCAGAAGATCGGCAAGAGCGGCAGCCACGACGGGAAGATGCGCGAGTACCCGCTCGGCACGTCCGGGTCCTGCGGGTTTCGGAAGACGACAATGTCGCCGCGTTTCGGGATCGTCACCCGGATCGCATTGGTCTCGGTGAACGGGATGCGGATGCCGTAGATGAACTTGTTCACCAGCATCGCGTCCCCGGCCTCGATCGTGTCCTCCATCGAGCCGGTCGGCACGACGAACGACTCGACGACGAACGAACGAATCAGCAGCACGGTCACCACGACCGGCAACCACACGGCCGCCTGACGGCGCAGCCAGCCAAGAATGCGTTTCACTTCAGGGTGTCCAGCAGCGAGTATAGGGCCGCGTTCGGCCCGGGTCAATCGCGCCGGCCCGAAAGGCAGAGCCCCCCGCGGGGGGCTCTGCCTGAAGGGGAACCGCCGATACTAGTCTTCCGCCTTGATGGCAATCTCGCGGGCCTTGGTTCGGGCAGACTTCGGCAGGACGAGCTCGAGCACGCCGTTCTTGTAAGTGGCCTTGGCCTTCTCGCTCTCCACTTCAACCGGCAGTGTCAGGCTACGCTGGAACTTGCCGTAGAGCCGCTCGATGCGGTGGAAGGTGCGGCCCTTCTGCTCGGCTTCCTGCTTGCGCTCCCCGCTTATGGTAACGACATCGCCGACAACGTTCACCTTGATGTCGTCCTTGTTCATACCGGGCAGCTCAGCGCGGACGGTTATGTCGGAATCGGTCTCCTCGACATCGACCAGCGGTCCCCAGATTGTCTCGACCCTCTCACGGGGATATCTGCCGCTGACACTATCGAAGAAACGCTCCATCTCGTCGCGCAGCGAAGATATCTCGCGGAAAGGGTCCCATGCGACCAGGTTTCGAGCCATACGACACCTCCATATGAGATTTTCTTCACCCTCTTAGACCACCGAACCGCGCTGCGGTTTCACCGCCGCGCTCGAGACCACGAACAGCTTTTCGAGCGGCCGCCGGAAGATTGCCCGGCCCAGCCGCTCCACCGCGGCCGCGTCGGCGCCGCTCATCCGCACCGCACGCGCAGCCTCGGCCCTCACCGCGACTGCAAGCCGGCGCCGGCCGGGCGCGTCGAACATCACGCTCACCTGGCGTGAAGGGACGTGTCGGATGTTGCCCTTGCCCATCGTGCAGCCCGAGGCGAACTGCACTCCGTCGATGAAACAGGTGTAGGGCCGGCGCTCTGGGCAGCGCACGACGGCCCGCAACTGAAAAGGGTTGCGCGTGAGTCGCCGGCGCGCCAGTAGCCCTGCGCGCAGCCCGAGCGCCAGCCACGGTCCGATATGCCCGTGGAACTCGCCGGCCGCATCCAGCAATGAAAGCATCGTTCAATATAGCCGTGTCCGGACGCCGGGCAAGCCCCGGTTGCGTTGACGCCGCGGCGGCGCGGCCGATAATCCCCCGTGCATTTCCTGCTGCTCAAGATTACCTCGGCGGTTGGCATGGGCCTGCTTCTGCGCTACGCCGATGCGCGCGGCCTGCCGCGCCTGCCCCTGGTCAGGGTCAACTATGCAGTCGCCGCGCTGCTGGCGTTCCTGGCCGCGCTGGCCGCGGGCCAGACTGCGCTGTCGCGGCCGACCGCGCTCTTTGCGGCCGCAACCGGGGTGCTTTTTGTCGCCGGGCTGCTCGTGTGGCTGCGGGCGATGCGCGAGGCCGGTCTCGCCCTGTCGGTCACCGCGATGCGCACCGCGATTGTCGTCCCGGTCCTGGCCGCGGCCCTGTTCTGGCGCGAGCGGCCCTCGCTTCTTGAACTTGCGGGAAGCGGCGCAGCACTGGCCGCGCTTGCCCTCGTGCTCAGCGACGTGCTGCGCGCGCGCGGCGCATGCGAGCCGGCCCGGCCGCGCGCGGCGCTCTGGCTCGGCCTGCTGTTTGTCGTGGACGGACTCGTGATGACCGCGGCGCAGGTGTTCAACCATCATCTGCCCGCTGCCGAGGCACTGCCGTTTCAGGCAGTTCTCTTCGTCGCCGCATTTGCCGTGACCAGCGTCATCTACTTCGCCCGGCACGAGCGGGTCGACCGCACCAGCCTGAATCTCGGCGCGCTCATCGGTGCGGCCAACCTCGGCAACTACCTGTTCCTGTTGCTGGCGCTGGCGGTGCTGCCCGGGGTCGCGGTCTACCCGGCGATTGCCGCCGGCGAGGTCGGCCTGTCGGCCCTGGCCGGCGTTCTCATCTGGCGCGAGCGGGTCGGCGCCCTGAGCCGGATCGGCATCGCGCTCGCCGTGGTCGCGCTCGTGCTCGTCGGGCTCGGTCGTTAGAGGCCCGGGCGCGGGCCGAGCACGGTCACGGTCCGGGACCAGCGGTCAGCGGTGAACGCGAGCGCCCCGTCATTGCTGGCATCCACCGCCCACGGTCCCCTGCCGACCGCGACATCACGCACCAGGGTGTGGCCCGCGGTCTCGAAAATGGACACCGAGCCGTCCGTGCCGTTGGCGGTGTAGACATGGCTGCCCACGGGCAGGCAGGCCGCGTCGCACGGTTGCGGACGGGCGTGTCGGCAGCGCCCGGCCCCTTTCGGTCTTCTCGCCGTCGCTCTGGGCAATCCGGCAGCAGGGCGCGCGGCCGTTGGTGTCGGTCGTGAGGCCGGTGAAGATGCTGTCGGCGCGGGGGATGGTTCAGTCGGGCCTGAGGATGACCACGGGCGTCATCTCGTCGCCCTGGCCGGCCGGGTTGTCGCGCATCGCGCCCTGCACCAGCTCGCGGTCCAGCCCGGCGGACGCGCCGACGACCTTGCAGCCGAAGATATCGTTGGCGTCGACAATGGCGACCGGCCGGCCGAGCGCGGCCGCTATCCTGCCGGCGACCGAGTCCGGGTCTTTCGGCCCCATAATCACATGTTCGTAATACTCCTTCACGCCCGAGGTGTGCGCCGCGTCAATCATCGCCACTTGTTCCCCGGCCACGCGG
>CBFGIY010000091.1:0-8005 GCA_965648935.1 Caldifarciminota bacterium
GCGATGATCGTCACCACGCCATTGATGAGCCAGTAGGTCCTGAGCTTGCCGAGCAGTTCGGCCAGGGCCGGTTCGTCGCCGCGCGCCGCGTAGTCGTCGGCGCGCGACCCGGCCTGCACGAGCAGGATGCCCAGCCAGATGGGCAGCCAGGCCCAGAGGATGCCGACCAGCGACAGGGCGTTGAGCGCGCCGCCGATGATCGTGATGATGCCGAAGAACTTGAGCCAGCCCTTGAGGCCGCGGGCGTTGTCCCGGGAGGGGGTGGTCGCGGGCGGTGCAACATCAGGTGCTGTCATTGTTCGCTCCTTTGGTTTGCCCCAGAGTAGCCCGGCGTCCGGTCAAGTCAAGCTGGCGGCGAGCAACATGCGGGCGGCGGGGCGGCGACAAGGCCGCCCCGCCGCTTTCGAGGAGGCAGGTACTACGCGGACGCGGACCCCGGCTCGGTCGGAATCTTGAAGTAGAACGTCGAACCGATGCCCGGCGTTGACTCGCACCAGACCCGGCCGCCGTGCGCTTCGACGATTTTCTTCACCACGGCCAGACCGAGGCCGCTGGAACCGCGCACCTGCTGGCCGGCCTGGCGGAATCGCTGGAAGAGCCGGTTGACTTCGCGCGGGTCGATGCCCCGGCCGTTGTCGCGGACCGACACCTCGAGCCAGCCGTCGTCGGCGGAGGAGTGGACTTCGATGCGGCCGTTCTCGCCGGTGTAGCGGATGGCATTGGACAGGTAGTTGGCGATGACCTGGCGGATGCGGCGCGCGTCGCAGGCGACGATGGCCGGCGGCACGAAGGAGTTGACCCGCTGCTTCTTGTGGTTGCTCAGAAACGACAGCTCGCGGATGCAGTCCCGGACAAGCTCGGCGATGTCGACCGGCTCGTGCTTGAGCTCGACCCGGGTGCTATCGAAGCGCGATAGCTCGAGCATGTCGCGGCGCAGCCCCTCAAGGGTGCGGATGCTGAGCTGCATCTCGTTGAGCGCGTCGCGCTGGCTTGGCGAGAGCGGCCCGAGCGCGCCGTCGAGCATCATCGCGCTGTAGCCGCTGACTATCTGCATCGGCGTGCCGAGGTCGTGCATCACCATGTCGACCAGCTCGTGCTGGAGCTTGTTGGCCCGCTCCAGTTCCGCGGTGCGCTGGCGGACGCGCTCCTCGAGCTCGTCGCGGGCCCGGCGCAGTCCGTCCTCGGCGCGGCGCCGCTCGATGAAGGCGGCGAGCTGGCGGGCGATCGAATCGAGCAGGTCGCGCTCGTCGCAGGGCAGCGGCGGCTCGGTCGTGCCGGAACGGTCGTGGCCGTAGTAGATCGTGATGCCGCCAACCGTGCCGCTTTCGCCCTCGGCGGCCGCGGCCAGGCTCCAGGGAGTCGGGGCGAAGCCCGCGGACCGGTACTCGACACCAAGCGCGGTGACGAGCGCGCCGGTGACGTCGCCGTGGGGCCACGATGAGGGAACGAGGTCGGCGACCTGGCCGAGCACGGCCGCGGTCGGCGCGGTCGACGAGGCCAGCAATTCCGACACCGTGTAGAGGCAGCCGAACTCGCGCACCGAGCAGGTCGCGTAGCGCAGAAGCCGGGCCTGCTCCTGCTCGGCCTGGCGCAGGCTCGTGACGTCGTGCAGCACCGCGAGGCTGCCCGAGTAGCGGCCGACGACATCGTAGCGCGGCGACGCGGCGACGATGGTGTGCCGGACCTCACCGTCGGGCCGGACTATGTCGAGCTCGTAGCTGGAAATCTCGCCGGTGCGGCGGCGGGCGGTCTCGGCGAGGATGCGCTGCCAGCCCTCGACCGTGGTGAAGCGGCGCACCGGGTGGCCAATGAGCTCGGTGAGCGAAACGCCGAAGAGGTCGGCCGCGGCCCGGTTGGCCGAGATGCAGTTCTCGTCGGCATCGGCGATGACCACGCCGTCGCCGACACACTCGACCAGCTCGGTGAAGTTATCGCGCGAGCCGCGCAGGGCCGCCTCGGCCTGGCGCAGCACGGTCATGTCGCGCTGGATGAGTATCGTGTGCTGCAGGCGGCCGTCCGGGCCCCGGGCCGACAGCGCGCTGAGCAGAACGAGCCGGCGCGCGCCGTCGCGGGACACGATGGTCATCTCCTCGTTGTCGAGCCGGCCGGTGCGGCGCCAGCGCTCGACCAGCCGGCGGCCGTGGGCCTGCCACTCGGGCGCGTAGATGGACATCACCGGCCGGCCGATAAGTTCCTCGCGGGTCCAGCCGAGCGCGGCGCAGGCGGCAGGGTTGGCATCGGCTATCCTGCCGTCGGGCGCGACAACGTAGCAGTAGTCCGGTGCGAGGCTGAAGAACTCGTGGTAGTCGATGCGGCGCTCAGGCTGCGCTGTTTCGGGCCGGCGGTCGGCGAAAACGGTGACGAAGCGGCGCTCGCCGGCCGGCACCGCGGTGACGCGGCAGGCGCGGTCGCCGAGACGGATGTCGAGGCTGGTGGTGGTGCCGGCGGTCGTGACGTGGGCGAACTCGCCAAGCTCGCGTTCGGGCGCGGGGCCGTAAAGCTCGGACATCAGCCGGCCGGCAACACGGTCGCGCGGCACGCCGACAAACGATTCGAACCCGGTGTTGACGTCGATGATGCGGTAGTCGCGGGGATGGCCGCTGTCATCGCAGACCAGCTCGTTCAGGCAGGCCGGGGCCGTGAAGGCACCGGGCCAGCCCGCAAACTGCTGTGGCTCTCCGCCACAGACGGCAGTGACATCTGCGCCGCGCTGCATCTTGGTCTCCATCGCCGCTTGGGCGGCGTTGCTGTGGTATCCCGCAATCTGAATCTTGCAAACCCCGTGCCAGCGATGTTCGGATATGGGCGGATTCTGTAAGAGATTGAAACAGCGGGCGAAACAATCTGGCCTCTGGCTGGGCGGCCGGGGATGGTGGGTG
Source organism: Caldifarciminota bacterium (assembly GCA_965648935.1). Lineage (GTDB taxonomy): Bacteria > Hydrothermota > Tepidihabitantia > Tepidihabitantales > Tepidihabitantaceae > CBFGJX01. The sequence continues at coordinate 2,880 of CBFGIY010000091.1, forward strand.
CGGCGCCAGCCCGGCTGCCGAAAAATACGGCAGTGGAACCAGTCCGGCGGTTGCGGACGCGCGCATCGCCGGCCGGGCAGGGGAGCAGGCCAACCCGGGGCGAGCGGTTATTTGACTGCACCGGCGAATGGCCTATAATGGCGGTCCACGATTCGAGTCTACTAGAGGAGAAAGTTCTATGGCACACAAGAAGAGCGGCGGTTCGGCACGCAACGGCAGAGACTCGGCCGGTCAGCGGCTGGGCGTGAAGATGTACGGTTCGCAGACCGTGCGCACCGGCAACATCATTGTCCGCCAGCGCGGCACAAAGTTCCTGCCGGGCAAGAACGTCGGCCGGGCCAAGGACGATTCGCTGTTCGCCCTGGCCGACGGCGTGGTGAAGTTTGAGCGCGTCACCCGGGCCAAGCAGCGGATATCGGTCGTCCCGGCTCAGGCCTAGCCCGAACGCAGAGCTGTCGGCAAAGCACAGAATGCCTCGGCTGACTGGAGTGCGATGAAGCTCAAGTGGCTGGGGCATTCGGCGTTCCTGCTGATTTCGGCCGGCGGCACGCGCATCGTTACCGATCCGTACAAGCCGGGCTGCTTTGACGGCGCGGTCGGGTACGGCCCGGTGCGCGAGTCCTGCGACGGCGTGACCGTGTCGCACGACCACGACGACCACAACGCGTGGCAGCAGTTGCCGGGTAAGCCCCGGCTGGTGCGCGGGCCGGGTGAGTTCCGGGTCGGAGACGTCGCCATCAAGGGGTTCGACACGGCGCACGACGAGGCGAGCGGCGCCAAGCGCGGCCGCAACACGGCGTACCGGTTCGACCTTGATGGATTGAGAGTGCTGCACTGCGGCGACCTGGGCGAGGACCTCGGGCCGGACGCGACCCGCGCCATCGGGCCGGTCGAGGTTCTGCTCGTGCCGGTCGGCGGCCACTTCACCATCGGCGCGGTTCAGGCGCACCGGCTGCGCGCGGCGCTGGGCGCGCGGGTCACCGTGCCGATGCACTTCAAGACCGCGAAGCTTGATTTCCCGGTGGCCGGGGTCGAGGAGTTCCTGCGCGGGCAGGAGCGCGTGCGGCGCATCGGCGGGACGGAGGCAGAAGTCTGTGCCGCGGGCCTGCCCCGGGAGCCGGAGATATGGGTGCTGGAGCACGCGCTCTAGGATTGGCCAACGACGAAAGAATCGTGAGGAGATTACCTTGAGGGAGATACCATTCGAACTGGTCCGCGACACGGTGGCAAGGCTGTGCATCGACGCCAACTGCATCCTGGGCGACGACGTGGTGCAGGGCTTCAAGGCGGCGCTGGAGAGAGAAGAGTCGCCGACCGGGCGCGACATCATCAAGCAGTGCCTTGAGAACGAGCGGATTGCCCGGGACGAGATGATGCCCATCTGCCAGGATACCGGCTGGGCCGTGGTCTGGCTGGAGCTGGGGTCGGGGGCGCGCATCACCGGCGGCGAGCTGTTTGATGCCGTCAACCAGGGCGTGGCAAAGGGCTACACCGACGGCTACCTGCGCAAGTCGATAGTGCGCGACCCGCTGCGCCGCGAAAACACCAAGAACAACACGCCGGCGATCATCTACACCGACATCGTGCCCGGCGACGGACTCAAGATAACGGTCCAGCCCAAAGGCGGCGGTTCGGAGAACATGAGCGAGGTGAAGATGCTGTCGGCCGCGGACGGGGCCGAGGGCATCAAGAAGTTCGTGGTCGACCGGGTGGCGCGGTCCAAGGCCAACCCGTGCCCGCCGGTCATCGTCGGGGTCGGCATCGGCGGCACTTTCGAGAAGTGCGCGATGCTCGCCAAGCACTCGCTGTTGCGCGAAGTCGGCTCGGTGCATCCCGACCCGTTCTACGCCGAGATGGAAAAGGAGCTGCTCGAGCGCATCAACCGGCTCGGCATCGGGCCGCAGGGGCTGGGCGGCACGACCACGGCGCTGGCGGTATTCATCGAGGCGTTCCCGTGCCACATCGCGACGATGCCCTGCGCGGTGAACATCAACTGCCACGCGGCGCGGCACAAGACCGCGACGCTCTAGGGGGCGGCAATGGCGAAGAAGATAACGACACCGCTGACCGAGGCGACGGTCAGGGACCTGCGCGCGGGCGATTCGGTGCTCATCACCGGCACTATCTACACCGGCCGCGACCTCGCGCACAAGCGGCTGTTCGAGTCAATCCAGAAAGGCGAGGCCCTGCCGTTCGACCTGAAGGGCGCGATAGTCTACTACGTCGGGCCGTCGCCGGCCAAGCCGGGCAAGCCGATCGGTTCGGCCGGGCCGACCACCTCGTACCGGATGGACGCCTACTCGCCGCTGCTCATCGAGAAAGGCCTGCGCGGGATGGTCGGCAAGGGCAACCGGACCAGGCCGGTGCTCGACGCCATCAGGCAGCACTGCGCGGTCTACTTCGCGGCGGTGGGCGGCGCGGCCGCGCTCATCGCGCGGAGCATCAAGGCGGCGAAGGTCATCGCCTACCCGGAACTCGGGCCCGAGGCGGTGCACGAACTGACCGTCGAGGACTTCCCGGCCATTGTCATCAACGACTGCCACGGCGGCGACCTGTACGAGCAGGGCGTGGCGCAGTACAGGAAGGACTGAAAGATGGCAGAAGAAGCCAAAGGCCAGAAGCCAAAGGCCAGAAGTCAGAAGCCGAAGGCCAAAGCGCACAAGGCGACCGCGAAGCATGCCGAGGCGCCGCCGGCAACCCCCGTTCCCCAGGCTTCGGCCCCCGAGCCGGCCGACCTTGTCACCATCCACGTGATGGGCCAGGCCTACCGGGTGCCCAGGGACTTGACGATTATGCGGGCGATGGAGTATGCCGGGTTCCGGTTCGTGCGCGGCTGCGGGTGCCGGGGCGGATTCTGCGGCGCGTGCGGCACGGTCTACCGCAAGGCCGACTCCTACAAGCTCAAGGTCGGGCTGGCCTGCCAGACGGTCATCGAGGACGGGATGTACCTCGCCCAGATACCGTTCTACCCGGGCAACAAGGCGGTCTACGACCTCGAAGAGACCCCGGCCTCGACCCAGATACTGGTGCGCAAGTACCCGGAATTGATGCGCTGCATCGCGTGCAACTCCTGCACCAAGATATGCCCGCAGGACATCGACGTGATGGGCTACGTCAACGCGGCCATCCGCGGCGACATCGCGCGCGTCGCGGACATGTCGTTTGACTGCATCATGTGCGGGCTGTGCGCGACGCGCTGCCCGGCCGAGATCGTTCACTACAACGTCGCCCTGCTGGCGCGGCGGCTCTACGGCGCGAAGGTGGCCCGGCGCGCCGCGCACCTGGCCGAGCGAATGAACGAGATTCGCGCGGGCAAGTTCGAGCCGGGGCTGGACCGGCTCTGCGCGATGAGCGAGGCCGAGCTGTCCGAGAAGTACTACAAAGAGCGCGACGTCGAGCCGTAAGGAGGCAGCGGTGTACCCGGCTTCAATGCAGGAATCAATCAAGCGGCTGGACGCGACGCGCCAGGCGCGAATCGAGCAGGGCAAGATACCGCTCATCAGCGCCGAGCAGAAGAAAGAACTGCTCGGCGGCTTCCACCCCGACTTCATCGAAAGCTCGATGCGCGCGCTTGTCGCCGGGCCGAACAAGGGCGAGCGCACCCCGCACGAGATCGCCGACATCCTCGAGGCGTGGCCCCTGGTCGGGAGGGAGCGGCTGGCGACGGCGCGGGTGGCGCGCTCGGTCGACGTGCTGGTCATCGGCGCGGGCGGCGCGGGCGTGTCCGCGGCGCTGGTCGCGGCCGGGGCCGGCGCATCGACCCTGGTGGTGACCAAGCTGCGCATCGGCGACGCCAACACGATGATGGCGCAGGGCGGGATACAGGGCGCGACCAAGCCCAACGACTCGCCCGAGCGCCACTACCTCGACGTGCTCGGCGGCGGGCATTTCAAGAACATCCCGGCGCTGGCAAGGGCGCTGGTGACCGACGCGCCGGGCATCATCGAGTGGCTCGAGGGACTCGGGGTGATGTTCGACAAGGAGCCGGACGGCACGCTGGTGACCATCCACGGCGGCGGCACATCGCGCAAGCGGATGCACGCGGCGCGCGACTACACCGGCGCCGAGATAATGCGCACCCTGCGCGACGAATTCCGCAACCGGGGCCTGGAGCTCATCGAGTACTGCGCCGCGGTCGAACTGCTCACCGACGAGCGCGGCGCCTGCACCGGCGCGGCCTTTGTCAACCTCGACACGAACGAGCTGTTTGTCGTCAAGGCGAAGACCGTCATCCTCGCGACCGGCGGGTGCGGCCGCCTGCACATCCAGGGATTCCCCTGCACCAACCACTACGGCGCGACCGCGGACGGCCTGGTGCTGGCCTACCGCGCCGGGGCCCAGCTCGCGTTCATCAACACCATCCAGTACCACCCGACCGGCGTGGCCTACCCCGAGCAGATCGTCGGCCAGCTCATCACCGAAAAAGTCCGCAGCATCGGCGCCCATCTCGTCAACGTCGACGGCGACCGGTTCATCTACGAACTGGAAAGCCGCGACATCACCGCCTCGGCGATCATCCGTGAGTGCAGGGGCCGGGGCAAGGGCATAGTCACGCCCACCGGTTCGCTCGGGGTCTGGCTTGACACGCCGCTGATCGAGGTGCTCAAGGGACCGGGCGCGGTGAAAAAGAACCTGCCCGCGATGTACAAGCAGTTCGAGCGGTTCGGCATCTACATGGACAAAGAGCCGATACTGACCTACCCGACCCAGCACTACCAGAACGGCGGCGTGCTCATCGACGAGTCCGGGCTCACCGGGGTGAAAAACCTCTACGCGGCGGGCGAGGTTGCCGGCGGCATCCACGGCCGTAACCGGCTGATGGGCAACTCGCTGCTTGACATACTCGTGTTCGGCCGCAGAGCCGGCATCGCCGCGGCCGCGGCGGCGAAGTCCGTTGCCGAGCCTGAGGCCGGGTACAGGCACGTCGCGGCGTACGAGGCCGAGCTTGAGAAGGCCGGGGTGCCGCGCGCGCGCCGGTCGCCGATGCTCTTCCCCGAGTATCGAAGGCCGGAGCTAGCGACCCAGTTCCAGTTCGCGGACAAGGTCTGCTAGCGGCCGGCTGACAGCATTGCGGGGCGGCCAGAGGGCCGCCCCGCCGGCTTCGAAACTCCGGGCCGGCAGGAGCG
>CBFGIY010000092.1:0-7807 GCA_965648935.1 Caldifarciminota bacterium
ATCGCCGCGGTGAGCTGGGAGTTGCGCGTGACAACACAGCCGACCCGGGCGCCGCAGGCGCTGTAGCGCTTGGACACCGAGTCTACCATTATCGCGTGGTCGGCCATTCCCTCAAGATTGAGCACCGACAGGTGGGGCCGGTCGTCGTAGATGAACTCGCGGTAGACCTCGTCGGCGATGAGGTAGAGGTTGCGTTCGACACAGAGCCGGCGCAGGCGCTCGAGTTCGTCCGCAGTGTAGACGACGCCGGTCGGGTTGCCCGGGTTGGAGTAGAGTATGGCGCGGGTCCGAGGGGTGATGGCCGCGACGAAATCATCGTAGGGCGGCAGGGCGAAGCCGTCCTCGGCCCGGCAAGTGACGGGTACGAGGTTGACCCCGGACATCGCCGCGAAGCCGGCGTAGTTGGTGTAGAACGGCTCGGGAACCATCACTTCTTCGCCCACGTCGGCCACCGCCTGGAGCGCGAAGAGGATGGCCTCGGAGCCGCCGGTCGTGACGAGGATGTCCCCGGTCTCGACCGCGATGCCGACCCGGCGGTAGTACTCGACCAGCGCGCGGACATAGGAGGGCAGGCCACCGGACGGGCCGTAGGCGAGCACCCGGGCGGTGAACTCGTGGTAGCCGCGCAGCATCTCGGCCGGGGTCTCGATGTCGGGCTGGCCGATGTTGAGGTGGTACACCTTGATGCCGCGCTCGCGCGCGCGGTCTGCGAAGGGCGCAAGCCGGCGAATGGGCGAGGCGGGCATCGCCTTCGCGCGGTCGGAAAGGGCAAGACGGCTGGCCAATTAGACTCCTTTCGCGGCCCGGCGCCGGTCAGTCGGCCGGCGCCAGTACCGCCGTGAATTCATCCGCAGCTGCCGGCCCGACCGCGCCGCCCCAGAATCGCTCGCGGGCCAGCAGGTCGGCGACGAGCCGGTTGACGTCGTCGAGCGTGAGACGGTTGAAGCCGTCGAGCGTCTCGTCGATGGTCATCACGCGGCCGAGGTTCTGCCAGGTCCGGGCCAGGCGCAGCATCCGGGATGCCGGGCTTTCCATCGCCATCAGCACCGAGCTCTTGGTCATGTTGCGCGCGCGCTCGAATTCCTCGGTCGTGAAGCCGGTGTCGCGGGCGCGCGCCAGTTCCTCGCGCAGCGCCCCGACACACCGCGCCAGCTTGCGCGCGTCGGTGACGAAGTAGAATCCGAGCAGCCCCGAGTCCGAGTAGAGCTCGGTGAAACTCGCCACCGAATATACCAGGGCTTCGCGCTCGCGCAAGCGCTGGAACAGCCGGGAGGAAGTGCCGCCGCCCAGCGCGGTGTTCAGCACGCCGAGCGCGTAGCGCCGCGGGTCGGCGCGGTCGAAAGCGGGCAGGCCGAGGCAGACATAAGCCTGGGACAGCTCGCGCCGCGTTTCAGAGAGTATCTGCGGTTCTTGATTCTCCATTGCCGACAGGGCGGGCGCGACGACAGGGTCGGTCCGCTCAAAGGCGCCGGCCAGGGCCGCCTTCAGTTCGTCGTGGTCAACATCGCCGACAGCGACGGCGACGCAGTTGGGGGCGCGGAATTGCCCGGAGTAGAAGTCAACCAGGCCTGTCCGGCTGATGGAGGCGACCGATTCGAGGGTGCCCGCAACCGGGCGGCCCATCGCGGTGTCGCCCCAGGCGGCGCGAAACAGCAGGCTGGCGCAGCGGCTGTCCGGGTCTTCTTCGCTCGAGCGTATCTCCTCGCTGATGACCTCGCGCTCCCGCTCCAGTTCCTCGGCGCGGAAAGCCGGTCCGGCGACTATCTCGGCGAGCAGCGCGGTCATCGGCGCGCGCTGGTCACCGGGAAAACGGCCGTAGAAGCAGGTCGATTCCTTGTCGGTGAAGGCGTTGAGTTCGGCGCCGTGCGATTCGGCCGCGACGTTGATGGCGATGGCATCGCGCTCGGCCGTGCCCTTGAACACCATGTGTTCGATGAAATGGCAGGTGCCGGCCGCGCTGGCCGGGTCAGACCGGCCGCCGACCGCAAACTGCAGGCCAAGGGCGACCGAGCGCACCCAGGGCAGCCGCTCGGTCAGGACAGCGAGCCCGCCGGGCAGGACTTCCGTCCTGACGGCGGGCTCGGCCGATGTCTCAAGCATTCTGCCTTACGCAGCGCGCTTCACGCGTCACGCGTGAAGCCTGAAGCGTTCTAGCGCCGGGGCGGGCGCCGGTCGCGGTCACGGCCGCCGCCGCGCCGGTCACGGTCACGGCCACCGCCATCGCGCCGGGGCGGGCGCCGGGCCACGCCGGAGTCGTCCGACGGCGGTATCTCGCCGCGTTCCTCCATCGCCTTCTTGCGCGACAGGTTAATCCGGCCCTGGTCGTCGATTTCCACCACCTTGACCCAGACTTTGTCGCCGACATTGACGGCATCAGTGACCTGGGCGTAGCGCTCGGGTCCGAGCTGGGAGATGTGGACCAGACCTTCCTTACCGGGCAGGATTTCGACGAAGGCGCCGAAGGTCATCAGCCGGGTGACGATGCCTTCGTACAGCTTGCCGACCACGGCCTCGGCAACCAGCGATTCGACCCACTCGCGCGCCGCCTGCAGTGCCTCGGGCCGGGTGGCGGCGATGGTGACCGTGCCGTCGTCCTCGATGTCGATTGTCGCGCCGGTCTCCTCGGTGATGCGGCGAATCATCTTGCCGCCGGGCCCGATCACGGTGCCGATCTTCTCCTTGTCGATGACAATGGAGACGATGCGCGGCGCGTAGCGGGAGATGTCGGGCCGCGGCTTGTCGATCGTCGCGTCCATTATGTCGAGCACGCGCAGGCGCGCGGCCGTGGCGCGGCGCAGGCCCTCGGCGAGCACGTGATAGGGCACGCCGGGCAGCTTGAGGTCGAGCTGGACCGCGGTGATGCCGGTGCGGGTGCCGGCGACCTTGAAGTCCATGAAGCCGTAGTGGTCCTCGTCGCCGAGGATGTCGGTGACGATGCGCCAGCGTGCACCGGCGGCGATGTCGCCGTCGGTGATGAGGCCCATCGCCATACCGGCGACCGCGGCGCGAATCGGCACGCCCCCGTCCATCATCGCCAGCGAGCCGGCGCAGACCGAGGCCATCGACGAGCTGCCGTTGGACTCGAGGATGTCGGACACGATGCGCACGGTGTAGGGAAACTCCTCCTCGCCGGGCACGACCGCGGCGAGCGCGCGCTCGGCCAGGTCGCCGTGGCCGATGTCGCGCCGGCCCGGGCCGCGCAGGAAGCGCACCTCGCCGACCGAGAAGGGCGGGAAGTTGTAGTGGAGCATGAAGCTCTTTTTCTCTTCCTGCTCCAGTTCGACGTCGTCGATGACCTGTTCGTCCTGCTTGGTGCCGAGCGTCAGCGCACCGAGAGACTGGGTCTGGCCGCGGGTGAACAACGCCGAGCCGTGGGCTCTGGGCAGCACACCGACCGCGCACTCGATCGGACGAACCTCGTCCTCCTTGCGGCCGTCCAGCCGGATCCCGGTCTCAAGCACGCGCTTTATCATGTCGGCGCCGGCCATCGAGTCGAGCAGCTCCTTGACCGCCTTCTCCATATCAGGGAACTTCTCGGCGGTAGCCTCGATGACCTCGCGCGCCAGCTCGCTGCGGGCGTTCGAGCGCGCGAGCTTGTCGGTGATGTCGTTGGCCGCCTTGATCCTGGCCTCGGCCAGGCGGCGCACCTCGGCCTCGAGTTCGGCCGGGACGAGCGGCTTCTCGACCGCGAGCTTGGGTTTGCCCACGGCCTTGCGCAGCTCCTCCTGCATCTCGATGGTCTGCCGGATCACCGGCGCGGCGAGCTCCCAGCCCTTGTCGATATCTTCGGGCGAAGCGTCGCGCGCCTGACCGGCGATGGTCATCGCCTTGTTGCCGATGCCGACGTACACCATCCACATCTCCGCCTCGGCCTCACGGGCCATCGGCGGGTTGAGAACGAACTCGCCCTTGAACTTGCCCACCCGGCACGCGCCGATCGGCCCGAGAAACGGGATGTCGGAGACATGCAGCGCGGCCGAAGCCGCGATCAGGGCGAGCACGTCGCTCTCGTTCTCCATGTCGGTTGACAGAAGGAAAGCGACAATCTGGGTCTCGTTGCGGAAATTGGGCGCGAACAGCGGCCGGATGGGCCGGTCAATCAGCCGGCAGGTAAGGGTCTCCTTGTCCCGCGGCTTGCCTTCGCGCTTGAAGAACCCGCCCGGAATCTTGCCCGCGGCGTAGGCCAGCTCGCGGTAGTCAACCGTCAGCGGGAAGAAGTCCTGGTAGGTTGTCGGCGGCTCCTTCTTGTAGCAGGCGCTGGCGAGAATGATGGTGTCGCCGTAGCGCGCCAGCACGCCGCCATCGGCCTGGCGGGCGACGCGGCCGACTTCGAGCGACAGGGTGCGGCCGCAGACCTCGCGTTCGACTCTGTGCATCGGGGTTCTCGACTATCCCCGAAGCTTGAGCTCGGCGATGAGCTTTTCGTAGCGGTCTTTGTGATGCTTGGCCAGGTAGTGCAGGTGGGTCCGGCGCTCGTTGACCAGCTTGATCAGCCCGCGGCGCGAGTGCTTGTCCTTCTTGTGGACTTTCAGATGTTCGGTCAGCATCCCGATGCGTTCAGTCAGGATGGCAACCTGCACTTCGGGCGAGCCGGTGTCGGTATCGTGCAGACGGTGGCCGGCAATCAGGCCGGTCTTCTTGTCCTTCGTCAGAGCCATTTTGGTGATTCCTCCAGATGGTTTTGTCAGGCACAGGATAGCAGGGCAGGGAACAATGTCAACAACCGCCCGGCGTGATCTCGGCCGTAGGCCCGCGCGTCCGGAGGACTAAGGCGATGAGCGGGCGTCAGTTAGCGTGATGGCTGGCGGGTGGCATTTGACAATCGGCTGCAAAAGGCTGACAATCGGCACTTGATGACAGGCAAGCCCGGACATGTTGACCCCGGTTCTCCTGAAGCCTTGGCCCAGCCGGACGCGCCGCGGCTGCGTCCGGGCGCGTTGCGCCGGGGCATCGCGCTGTTCCTGCTGATCGCCGTCGGGGCGGCGGTCGCGCTGATTGCCCTGACCGCCAGTCGAGAGACTCTTGCCGGGCTGGCGCGCGTGAAGTGGTACTGGCTGGCCGCGACCGCTGGCCTGTGGCTGGTCGCGACTCTTGCCGACGGGCTGAGGCTGGCGATACTATCGCGTTCGAGCGAGCATCCGATGACCGTGCGGCTGTCGATCGAGATCCTGCTCGTGGGCTATTTCATGGCCGCGGTCACGCCGTTTCAGGTCGGGGGTCTGCCGCTGCAGCTCTACATAATCAACCGCTGGGGCATACCGCCGGGCAAGGCTTCGGCCATTCTGCTGGCGCGGGGCATCATCTTCTACGCAATGCTCTTTGCGGCCGCACCAGTGGTGGCGCTGTCGCTGGGTGTGTCGACCACTCTGCTCAAGGTGATGGCGTCGTACATTGCCGTGATCGTTGCAGGCGGGGCAGTGCTTGTTCTGGCCGCAGCCTTCTTTCCACGGCGTCTGGCGGCCTGGCAGGCGCGGCTTGCCGCGCAGCCCGAGAAGACCCGCTTCACCAGGCTGCTTGTCCGCTTCCTGACCGAGTTCCTGCACCTGGTCGAAGGTCTGAAGCTCTACCTGCGGCCGCGCAACAGCGGCCACCTTGTCGCCGCACTCGCGCTGACGGTTGTCTACGGCTCGGCTTACTTCGCGATGAGCGGCAGTCTGCTCGCGGGTCTTGGAGTGCCGGCCGACTTCGTGCGGGTGGCCGGGCTCAATGTCATCCTGACCGCGGTCCTGCTCTTCATGCCGACACCGGGAGCCAGCGGTGTGGCCGAAGCCGGAGCCGTTGCCCTGTACTCGATGATCTGTCCGAAGTACATGCTGGGGGTGTTCGTTGTGGTGTGGCGCGGATTCAGCTTCTATCTCGGCGCGCTCACCGGCGGTCTGATGGCGTTGAAGCACATCGCCGCGTTCGCCCGCCCGGTGGCTGAAAGTTCGATTCCTACGACACTTACCGATGCCCGGGGGGAGTGATTATCCTTGACACTGTGAGACCACAAATCTATAATTCCCTGTCTCGAAAGGAGGAAGAATGCGCTCGAAGCATGCTGCTTCTGCAGTAGCTGCGTTCGTTCTGGCCGCCCTTCTGCTGCCCTCGCTTGCTGTCGCCGCGGGGGCGAATAACAAACCTTGTCTCTGCCAGGCCGTGGTCCGGCCGATGGAAGGCACGGACCGGACTCGGTTCGTCGCCGAGGTTCGCTACAGCGACCCGGACGGCGATCCCGCCGCCAGAGTCGAGGTCTATATCGACGGCAATGCTTACCCGATGCGCATGGTGCGCGGCAAGGCCAACGACGGGATCTGGCAGGCCAAGCTGTCGCTTCCTCCGGGCGAGCACAACCACTACTTCTTTGCCGAAGACGTCCGGGGCGGGACTGAGCGATTTCCGCGTTACGGCGCGCGCACAGGCCCGTTCGTCGGCACCAAAAACAAGCCCTACAACCTCATCCCGACGCTGACCGAGGGCGGCGTGCACTACGCCGACGCCACCAGCGGCGACATCTACACCTACACCGTCCGCTACACCGACCGCGACAAGTGCAAACCGCCGCGGGCAGTCCGCGTGATGATCGACGGCATACCGAACGAGATGAAGCTGCACTCGGGCGAGGCCAATGACGGCATCTACATATACTCGACGACGCTCAAGGAAGGTCCTCACGCCTACTACTTCGTCGCGATGGACAGCGACGGCGACTGCGTGACCCACCCGGCACACGGCTTCATCCGCGGTCCAGCTGTTGCCCGGCAGGCGAACACCGCGCCGACGCTGCTGGACGACGCGGTGTTTCCCAACATCGGCACCGTCGGGACGCGCTTCACCTACTCGGTCGTGTACCGGGATGCCGAGTGGGACGCCCCCTCGCTGGCGCTGATATACCTCGACGGCGTGCCTTACGAGATGAAGCATGCCGGCGGCAAGGCGTTTTCCGGCAACTACGTGTACAAGACGCGCCGGCCGCTCTCGGGCATGCACGAGTACTACTTCTACTTCGAGGACGGCAAGGGCGGAGCGTGTCGCTATCCGGCCGTGGGCGCATTCCACGGGCCGGTGGTCACGCGCTAGACGACCCGGACCGGCAGGCAACCCATCCAGGGAGGACTGATAATGAACTGGAAAAGAGCATCTGCGATTGCGGTCTTGGCTGTGGCGCTTTGCGTCGGGCTCGTCGGCTGCCCGAAGAAAGCGCCGCTGACCCCGACAAGCCCGCCCAGTGGGCCGGACGAAACGTATGTCGGCGCCGCGCCTTCATACAAGATGGCGGTCGAGTCGCCGAGCGGCCCGGTCAGGTTCGTGTTTGACTGGGGCGACGGGAAGGTCGATACAACCGACCTGACTTACGCTTCGATGGAAACAGTGGCTGTCGCGCACACCTGGACCGCTGCCGGGGCATACGCCGTCAAGGCGATGGCCTTCCTTGACGCGAAGCCCGAGCTTTCTTCGGACTTCTCGCCCAGCCGAACTGTCCAGGTGCTTCCCAACGACCCGCCGGTCATAGACACTTTCATCGGCCCGCCGGTAGCGGTGAAGGGCATCGACGCGCTGTTCCGCGTACAGGGAACTGACCCGGACGGCGACTCGATACGGCTCAGCATCAAGTGGGGCGACGGCAAGGACACCACGACCGGTTACGCGCCGAGCGGATCGGTGTTCCACGTCCGTCACGCCTACCCCAAGGTCGAAACGCTGTGGGCCAAGGCGACGCTGCAGGACAGGCGCGGCGCCAAGTCCGCGGTCGACTCGGTCCGGGTCGTGGTCGGCACGGCCGGCGCGGTGAAGTGGACGTGGTGGAATAACGACGAGGACGAGGGGC
>CBFGIY010000093.1:0-7555 GCA_965648935.1 Caldifarciminota bacterium
GGCCCGCGCCCGGCTGTAACACTGATTACAGTCAGGGCGTCGTGACATCCAGCTGCGAAGCTGCCTTCCCTGCCGCGGCCGGCCTCTGGTGGTCCTGCCCGCAACTTTGCCGTGCCGAACATCGCCACGCTCACGGCCTGACGGTGCGCGGCAACTCTACCGCAACTTGACGCGCCGTCCTGTCTTACCTATTCTGGCGTCCTTAAAACCCGGGGACGTTACCTCTGTTCTGCAGTCCTACCAAGTCCTGCCGACGGAGTAATGCGGGGCACGGCCTGAGTTCTGGCCGAGGGCTAGTTCTGTCCGACGCGGACCCCCCCGCAATTGTCGACTGCCGAACGGTCTGAAGAGCGGTGGTCGGTCAGCCACCTGCCTAGTGCTACGTCCGGTCTGCGGTCTGGATGTCCAGCAGGCCGAGCTGATCGCCCAGCACTGGGCGGCGTAGGGCGGCCCGGGCGCGGGCTTGACCGGGGCAGGGCGCGGGGGGTAAGATTGATCGTGAAGCGAACCGGGCCGGCCGGCGCGATGCCGGGCGAGAGTCAACCAGAGTGAATCCTGAACCAGAGTCGAGGTGTGGCGAGTGATGAGTCTGCGGCTTGCCGTTTTCGTCGCGCTGGCGGCGGTTCTGGCCGGTTGCCCGCGCGGCAAGGTCCCGAGGATAACCGAGCTGCGGGTCGAGCCGGATTCGGTGACGCGGTCGGGCGTGGCGCGGCTTTTCTGCTCGGCCGAGGACCCGGGCGGTGGGAGCGTGGCAATCGAGTGGCGGGCGCGGCTGGGCGAGGTAAGGCCGGATACGGGTCGGGCGCCTCTGTACATCGCGCCGAACATGAATGCGGTCGACACGGTGAGCGTGATCGTGACCTCTGAGGCGGGCAGGACGGCCGAGTCGTCGCTGGTCATTGTCGTGGCCGAGGGGCTGTGCGGCGGCAGGCCGCTGTTTCTGACCGCGACCGACGCGACTCTGCTGGCCGCGGATTCGCAGCGGGTGTACTTTGCCGAGTCCGGGGCCGAGGATTACGTGGTGCGGTGGCGGTGCGGGGAGTGCGCGGCCGATTCCGGGGTGTTGGCAAGCCGCGCGGGCGCGGCGAAGGCGCTTGTGTATCACCGGGGTCGGGTGTGGGTGCTGGAGCGGGAAGCGGCCGGGCCCGTGATGCGCATCGTCGGTCTGGACCGGACGGGCGGCACGGCCGACACGGTGTTTGAGTCAGACAGGGCGGGCTTCTGGGTAACCGCGCTGGCGGTGTCGGACGACGGGGCATTCTTCTCCTGGACCGAGCGTTCCGGGGACACGGTGATGTCCGGGGTATCGCTGGTGCCGGCCGGCGGCGGCGCGATGGAAACGCTGTTCTCGACTGCCGGTGTTGCGCCGGACAATCGGGTCGCCGGCCGGGTGGCGGCGGCGTCGGGCGTGGCAGTGTTCGCGGTCGTTGGCCCGACGGCAGATGAGTGCGAGATTCGCAAGATCACGCTGGCGACGCGGCAGAGCATGCCGCTGGTGCCGGGCGGATTCATCGCGCCGGACATATTGTCCGAGAGTGACGCGCTGGTCATTGTCGGGTCAAGCGTGTACTGGGCCGAGTCCGGGCCGGGCCGGCTGGGATTCGTGGCGCTGGACGGCAGCGGCCTGCGCTACGTGCTGGAGACGGGCGGGCCGGCCGAGGGCATCCGGCTTCTGGCCGGGGCCGAGGGGCCGGGCGGGTCAGGGGCGCGGGTGTTCTGGTCGGTGCCCGGGGACCTGCGCGCGCTGGTCGCGCGGAGCGGGGACGTGCTGGTGGACCTGGACCGGGGCTCAGGGCAGGTGCTGGGCCTGTGCGCGGCCGAGGACGTTGTCTATTTCACATACGACAGCGGTGCCGAGACCGGGCTGTTTCAGGTGATGATGCCGTGAGCGCGGAGCGTTGCATCCTCTGCGGGCGGCGGGGCGAGCGCGCCTGCCCGGCGCTGGGGGTGGCGATCTGCCCGCTGTGCTGTGGCCGGAAGCGGCGCCGGACCGTGGATTGCCCGGATGACTGCCGCTTTCTCGCGGACGCGCGGCGTCAGGCTTACGAACGGCTGTTCGAGCTGGGCGGGAACCCGGGGCTGGAACGGTCACTGGCCGAGGTGCTGCACAACCTGAGGCTGGCCCTGGTGCGGGTGCGCTCGGGACGGGTGCGCGACCTTTCTGATGACGAGGCGCGGCAGGCGCTGGCCGGTGTGTCGGACACGATGAGGACGAGGTCCCGGGGTCTGCTGTACGATTTCCGGACCCCGGACCCGCGCGTGCAGCTCGCGGCCGAGGAGCTGGCCGCAACCGCCGGCCTGCACGAGCGCGGGGACAAGGGGTACGCGCCGGCCCGGGCCGGTGAGCTGGCGCTCGCGCTTTCCTATCTCGCGCGGCAGGCCGAGCGTCTGATTCAGGAGGCGCGGGGCGGGCCGGGTTTTGTCGACCTCTGCGCGCTGGCCACGGCGCGGGAGCCGGCTCGGCGGCGCGAGGTTGAGCCGTGAAGTTCGGTCCAGAGACCACGGTCGAAGAGGTGCTGGAGCAGAGCCCGGACGCAGCCCGCGTGTTTGTCGAACTGGGCCTGCCGTGCTTTGTCTGCGGCGAGCCGGTCTGGGGCACGGTGGCCGAGCTGTGCGCGAAGCACGGCAAGGACACAAAGGCCGTGCTCGAAGCGCTGAACCGGGTCTCGCAGTCCTGATCCGGCCGGGAAACCGATTCGCTGAAGCCGGCGTCAAAGTGGGTATGGCGGGATGCAGCCTGTTTCGTTCAAGAAAGAACTTGCAGAGGAGCTAAGATGCGCAGGAAGATATCTCTTGGACTGGCCGGGGCGATTATCGCGCCGGCCGTGCTGGCGGCCTTTGTCATCGGAATGGTGACTTCAGGCCTGCTGAACTTCGCGCCGAGCCCGGCGCGGGCCGAGGATTTCCGGTTCGCCCAGGCCGGGACCGGGCTGGGCGAGACCGGCCAGAGCCCGTTCGTGCGGGTGGCCGAGCTGGTGCAGCCGGCAGTGGTGCATATCTCGGCCGAGCGGACCGTGCGCACGCAGAGCCGCACGAACCAGAGCCTGCCTGCTCCGCGCACGCCGCTCGAGGAGCTTTTCCGCGATTTCTTCCCGGAGATGCCCGAGTTGCCGCAGCCGCGCCAGTCGAGCGCGCTCGGGTCGGGCGTCATAATCAGCCCGGAAGGCTACATCGTGACCAACAACCACGTGGTGGCGAACTTCGACCGCATCAGCGTGCGGCTGCACGACGGCACCGAGTTCAAGGGCAGGGACGTCAAGGTCGTGGGCCGGGACCCGAAGACCGACCTCGCGGTGCTCAAGGTCGAGAGCGACAAGCCGCTGCGGGCGGTGGCCCTTGCCAACCCGGCCGACATCAGGGTCGGCGAGTGGGCGATTGCCGTGGGCAACCCGTTCGGGCTGGAGGGCACGGTGACGGTCGGCGTGATATCGGCCAAGAGCCGCTCGGGCCTGCCCCTGCCCGAGGGACCGAGCTACCAGGACTTCATCCAGACCGACGCGTCGATAAACCCGGGCAACTCGGGCGGCGCGCTGGTGAACATCCGCGGCGAACTGCTGGGCATCAACACCGCGATTCGCTCACCCGTGGGCGTGAACGTGGGCATCGGCTTCGCCGTACCGGTCGACCTGGTCCAGCCCGTGGTCGAGCAGCTCATCTCGACCGGCCGGGTCGTGCGCGGCTACATGGGCATCAGGCCTCAGGAGGTCACCGAGGCAATCCGCAAGGCGATGAACCTGCCCGACGCGAAGGGCGTGCTGGTGAGCGAGGTAGTGGCCGGCGCGCCGGCCGAGAAGGCCGGGCTGAAGGCGGGCGACGTCATCGTCAGGGTTGACGGGCTGAAGACCGACGGCCTCGAGCAGTTCCGCCGCCAGATCGCGGCTTTGCCGCCCGGCCGGAGCGTGCCGGTGGTGGTCGTGCGCGACGGCAAGCAGGTGACCCTGACCGTGAAGCTGGTCGAGTTCCCGGAGGACCAGCCGCAGGCTTCGGCTCAGCCGGCGGAGGACGACAGCCAGTGGCTGGGACTGGCCGTGCGCAACCTGACCGCGGACGAGCGCGCCGAGCGCAAGCTGGAGACCGGCGGCGTGATTGTCGAGAGCGTCGAGCCGGGCAGCGCCGCGGCCGCGGCCGGCCTGCTGCGCGGTGACGTGATACTGCAGGTCGCGGGTCAGCCTGTGGGCAGCGCGGCCGGGTTCGGCCGCGCGGTGCGCGACGCGGGTAAGACCGGCAAGCCAGTGCTGTTGCGCGTGCGACGGGGCGAGTCGACGCTTTTCATCGCGGTCGACCCGAACGAGTAGCACAGGCCAGAGTCGACCGCGCTGCGCAGGAGCGGGTCATCGCGGTCGGCCCGAACGAGTAGCAGAACGGCGTCGGGACAAGCCGCACTTGCCGACCGGGTCAGCGGGTATTGACCCGGTCGGCGTTTATGGCAGAATTGGGCAGGCGAAAGGAGTCCATAACGCGCTTCTCGTCCTGAATGGACGTATCTCAGACAGCCCGGCCGCGTCCTGAAGAGGATGTGGCCCGACAGGCAAATCAACATCGGCTCACAAGCGGCCCCGGCGGGCCAATATCAGTTTAGGTGGATTCTCAAGTGAACAACCCGGTTGTCATCGACGGCAAGGCGATTGCCCGGCAGGTGCGCAAGGAGGTCAAGGACCGCGTCGAGCGGCTGGTCGCAGTCGGGACGAGGCCGGCTCTGCGGATACTGCACGTCGGCGCGGACCCGGCCTCCGAGGTCTACGTCGGCGCGAAACAGAAGGCGAGCGAGAAGGCCGGCATCGACTGCTCGGTGCGGCGGCTGGACGCGGGCGCGCGGCTGGAGGATTGCGTCGCCGCGGTCGAGGAGTGGAACCGCGACCCGCTGGTGCACGGAGTCATCGTCCAGTTGCCCCTGCCCGCGGGAGTCGACCCGCACGCGGTGCTGGACCGGCTCGACCCGCAGAAGGATGTGGACGGGCTGACCGCCTGGAGCATGGGCGCCCTGCTTTCCGGGCGCGACGGGTTCCGGCCGGCGACTCCGCTGGGCATCGTCGAGCTGCTGGCGCGTTCGGGCATAGCGATAAGCGGGCGGCGGGTGGTGGTCGTCGGCCGCAGCGAGCTGGTGGGCAAGCCGCTGGCCAACCTGCTGCTGCTGCGCGGCGAGCGGGCCGACGCGACCGTCACGGTCTGCCACACCCGCACCGCGGACCTGGCTGCCGTGACGCGCACGGCCGAGATTCTGGTGCTGGCCGCAGGCCGGCCCGGGCTGGTGAACGGGACGATGGTCAGCGACGGCGTCGTGGTCATCGATGCCGGCATCAACCGCATCGGCCAGGGCAGCGAGTGCCGGCTGGTCGGCGACGCGGACTACGGTTCGGTTGCGGCGCGCGCCGCGGCGATAACGCCGGTGCCGGGCGGGGTCGGGCCGATGACCGTAGCGATGCTGCTCTGCAATACGACGCTCGCGGCCGAGAAGCTGACGGGGGCGATGTGAAGCTTCAGGACATCCGGGCGGCGCTGAGCGCAGATCGGAAGGTGATCGACCGCGAGCTCGACCGCATCCTGCGGTTCGGGCGCGAGGTGCCGGCGCGGCTGGCCCTGGCGATGCGCTACGCCGCGCTCGGTCCGGGCAAGCGCATCAGGCCCACTCTCGCGCTCTGGTCGTATCGTGCGGCCGGGGGGTGCGATGACCGGCACGTGTTGCCGTTCTGCTGCGGCATTGAGATGATACACGCCTTCTCGCTGGTGCACGACGACCTGCCCAGCATGGACAACGACGATTTCCGGCGCGGCCGGCCGAGTCTGCACCGCCGGTTCGACGAGGGCACGGCGATACTGGCGGCGGACGGGCTGCTGGCATTCGCGTTCGAGACTTTCGCCGAAAGCCCGGCGCCGCCTGCGCGCAAGATAAGGGCGGTGGCCATCATCAGCCGGGCGATCGGGCCGGCCGGGATGACCGGCGGCCAGGCGATGGACATCGCCAGCGGCAGCGGGGCGCGGCGTCTGGCCGAGCTGCAGCGCAAGAAGACGGCCGATTTCATCGCCGCGACCCTGAGCGCGGGCGCGGCCGTGGCCGGAGCCGG
The DNA here is from genome assembly GCA_965648935.1 of Caldifarciminota bacterium. Lineage (GTDB taxonomy): Bacteria > Hydrothermota > Tepidihabitantia > Tepidihabitantales > Tepidihabitantaceae > CBFGJX01. The sequence continues at coordinate 6,063 of CBFGIY010000093.1, forward strand.
GCTGCGCCGGCAGGAGGCGCTCTGGGAGGCGGGCACGGACCTCGGGCTGCTGTTTCAGTACACCGATGACCTGCTCGACGCGCGCCAGGCCAGCGACGGTGGCCGGCTGACCATGGTCGGCCACTACGGCGTCGAGGGCACCCGGCGCCGCGCCGAAGCCGCAGCGGCGCGGGCCGAGGCGAAGCTGGCGGCGTTCGGGCCGGGATACCGCCTGCTCGCCGGACTCCCCGGGCTGTTGCTCAATCGGAGCGAGTGAAGCTGTGGGCGTGCTTGAGCAGGTGAATTCGCCGGCTGACCTGCGTCGGCTCAGTCCGGCCCAGCTCCAGAAGCTGGCCGGCGAGGTGCGTCAGGCGATTGTCGAAACGACCGCGCGGACCGGCGGCCACACCGCGCCGAGCCTGGGCGTGGTCGAACTGACCATCGCGCTGCACTACGTGTTCGATACGCCGCGTGACCAGGTCGTCTGGGACGTCGGCCACCAGTGCTACGCGCACAAGATTCTCACCGGGCGGCGCGACCGGTTCGGGACCCTGCGCCAGCAGGGCGGCATCGCCGGGTTTCCCAAGAGGAGCGAAAGCGAGTACGACGTCTGGGACACCGGTCATTCGGGCGACTCGATATCGGTGGCACTGGGGCTGGCGGTTGCCAACCGACTGCGCGGCGATGACCGACGGTCGGTGGCGGTCATCGGCGACGGCTCGATTGTCGCCGGGCTCGCTTTCGAGGCGCTGAACCACGCCGGCAGTTCGAAGCAGAACCTGACCGTGGTGCTCAACGACAACGAGATGTCGATCGCGCCGAGCACCGGCGCGATGGCCGCCTACCTCAGCCGGGTCATAACCGGCCGGATGTACAACCGGCTCAAGGCCGACGTGTGGAACCTCCTCGGGATGCTGCCATCGGACCTGAGCGGCCGGTCGCGCGTCGCGGCGCGTAAGCTTCAGGAGGGACTGAAGAACCTCCTCGTGCCGAGCCTGCTTTTCGAGGAGCTCGGGTTCCGCTACATCGGGCCGGTTGACGGCCACAACCTGCCGGTGCTCATCGAGACGCTGCGCAGCGCGCGCGGTCTGGCCGGGCCGGTGTTGGTTCACGTGGTCACGCGCAAGGGCCACGGCTACGAGCCGGCGACGCGCCAGCCCGAGCGGTTCCACGGCACCGGGCCTTTCGACGTGGTCACCGGCGCGGCGTGCAGCGATGGGGCGCGGACGTTCACCGCGGCGCTGGGCGAGCGGCTCGTGCATCTGGCCGAATCGGACCCGCGCGTCGCGGCGATAACCGCGGGAATGTGCCTCGGTACCGGCCTTACCGGGTTCCGAGAGCGTTTCCCGGAACGGTTCTTCGACGTCGGCATCTGCGAGCAGCATGCCGTGACCCTCGGCGCGGCGCTGGCGCGCGCCGGGATGAGGCCGGTGGTCGCGGTCTACTCGACCTTTCTCGCCCGGGCGGTTGACCAGCTCGTTGCCGATGTGGCGCTGCAGGGCGCGCCGGTCGTG
>CBFGIY010000094.1:0-7512 GCA_965648935.1 Caldifarciminota bacterium
CCGAGTCCACATCATCGTAGGCCCAGTAGCGGGCCGGCTGGCGCGGGCCGTCCGGTATCGGGTCGACCGCAGTCATCTCGCCGATGGTGATTTCGACGGCGAGCGTGTCGGAGTAGCCGGTGCCGGCGAGGGCGAGTCGGAGCGTGACCCGGTGCTCGCGCGGAGCCGAGGGCGAGGCGCGGATGACGAAGAGATCGTCGAAGTTGGCCCGGCTGGAGTCGGCGAGGATGGTGCCATACACGGCCTGGGCGTCGAGCACCGAGAGCAGGGGGTCGGGGCTGGAGAGCGACGCGGTGATGTTTTCGGCCGGGGCGCGGCCGACATTGGCGAGCCGGATGGCGTAGCCGGCGGTCTCGCCCGGGTCGAGCCGGCCGTTGTTGTTGCCGCCGGGCGGCGAGTCGAGGACATACTGCTGCCGGTAGACCAGCGCGGCGGCGTTGCTCATCACCGCTTCGATGGCGTCAAGGTCAAACCCGGCCGTTGCGCCCGAGGTCGCGCCCGAGTCGTCGACGACTTTGACGAAGCGGCAGGCCGAGACCCCGGCTGAGGCGAGGTCGAAGCTGGCGGTGCCGGTGTCCCAGCCGAGGCTGGTCCACGGCCCGATCCAGTCCATCGCGACTTCGACGCGGTAGCCTTCGGGGTCGGCGTCGTCCTCATACACCGTGAAGTCGCTGCCCGGGCCGTTGACCAGGGTGCGGCCGAAGTCGTAGATGGCGAATCCGCCGCGGCCGAGCGAGAAGCGGCGGCCGTCGCGCGGGCCGAGGGCCCAGTCCGGGGTCGCGGGCATCGAGACGTCGCTGACCCCGCGGTTGGCGATGAACTGGTGCAGGCAGAGCGGGGCCGCGGGGTCGGGCGCGAGCGCGACGTTGACGCGGGTGACGGTGTCGGCGGTGACCGTGACGCCGGTCACGGTCTTGCTGCGGTAGCCGTTGGCCTCGAATATCACGTCATAGGTGCCGGGCCGCAGGTAGCGGTGGAAATCGCCGATGCTGTCGCAGAAGCTCGGGAAGTCTATGGGCATCGGCCGGACCCGGGCGCGCACCGGCGCGCCGGTGACCGAGTCGGTGACGATGCCGCGGATGCCGCGGTCGATGTTGGCCAGTATCATCTTCATCGCGGCGTGCTCGCGCGCGATTATCTGGGCGAGCGACTCGACCGGCGGAGTCTTGTAGATGCAGGTTTCGACGGTCCAGCCGATGGCGCCGGTAGTGCCGTAGGCGTAGTCCTTGGACGAGCCGTTGATGCGGTACATTCCCCGGTACCCGGGGGCGTTGGGGTAGCCGGTGATGTCGTGGTAGCGGCCGCCCAGGTACCAGAACTCCATCGAGTCGCGCGTGCCGAAGGGCGAGTAGCTCCACGGCGTGGAGATGAAGTAGGTGCCGCCGTGGCCCGACTGCCAGAAGTTGAAGCAGTTGCGCTGCATCAGGCGGAGCTGGACCCGGGTCTCGGGCTGGGTGAAGCCTTCGCGCGCCGATGTCTCGTACCACCACATGAAGCCGTAGTCGCGGTTGCAGTCGTAGCCGTTGCGGTTGGAGCGCACGCCGGCGATGTGGCCGTATGGGTTGGTCGGGCAGAGCACCCAGATTTCCCGGGTGTTGACCCAGTAGGTGACGTCGGGGTCGACCCCGTAGTTGCGCGCGAGGTAGGCAGCGAACTCGAAGGCGGGCTCGGTGGCGCACTTCTCGTCGCCGTGGATGGCCGCCTCAAACATCAGCTCGGGCTCGTCTTCTTCGAGGTGCGGGTTGTCGGTTATCTTCAGGGCGAAGATGAGGCTGTCGTTGGATGCGAACCCGAGCGTCTCGAACTTGATGAAGGTCGGGTTGTTCTGCGCCATCAGGAGAAAGGTGTCCTTGATCTGGGTGTAGGTGTGAAAGCGGTAGTCGAGCGCGTTCTTCTCGTAGAAGCCGGTGATGTCGCGCTTGAGCACCGCGACGCTCCAGCCGTCGCGCTCGAGCCGGCCGACCCGGTCCTGGGGCACCTCGACTATCATCCGGCCGTCCGGGCCCGGGCCGTTGATGATGCAGCCGAGCTCTTCAAGCTCGCGGATGTCCCAGTCGTTGCGGACGTCGAGCGTGACAAGGTCGTAGCGCGGCGCGGCCGAGGCCGCGAGCGACAGGGCGGCGAACAGGACGATGGCGATTCTCAAGACAGCCTCCTGTGGTGCAATCGTGGCGGACAGCAGATTATAGGTGCGGCCCCGGGCCGGTCAATCAGGCGTCCAGCTCGCCGCGGCCCGCGACCGCGACCCGGCCGCCGACCCGCACCGTGATGCGGCCGGCCTGCTCGACGCCGTGCAGGTAGAGGCGCGAGGGCCGGCCCAGCTCGATGCCCTGTTCGGCGTGCAGCTCGACGGTTTCAGACCCGGACCAGCGGTGCTGGACCAGCCACGCGCACAGGCAGCCGTTGGCGCTGCCCGTGGCCGGGTCCTCGGGCACGTGGTAGTAGTCGCAGAACACCCGGACGTGCAGGTCGCAGTCCGGGTTCTCGGCGCCGGGCGCGAAGGCGAGAAAGGCCTTGGCCTCGAGCCCGCGGCTGAGCCGGTAGTACTCGGCAAGGTTGACCCGGATGCGGCGCATCGCGTCGAGCGTCTTGACCGGGATTATGCCGAACCAGAGGCCGGTGGAAACCTCGGAGCATTCGAAGCGCATGTCGATGTCGTCGGCCGAAAGCCCGAGCACGGCTGCGGCGGCGCGGGGCGAGAACGCGGCGCCGAACTCGGGCGCGACCTGGGTCATTACCAGGCGTTCGCCTTCGACAGCCACCGGTACCGGCCCGACCGCGAGGTCGAGCGTCACCGACTCGGCCTTGCGCTTGAGGAACCGGTCCCAGATGACAAAGGCGGTGCCGAGCGTGGGGTGGCCGGCAAAGGGCACCTCGCGCGCCGGGGTGAAGATGCGCACGGGCCAGCCGCCCGGCCCGGGTTCGGCAGCGGTGATGAACGTGGTTTCGCTGAAGTGCAGTTCGCGGGCCAGGGTCTGCATCAGCCCGGGGTCCATTCCACCTGCGTCGGGGAAGACCGCGAGCTGGTTGCCCGTGAAGCGTTCGCGGGCAAACACGTCGCAGATGGTGAAAGCGCGCATGACGCTATATCTTGAACGGCGGCCGGGCCGCCGAGCCGAAGCGCAGGCCGGCTTCCCAGTTGAAACCGGACAGGCCGAACGCGGGCGGGTCGAGCTCGCCGGAATAGACTTCGGGCCCGCCGATGGGGATGAACCAGCCGGCCCGGGTGTAGAGCGCGATGTACTGCTCCTGGCCGTAGCGCAGCCGGCCCATCAGTTCGAGGCCGGGCGAGGCGCCCACGGTCCAGCCCCAGAGTATGTCCCACAGGTCGGGGTCGGTGACAAAGAGCGCGCCCGGTTCGATGGAGTGGGCGTAGAGGAGCCAGCCGCCGAACCCGACCTTGAGCTGTGGCCGCACCCAGAGAAAGTCCCACGGCACCCAGGCATAACCGGCGTCGAAGCTGCCGCGGATTCCGACCAGCTCGGCGGCGAGCGAGTCGGTGCGGTGGGTCGTTGCCGTGGCGAAGCCTTCGCCGCCGAGCGTGATGTTGCCGACCGCGCCCGCGCGGTGACCGCCCAGCCACCAGACCGGCTTGCCCAGGTCAAACGCCTCGCGGCCGCCGTAGCGGCGCCGGTTCAGCTCGGTCAGGGTCTGGTTCAGGCCCGAGGTCTTAAGCCAGGTCGCGCTCGCGCCAAACCCGCCATACCCGGCAAGGGCGGTGGCGGCCAGGACCGCGAGCAGCACTGCACTATGCACAGCTTTCAACGGTGCCTCCTCAATTGCCGGTCTGCACCGGGTTGGTGAAGTCATATTCGATGCCGCGCTCGCGCATGGCGTCGCCGCCGATGCCGGCGGGCCGCAGCGAGCGGGGCAGGGTCGAGTCGGTCCATATCGCCATTGCCCGCCAGTCCATTCCCCGCGCCGACTCGCTCTCGACAAGGTAGGCCCAGACCACGCGCACCCGGCGCCGTGACCGGGCATTGGCTTCGTCGAGGACGCGATAGAGCAGCCAGTCGAGCGCGGCGCGCAGCGTGGAGTCGTTCAGGCCGGGCGCGACGAGCGCGCGTACGGTCAGCCGCTCGACACCGCCCAGGGGCTGGGGCCGGTTCTCGATGATGCGATAGTCCGGCGCGGGCACGCGCGGCTCGGGCAGGGTCAGGCCGGGCCGGCGCGGCGGGGCCACGACAAGGAGAAGGGTGCCGACCGCGGCCAGGGCAAGAACAATCAGCCAGTAGCGGCCCCGGCCCCGGCCGGACCGCATCCGGTCGGCCAGGGTCACGGTGTCGCGGTCGCGCGAGCGCAGGGATATCATCGAAACCCGCAGAGATTCTAGCGGCGCCGGGACGACCGCGCAAGAATCGCGGCCCCGGGCAGTTGCCTTGACACCCCGGCCGCGCCGGCTAGAATCCCCCGCGAACCGTCGCCGGCGTGGCTCAGTTGGCAGAGCAGCGGTTTCGTAAACCGCAGGTCATCGGTTCGATTCCGATCGCCGGCTTCCTCGAATCACACCCCGCCTCTGGCCCGGCGCGCGACCCGCGCTCGTCTGCTTGACTCTATCTTCCGGGCCGTTATCCTCTGCGCACCTGGGTATGGAACGCAAGCTGGTCCTGCTGTTCGGGCTGTCATTGACCTTGGCACCGTTCGCGGCCGCCGGGCCGCGCCGGGCTTTGCCGTTCGCGCTCACTTCCCCCGTATTCTTCGCCGCGATTCTCAGCCGGGGCCGCGACCCGCGGCGCGAAGCCGAGGAGCAGGCCGCGTTCGAAGAGGCCGAGCGGCAGCGGGCCGAGCGCCGGGCCCGGGCCGTGTTCGACAGCTTCGTCGATTCCGCGCCGGTGAGCATCGAGCTGTTCGACAAGAACGGCAAGCCGCTGCGCAGCAACAAGGCGGCCGAGCGGCTGCTGGGCAAGGTGCCGCCGCCGGGCATTTCTCTGTTCGAGCCGCGGGGACTGAAGCGGGCCGGGCTGCTCGAACCCCAGCTCAAGCGGGTGATGGCCGGCACGCGCGTCGAGACCCCGCCGACGTGGTACGACCCGACCGAAATCGGCCTGCCCGGCATACCCGGGCGCAAAGTGTGTTTCCGGGCAACGGTTTTCCCCCAGTTTGACAACGAGGGCCGGCTATCGGGCATCGCGGTGATGCACGAGGACCTGACCGAGCTGAAGGCCGCGCAGCAGGCGCAGAAAGAGGCTGAGGACAGGGCGGCGGCAGCCGAAGCCGCGGCAGCCGAGGCCAAAGCAGCGGCGCCGGCGGCGAGCGCGCCCCAGCCCGAGCCGGCAGCCCTGCCGGCCAATGCCGACGCCCGCGACATCGAGTTCCAGCGGCGCAAGCTCGAGACCGCGCTGCGCGAGAGCGAGGAACGGTACCGGTCGGTGTTCGAGTCGGCGCGCGGCTACATCCTCGCCCGGTTCGGTGACCCGGGCCAGCTCATCAGCGCTAGCCCTTCAATCGCCGATATCTGGGGCATCGGCCGCGACGAGATTGTCCGCAACGGCACGCTCTATTTCGCGCAGGTCTATCCCCAGGACCTGGACCGGGTGATGGGCATCGAGGCGCAGGCACGCCAGGCCGGCGGGTTCCCGCGCGGTTACGAGTTCCGCGTCGTCAACAAGACCACGGGCGAGGTGCGCTGGGTCGAGGTGCGCGGCGGCCAGTCGAGCGTGGGCGGCAGGCGGGTGCTCGACGCGGTCATCCAGGATGTGACCGACCGCCACGCGGTCGAGGAAGCCTTCACCCGGCGCGAGCTCGACCTGTCGATGCTGGTCAACAGCGCGGTGGACGGCGTGTTCACGCTCGACCGGGAATGGGTCGTGCGGGTGTGGAGCCCGGGCGCGGAGCGCGAGACCCGGATGAGCGCAAGCGAGGCGGTCGGCAAGCGGCTGTGGGACGTGTACCCGGAACTGGAAAAGGGCGGGTTCGCGGCGAGCCTGCGCCGGACAATGGCCGACCGCGTGCCCCAGTCGGTCGAGGCGTTCTATCAGGACGGCCGCGAGCGCTATGCCGGCTGGTTCTGTCTCAGCTCCTACCCATTCGACAGCGGGATTCTCGGGCTGATTCGCAACACCAGCCAGCGGCGCCGCGCCGAGCTGGCCTGGCAGGAGGCAGACACCCGACTCAAGGCGCTTTTCGAGCAGCCCGCGCTCGCGGTCACGCTCAAGGACCGCGACCTGCGCTACGTGCTGGCCAACGACGCCGCGCTGAAGACCTACGCGGCCTCGGCCGGCGCGGTCGTGCTGGGCAAGACCGACCCCGAGCTGTTCAACGCCCGGGTGTCGGCGCTGCTTGCGACCTATGACCGGCAGGTGCTGGAAACCGGCAAGCCGGTGGAAATCGAGATCGCGCTGCCCGACGGCGCAAGCCCCAACGCGGCCTGGTATCACCTGGTCAAGCAGCCCTGGAAGAACGCGGCCGGCGAGACCCTCGGCATCTTCGACATCGCCTGGGACGTCACCGCGCGGGTCACGGCCCAGGGCGAGCTGGCCCGGCGCCGCGAGTACCTGACCAAGCTGCTCTCCGAGGGCGGCGAGCTTCTCTCCCGCGCGCAGGAAGACCTCAAGCGCTGGTCGGGCTAGCCCGGGCGCGGCCTTGACCGCCGCGCGCCCCTGTCATATCATCGCGCCGTGAAGAAAACCGCCCGCAAGGTCGCGCCGGCCCGGTCGCCTGAGGCCGAGCAGTTCAGGGGGCTGATGGGTTTCGCGCGGCGCTGGGGCCTGCTCGTCGCCGTCGTCATCGCGCTTCTCGGGCTGGGCCTGCGCGCCGCGGACCTGCGCGCCGACCCGCCGCCGGACCTGAGCTGGAGCTTCGCGCCCTATACCGACGAGGGACTGAACACGTACTCGGCGCGCAACCTCGCGCTCTACGGCGCGTGGAAGACCGACGACTTCTTCCCGTTCGTCGTCTACCCGCTGGTGAATTACCTCGTCGCGCTTGTCTTCAAGCTGTTCGGCATTGGTTTCGTGCAGGTCAAGCTGGTGTCGCTCGTCGCTGCGGCGCTGGGCATTCTCGCGGTGTTCCTGCTGGCGCGCGAGGCGGGCGGGCCGACCGCGGGGATGCTCGCCGCGCTGTTCTGCGCGACCTGCTACCCGCTGGTGATGTACGGCCGGCTCGGGCTGATCGAGACCGTCCAGATTCTGTTCCTTGTGATGACCGGCTGGTGCTGGGCGCGGGGCCTGACCCGGCCGTTCTTGATGGCCCTGGCCGGGTTCTTCGCCGCGGCAACGGTGCTGCTGGTCAAGATATCGGCGGTGTTCATCGCGCCGGTGATGCTGGCCGTGTTCGCGTGGGAGTTCCTTGACCGGCTGGGCCGCGCCGCGCGGGCCGCGCTGCTGCGCGGGCTCGGGCTGTTCTGTGCGGGCATCGGCGCGGCGGCGGCGGCCTGGCTCGCGCTGGTGTTCCTGCCCCACCGCGCCGACTACCTGCGCTACGTGCTGCGCCACTCGTTCGAGTCGCCGGCCGGGCACCCTGAGGGGCTGGTCGCATACCTTTTCAGCACCTTCACGGTCGGGCTGCATTCGC
>CBFGIY010000095.1:0-7489 GCA_965648935.1 Caldifarciminota bacterium
GGCGGCGGCGCATCCGGCGCCGCCGCCCTCTTCTGCTGCGGCCTAACGCCGCAGGAAAACCTCGGGGTTCTGCTCGAACTCGTGCTTGCAGCTCTGGGCGCAGAAGTAGTAGGTCTTGCCCTTGTACTCGTAGCTGCAGGCCGCGGTTTCGGGCGTAACCTCCATCTCGCAGACCGGGTCTGTGTTCACCTGTTTGTCTTTGTCGTCCATCTTCTGCTCCTCTTCTGAAGACTCGTCGCCGGGCCGGGCGGGTTCAGGTCGTCGTGTCCGGGCTCGCGTCTCCCTGCTCGCTCAGCAGCCTGCGCACCGCGGGGAAGAGCCCTTCCATCACGGTCTTGCCGTCCCAGCGCGCGACGACGTCCTCGCCCCGCTTCACCACGACCAGCGGCGGCTTGTCGGTCCAGTCGTACCAGGCGAAGTCCGCCAGGTTGTCGATGGTCGCGTTCGGGCCGTCGACATAGCGCACCACCGGCTCGACGCCGGCCCTCTTGAGAACATCCTGTGCCTTCACGCACAGCTCGCAACCTTCTTTGGCGAAAACCTGAAACTGCAAAGATTCCTCCGTGGTGGTTACTGTCTCCGCATCACAAGTTAGCCGGCCCGGCCGGCCAATCAAGATGCCCGATTTCCCGCGTCCGTCAATCCTTCCGGCGCCGGCCGGCGCGGCGCCGGCCTACTGGCGGCCGGGCCGGGCCTGCGCTGGATACGCGTCCGAGTATCTTTGTCAGCCCCACTTGACGCTCTCGGCAGGCATCGAGGGGGAGACCGGCGCCGGCTCAGCCTCGCGGCCTTCGGCCTCGCCTTCGCCGTGACAGTGTTCGCCTTCGCCGGCATCAACCTGCTCAAGGGGGCGCGCACCGCTACTGATTTGACGGCCGCGCCCGGCCCGGCTATCTTAGCTCCGCCGTGAACCCGACCCCCGACACCATTCTCGCTCCGCTCGGCCGCCTCGCCGGCAGGCTGCCGCGGCTCGCGCCCGGCCGCCGGGTCTACCTTGTCGGCGGCGCAATCCGCGACTGGCTGCTCGGCCGCGCCTCGGCCGACTTCGACTTCTGCGTGTCCGGCTCGGGCCTGGAGTTCGCCGCGGCCGTGGCCCGCGCGGTGCGCGGCGCGCTCGTGGTGCTCTCCGAGCCCGACGACGAGGCCCGGGTCGTCTCCGGCGGCCTCACCCTCGACTTCAACGGCTTCGCCGACCGCCCGGTCGAGTCCGACCTCGCCCGCCGCGACTTCACCGCCAACGCCATCGCGGCCGAGCTGTCCGATGCCGGGCTCGGCCCGCTCATCGACCCGCACGAGGGCCGGGCCGACATCGCGCGCCGGCTCATCCGGCCGGTGTCGGAACGCTCGCTCTCCGGCGACCCCCTGCGCCTCCTGCGCGCGTTCCGCCTCGGCGCCGAGCTCGGGTTCGCGCTCGACCCGGCCGTGCTCGAACAGGGACAGCGCACCAGCCTCAAGGGCGTCGCGGCCGAGCGCATCGGCGCCGAGCTGCTGCGGATAATGGAACGGCCCGGCGCGACCGACACCCTGCGCCGTCTGCACGAGCTTGGCCGGCTTGCCGAAATCCTGCCCGAGCTCAAGCCCATCCTCGACGACGACCTGTTGCGCGAGCACAGCCTGCGCACCTGCTTCAAGATCGAAGAACTGATCGAGCAACCCGGCTTCTTCTCGCGGTTCGAACCGGAGTGGCACCGCTACTTCGACGAATGGGGCGCGGCCGAACCCGAGTCATCGCCCGACTCCGGCGCGGAGCGCGAAGCGCCGGGCGCCGATCAGCGCGGCGCGGGTGCGCCCTTCCGCCGCGCCCTCCTGAAGCTCGCCGGCCTGCTCCACGACATCGCCAAGCCCGAAACCCGGTTCATCACCACCGAGGGCGAGATGCACTTCTACGGCCACGACAGCATCGGCGCGAGGAAAGTCACGCGCGTCGGCCGCGACCGCCTGCGCCTGTCCCGGGCCCAGACCGAGATGCTTTCGACCCTGACCCAGGAACACATGCGCCTGCACCTCTTGGCGACCGCGCCCGACCTGTCGGAACGGGCAATCCGGCGGTACTGGCGCGACCTCGGCGACGAAGCCTTCGGCCTGATGCTGCTCTGCTACGCCGACGGCTGGGCCACGGCCGGCCGCACCAGCCACCTCGAAGACACCATCACGCGGATGATAGAGCAGAAGCGCGCCGAAGACGCGGTGGTCCGCGTCGCGCGCCTCGTTGACGGCAACGACCTCATCGCGCTCGGGATGAAACCCGGCCCTGCCTTCAAGGTCATACTGCAGGAACTCGAAGACCTGCAGATCGAAGGCCGCATCACGACCAAAGAGCAAGGCCTGGACTACTTGAAGACCCACCTGTCCGGCCTCGCCTCCGGACCGCCGACAGGCGATTCGCTCGGCAGCCGCAAACCGCAGATCGGAGATAGATGATCGTTCATCCCTTCATCTACGGCCCGGTTCCCTCCCGCCGGCTCGGCCTGTCCCTGGGCATCAACATCATCCCGCGCAAGACCTGCACCCTCGACTGCATCTACTGCCAGTGCGGCGCGACCACCCAGAAGACCCTTGAGCGCAGAAGCTTCTACCCGGTCAAAGACATCCTCGCCGCGGTCCGCGCCGCGGTCGGCCAGGCCCGCACCGAGTTCCTCACCTTCTCCGGCGAAGGCGAACCGACCCTCAACCGCGACATCGGCCGCATCATCCGCGCGCTCAAGCGCGAGTTCACCATCCCGGTCGCGGTGCTGACCAATTCCACCCTGCTCACCGACCCGCAGGTGCGCCGCGAGCTATACCCGGCCGACCTCGTCGTGCCCTCGCTCGACGCGGCCGACCAGCGCACCTTTGCCCGCGTCGACCGCTGCCACCGCGACCTCGACGTCGCGGCCATCATCGAGGGCATCCGCGCCTTCCGCCGCTACTACCGCGGCCAGCTCTGGCTGGAGATAATGCTCGTCAAGGGCGTCAACGACTCGCCCGAGCACCTCGTGCACCTGCGCAAGGCCGCCCACCGCATCCGGCCCGACCGAATCCAGCTCAACACCGTGGTCCGGCCGCCCGCGGTTCGCACCGCCCGGCCCCTCTCCTCCGACGACCTCGAGCAGGTCCGCCTGCTCTTCGGCCCGGGCACCGAAGTCGCGCTCTCGCCCCTGAGGCCGAAGCAGCGCCGTTTCCGCGGCGCGCCCGACGCCGCGATTGCCGCCTTCGTCACGGGCCGGCCCTCCACGCCCGATGACCTTTCCCGCGCGCTGGGACTCAAGCCCACCGCCACCCGCTCCGCGCTCGCGCGCCTCGTCCGCTCGCGCCGCATCCGGCGCGTCGATTTCTGGGGAAAAGAGTTCTACGAAGCCGGTTGGTTCCGGCTCCCGCGCGGCCGCCGCCTTGACCGCAAGACTGGCCGGACTACACTCGTCCACACGTGATGATGCGCGCCTCCTTGCTGGTTGCGGCCGGTCTGATTCTCGCATCCTGCGGCAGCCGGAACGGTTCGCACGCCGATCGCCCGACCAACGGCATCACCAGCCTGCGCCCGGCTCGGCCGGCCGACTCGGCTGAAATCGCCGGCATCAGTCGCTATCTCCCGCCTGTCCTGCCGGCACACCGCATCACTGATACCGACATCGTCCGAGGCATCGGCGGCACTTGGGCCTCACTCCACTACGAGGCCGAGTCCGGGGCCGCGGTCAGCCGCGCCGGCCTGAGCAATTCGGTGTCAGCCGCGCTACTCGCGGCCGGCTGGGCCCGGGACACCTGCCCGGACAGCCCTTACGTGCTCAGCCGCGAGTACGACATCGCCGACGACGACCTGTTCTTCCGTCGTGGCCCGCTCGAGGGCGACCCGGCCCACCTGTTCTACAAGCTCGCGGTCCATATCGACTCGACCGGCCGAGCGATCGACCTCTACTTCACCAGAGGCTGGTAGCGCGCCTCGTGCGCTCCCGCCGCGTCCGGCGGGTCAGTTTCTGGGGAAAGGTCTTCTACGAGGCCGGCTAGCCCCGGCCTGATCGCAAGAAAAGACCGGCAGGCCGCATCGGGCCTGCCGGTCGAATCAGACTGCGAACCCTGCTACTCGGCCAGGACCAGCCGCGCCATGCCCCGCGCCGCGCCCTCGACACGCACTATGTAGGCGCCCGGCCCGCACCCGGCCGCGTTCCACGCAAGCGAATGCTCGCCCGCGGACTGAAACCCACGGAAAAGCTCGGCCACGCGCCGGCCCGCGCCATCATACACCGCGCAGCTCACCGGCCCGGCCTGCGGCAGGGTGTAGCGGACGCGCGCCGCGCCCCGCGCCGGGTTCGGCCCGACGCTCAGGTCGCGCAGCGCCGGCACCGGACGGCTCTCCAGAACAGCGCCCGAAGCGGTCAGCACGATGTTGTCGGCAGAGACCTCTGCCTCGCCGCCGCTTCAGGTGCCGCTGTCGTACGCGTACAGGTCGATCACGACCTGCGCCACGTCGGCCGGCACGACTCTCGGCAGATTCGTCGCCAGCTCGGCAGCGACATCCAGCTCGTAGCGGTTCCAGCCGTCCGACGTCACCTCGATGAGATGGAAAGTGTCGCTCGAACGCCAGTTCGCATAGATGCTGTGGTTGTACCAGCAGGTCGCGCCCAGCTCGCGGCCCTGGCTGTTGCGGTAGCGGGCAAACACCGCGGCCACCGGCCAGCAGGTTGACGAACCCTCGGTGAAACGCAGCCGCGCGTCAAAAGTCAGGGTCAGGTCCGGCCCGGGCACGGCCACGACCTGGCGCAGCGAAGCGAACAGGGCCAGCAGCTTGTACACCTTCGCGGCATACCCGGTTCCGGACCCGAAAGTGTCGCTGCGCTCGAACCGATGATCCCCGCCCAGCGAAAAGACCGTATCCTGCCAGCCGACCGAAAGCGGCTGCTCGAAATCGCCATTCACCAGCAGATTGGCCGCACCGAAACTGCCCAAGAGCGCAAGCAGCCCGGCGCCAAGCACTATTCTCATCATAGAAGAACTCCTTCTGGGGACAGGCGAACGCCTGCCCACACAGACATTTTCCGGCCTGCCCTGCCGCCTGTCAACCGCGGCCGCGCCGGACCGCGCCCGCCGCAACGCGCCACGCGCCGGGGCCGCCCGCGGATTGCCCGGACCCCCGCCGGCACTCCGCTCTCTGACCCCCGCCATCAGCCGCTTCCAGGCCCGGGCCAGAGCCGCCCGGGGGACGGTCCCCTGGACCGCCAAATGACGGCCCATTTCCGCGAACTCAACTTCTGCCGTGCCCGCAAGTGTTTGCCTCGCCGTATCCTAACTGCTCACGGCTGACTGCTCACTGCTAACCCCTCAGAGATTTCGTCACAAACCCGCCTCATCCCGACTCTAATCCCCGCGTAGCCTGAACCGCGGGCCTTCCGCATCAGTTCGCTGCCCGCGCGACCGCCCCGCCGCAGGCCTGTTTCAGCTGATGGTACTTATAGTCCGTGGACTTATAGGCATCCTTGGCGAGCATTGGCGCATGGAATCTGTGCTGGTTCGGTTCGGCCGGCGGGTCCGCGAGTTGCGGAAGAAGAAGGGGCTATCGCAAGAAGCCTTGGCGCTAGAGGCTGGACTCGACCGTACCTATGTCGGCGGCGTCGAGCGCGGCGAGCGGAACATATCGCTGGTCAACACATACAAGTTAGCCAACGCTCTAGGTGTTCAGGTGAGGGAGCTCTTCTGCGGTTCTGGGGAGCCAAAGGAAACAAGGAGGATGAGGTGAAGTTCGGCTCAGTCACGAGCAAAGCAGTCTATGCTCTGTTTGAGTCAGTTGTGGCGTGTGAGGCCGAGAAGGCTCTGGACGCATCGAAGCAGTTGCTGGACCAAGTGTTCGCGCGTCGATCGTTTGCGGAGGGAGATATAGGCAAGTCAGGCCTTCTTAGGTACAACTCGCTCAAGCTCGGCGAGGAGAACATCCCATATTGGGGCTTGCTCTCAGAGGGCGCGACCACGAGCCAAGCCTATGAAGGTTTCTCTTTGGTGCTTTTCCCTGGTCCGGTCGACAACGACTCACGGCCAAGAGAGCTCCTTGTTTGCTTCGGCATTGGCACCGGCGGCGTGACGACCGAGGAAGCGTTGAGGCTAAGCGTGCCGTGGGTGCGACGCTCGGCTCGAGCGATGCTCAAGTACCTTGAGGTCCAGCGGTGGCTTAAGCAAGGGTCGAAGTGGTTCGTCAAGGACGACCTCACGGACGACAAGTCAGGCGTCCCCGAGGGCGTCATTGAGAAGCTCGGAGCTTTCTCTGATCATGATGCCCTATGGAGGAAGTACGGGCGTTACTTGCCCACGGTCTGTGTGGTCAGGCTCGATGACGATGGCGTTGCAGCCTTCCTTTCGCATCTGCTGCTCTATGGCAAGTTCCGAGGGTGGGAGTTCAAGCGAGAGAGCAGAGATGTGCTTGAGAACGGGCTCCTTCCGGTCCTGCACGACACCTGGCGGCCGTATCCCGACACTGCTTCTCTGTCGGAGTACCTTCTACAGCGCCGGTTCATGATCCTCCAGGGCCCACCCGGCACCGGCAAGACGTATCTAGCCAATGAGGTAGCGAAGGCACTTGTCAAAGCCAAGAAGATTGCCGGTTACGACACGATCCAGTTCCACAGCAGTTACTCCTATGAGGACTTTGTGGAGGGACTGAGGCCGAAGACGGGCAGTGCGCAGCAGCTGATCTTCGAAATCCAGCAAGGCCACCTTGCGGTCGCGGTGGCTCGGGCCGAGAAGCAGGGCCATGTCCTAGTCCTAGATGAGGTCAACCGCGCCGATCTGCCGCGTACACTTGGTGAGGCCATCTACCTGCTCGAACCCGGGGAGGAAAGGACGGTTCTTCTGCGCTCCGGCAGGACGTTGTCGATGCCCAAGGGGTTGTTGATAGTTGGCACTATGAACACCGCTGACCGCTCGACTGCGATACTAGACTACGCTATCAGACGGCGGTTCGCCTTTGTCGATGTGTGGCCATCCCACCAGCAGCTCGTTGCCATCCTGAAATCCACGAAGTCCGCGTGCGCCGTTGCTGCTGTAGAGAGATTCGCTAGGATACAGCGGGTGTTCTTTGACCTCGCGAGTGACGAAGATCTTTGCCTGCAGCCTGGCCATACCTACTTCCTTGCCACGACTGTCCAGCAGCTGAATCATCGAATGACGTACGAAGTTGCGCCGCTTCTTCGAGAGTATATGCAGGAGGGTAGGCTGCAGTTCGCCAAGAACGAACTCTTAACACTACTCGACGAATTTGGGGACGTGGGTTGAGAGCAGCAGACATCTGCTTACAGGACTTCGGCCCCGCCAAGAGGGTTCCTGTTCGACAAGTCAGCAAGTGGATGAACCAGTTCGACATGCGAAATCCCGGGTACTACGTCCGCAAATGGCTCGAGGCCAATAGCTCGTCACTTAACCTCTTGGGCGTTAGGGGCACATGGCGCGACTCAGAGCACGTTCTCGAGCTAGAGCCATCGAATAGGATCGGCCTTGCGCCACTCCACGATCCTTACTCTGCCAGGGTATC
>CBFGIY010000096.1:0-7185 GCA_965648935.1 Caldifarciminota bacterium
ACGTCCGTCACGCCTACCCCAAGGTCGAAACGCTGTGGGCCAAGGCGACGCTGCAGGACAGGCGCGGCGCCAAGTCCACGGTCGACTCGGTCCGGGTCGTGGTCGGCACGGCCGGCGCGGTGAAGTGGACGTGGTGGAATAACGACGAGGACGAGGGGCCGATGATCACCTCGGCGGTCGTGGCCAACGACGGCAGCCGCGAGTGCATCTACTCGGCGTGCGACGACGACTACAAGTTCTACCGCATCAGAGTCGACAACGGCCGCAGTGCGGGCAGCAACACGACCCGGTTCCCCGAGTACTCGTTCACCGGTCACCCGTCGATGAACCCGACGACCGGCGATATGGCGGTCGGCTCGGACGAGGGCATTCTGTATGTCTGGAACGCGGGGATGAGCAGCGTCCGGCGCTGGCCGGGCTGGACCAACGAAGACTCCTGCAACTTCATCGAGTGGGGCTGCGGCGCGTGGAACGGCTCCAAGCTCTACATCCCGCACGCGGACGACAGCATCTTCTACTTCGAGGTCAATCCCAGCGCCATTAACCGCATCGCGGCATACGGCGTGCGGGCGGCAATAGTGGACGCGCCGGCAATCGACGCATCGGGCAATGTGTACTTCGGCACCGATTCAGGCTACCTGTACAAGATGAGCGGTACGCTTGCGCCGCTGTGGCGGGTGTCGCTGCAGGCCAACGGCGAGGTGCACGGGCCGGTGATCGGAAATGACGGCACGATCTACACCATCACTGACCAGGGCAAGGTGTTCGCCATCGATCCGAGCAACGGTTCGACGAAGTGGACGCGGCAGCTCGTGGCCGAGGGATCGCGGCCGGCCCTGACCAACGCGACGATGTACGTCGGCACGGCTTTCGGCAAGTTCTACGCCATCAGCCTCACCGACGGCAGCATCAGGTGGGAAAAGCAGTTCGGCACGAGCGAGTTCGCCACTACGCCGATAATCACAACCAAGGGCTATCTCTACGCGGTGAACGAGGTCGATGTGGTCTACTGCGTGAATATGGCCGACGGCGCGGTGGTATGGACCTGCGACTGCCCCACTTTCCTGCCTAACAAGAAGGCGCGCCGCAGCCGCCTGCAGACTGTGGACTACGCGCCCAATCCTTCGATCACCTCGGGCGGCGACATAGTGGTGGTCGGCGGCGACGCGCTTTACCTTGTGGCCGGTTATCCTGACGCCACGCTGGCGACCTCTGAGGCCTGGCCGAAGTGGCAGAGGAATCTGTTCAACTCCGGCAAGTAGTTTCTGTAGGCCTGTTGTTTCGCGGCCCCCGGCGCACCCCGGGGGCCGCGCTCTTGCGGCACCCGCTCCGCACACCCGGGACGATTGGTTGACACCGGTGCTTTTGCGACTATCCTATTGGCTGGGCTAAGATCGGTTGGCCAATGGCTAAGCTCTTGATAGTGCGTAACCTGCCTTGCGCGGGCAGTCAGGAGGTATGATGTTGTCACATATGGCGAAGCGACTGATTCTGCCCTTGCCGAGGCTGGCCGTTGTGGCGGTCAGCGCCGGCGCGGCGTGCTTGTTCTTTGTCGGTTGCGGTACGGCTCCGGACACTCCCGATGCCCCGAGCGGGCCGGGCCGGTGGCGTGCCGGCATCGCCGGGGCCTGCACGACCAGCACAACAGACCCGGGCGGCAAGCAGGTGCAGTACCAGTTCGACTGGGGCGACCAGACGCAGTCGAACTGGTCCCCGCTGCTCGACGGTGGGATAGCCTGGTCGGACACTCACACTTTCCGCAGTCCCGGGTCCTACAGCATCCGTTCGCGCGCGCGCAACAATCGCCGCACGACCAAGTGGTCGGCGCCGCTTGAGGTCATCGTGGCGGTGGGCGAGGGCGAGGTGCTGTGGTCTTTCGGCTCGACCGGCGAGGAGCCGGATGACTCGGCCGATTTCAGCCTGAACAGCTTTGCGATGGGTCCGGACTCGACGGTCTACATCGGCAACGACTACGGCAAGCTGACCGCGCGCAGGCCCAACGGGGCGGTGTGGCGGTTCGTCATCGAGGACGAGGACCCGTTCGAGGCCGCGCCCGCGATCGGGGCTGACGGCACGATATACATTGGCTGCCTGAACGACACGCTGTATGCGATAAACCCGAACGGCACGCGCAAGTGGCAGGCATTTGCCGGCGGGGCGGTGCACGCGACCGCGGCGCTGCTCTCGGACGGCGGTGTCGTGGTGCAGAACGAGGATTCGGGTGTGGTCTGCTTCAACCCCAACGGCACGAGGCGCTGGGTGGCTCCGCTGGGCGGCGGCAACTCCTCGCCCGCGGTCGGGCCGGACGGCTCGGTCTTCATCGCAACGCAGGACGGCTCGGTCTACTCGCTTGACCCCAACACCGGTATCCAGAAGTGGCCCCAGCCGTACCGGGTGTCGAGCTCGCCGATTAACGCTTCGCTGGCTCTGGACCCGACGCGCTCGGTCATCTACGCGGTGGACGATGACGGCCGGTTCGCCAGCATCGATTTCTCGGGCAACGGCGGCTGGGGTTTCTTTGTCGGCGAAGGCGCCTCGTCGCCTGTGGTCGGGCCGGACGGCTCGGTCTACCTTGGCGGCGGCGGCAAGCTCTGGGCGCTGAACCCGGACGGCTCGAAGAAGTGGGATTACTCGCCGCCGCTGGAGGGCGTGGTTTCGCCGCCGTGCGTGACCGCGCTCGGCCAGGTCATATTCCTCGTTACCTCGGGCAAGAAGAAGGCCGCTGCGGCCGATGTCGATTCGCTGTATTCGGTCAACAGCGACGGCACCCGGCGCTGGGCCTGCGGCCTGGGCGAGGGTCTGTCCGATGTGTTCCTGTCCGCGCCCAAGGTCGACGGCGCCGGGCTGATCTATGTCGGCAACGGCTACCGGGCCTGGTGCGTGGTCGGCAGTTCCGGGCCGGCAGCGTCAGCCTGGCCGATGTTTCAGCGCGATATGCAGAACTCAGGCAGGGCGCGGTGAGTGAAAAGCTGCGCCGGCCGCATCGCGCGAAACGCACAACCGCTGCTGCCTGGCGTCAGGTAGAAGGCAGGGTGCAGAGCTGATGTTTTCCGTAATCCCCCGCCAGCCGAACCACCGGGAAATCGAGGAGCGGATCCTGCGTTTCTGGGAGGATTCGGGCGCGTTCCGCAAGCTCGTCGAGCGCAACCGCGGCAACCCGCGCTTCAAGTTTCTCGACGGCCCGATAACCGCCAACAACCCGATGGGCGTGCACCACGCCTGGGGCCGCACCTACAAGGACATCTGGCAGCGCTACAAGGCGATGCAGGGCTTTGACCAGCGATTCCAGAACGGTTTCGACTGCCAGGGCCTGTGGGTCGAGGTCGAGGTCGAGAAAGAGCTCGGGTTCAAGAGCAAGCGCGACATCGAGAAACTGGGGATCGACAAGTTCGTCGAGGCGTGCAAGGCGCGGGTGCGCAAGTACTCCGCGATTCAGACCGAGCAGTCGATTCGCATCGGCCAGTGGATGGACTGGGACAACTCCTACTACACCATGGCCGAGGAGAACAATTACACCATCTGGCACTTCCTGAAGAAGTGCCACGAGCGGGGCCTGGTCTACGAGGGCACCGACGTGATGCCGTGGTGCGCGCGCTGCGGCACGGCCATCTCGGACCAGGAGATTGTCACCGAGGGCTACCGCGAGGTGGTGCACAAGTCGGTGTTCCTGCGCCTGCCGGTCGCGGGGCGCGAAGGCGAGTACCTGCTGGTGTGGACCACGACGCCGTGGACGCTCACCGCCAACACCGCGGCCGCGGTGCACCCGGAGCTTGCCTATGTGCGGGCGCGGCAGGGTGACGCCGTCTACATCCTCGCCAAGGACCTGCTGCGCGTGCTGGGGCTGGGAGCAGAGATTGTCGAGGAGCTGCCGGGCGAGCGGCTCGTCGGCCTGCGCTACTCGGGGCCGTTCGACGAGCTCTCGCCGCAGGCCGGGGTCGACCACCGGGTCGTGCCGTGGGACGAGGTCAGCGCCGCGGACGGCACCGGCATAGTGCACATCGCGCCGGGCTGCGGCAAGGAAGACTTCCTGCTGGGCAAGGAGCACGGGCTTGCGACAATCGCGCCGCTGGCCGAGGACGGGCGGTTCGTCGAGGGCTACGGCGATTTCACGGGCAAGACCGCGGCCGAGGTCGCGCCGCTGGTGTTCGCGTCGCTCGAGCGCAAGGGAGTCCTGTTCCGGGTCGAGGACTTCAGCCACCGCTACCCGGTGTGCTGGCGCTGCGGCGAGGAACTGGTATTCCGGCTGGTCGACGAGTGGTTCATCGCGATGGACGCGCTGCGCGAGGAAATCAAGGCGTCGGCGCGCGAGGTGCGCTGGATTCCCGAGTTCGGGCTGGAGCGCGAGCTGGACTGGCTGTCGAACATGAGCGACTGGTGCATCTCCAAGAAGCGATACTGGGGGCTCGCCCTGCCGATCTTCAAGTGCGACTGCGGCTGGTTCGACGTGGTCGGGTCGCGCGAGGAACTGAAAGAGCGCGCGGTCGAGGGCTGGGCCGAGTTCGACGGCCACACCCCGCACCGGCCCTGGGTTGACGCGGTCAAGGTTGCCTGCGGCAAGTGCGGCAAGCCGGCCGCGCGCATCAAGGACGTGGGCAACCCGTGGCTCGATGCCGGCATCGTGCCGTTCTCGACGACGCACTACCTCACCGACCGCGCCTACTGGGAAGGCTGGTTTCCGTTCGACTTCATCACCGAGAGCTTTCCGGGCCAGTTTCGCAACTGGTTCTACGCCATCCTCGCGATGTCGACCGTGCTCGAGAAGCGCGCGCCGTTCCGGACCGTGCTCGGCTACGCGACGATGAAGGCCGAGGACGGCCGCGAGATGCACAAGTCGTGGGGCAACGCCATCGAGGTCAAGGACGCGGTCGAAAAGATGGGTGCGGACGTGATGCGCTGGATTTTCGCCCGCCACAACCCGAGCCAGAACCTGCTCTTCGGCTACCACGGCGCGCACGACGTCCAGCGGCGGCTGCTGACGCTGTGGAACGTGTACAGCTTCCTCGTCACCTACGCCAACATCGACAACCTCGACCCGTCGAAGCTGGCGGTGCCGGTCGCGGACCGGCCGGCGCTGGACCGCTGGATCGTCTCGCGGCTGAACTCGCTGCTGGCGCTGGGCAAGGCGCGGCTCGACGACTACGACGCCGTGCCGGTGACGCGGGCGGTCGAGGAGTTCATCGACGACCTGTCGGTCTGGTACGTGCGGCGCAGCCGGCGCCGGTTCTGGAAATCGGACTCGGACTCCGACAAGCAGTCGGCCTACCGGACTCTCTACGACTGCCTCGTGACGCTGGTCAGGTTCATCGCGCCGTTCATGCCCTTTCTCGCCGAGGAGATGTATCAGAACCTCGTGCGCTCGGTCGATCCGGACGCGCCCGAGTCGGTACACCATTGTCCGTGGCCCGAATCCGACCACGCGCTCATCGACGCGGACCTCGAGAAGGAGACCGCGCTCGTGCGCGACGTGATATCGCTCGGCCGCTCGGCGCGCGAGAAGTCCAATCTCAAGGTGCGTCAGCCGCTGGCCGTGCTCGTCTGCCGGGTTGACGGATCCGAAGCTGAGGCGCTCGGCCGCCACGCCGATTCGCTGCGCGAGGAGCTCAACGTCAAAGCGCTGGAGTTCATCGGGCCGAAGGACGAGTTCCCTGCGGGCCTGCGCGTCGAGGTTGGCGCCCAGCACGCGGTCGGGCTCGACACGCGGCTGACCCCCGAGCTCGAAAACGAGGGGTTTGCCCGCGAGCTGGTCCACCACATCCAGAACCTGCGCAAGGAGGCCGGTTTCGAGGTCGCGGACCGCATCCGGCTGCAGTACTCGGCCGGGCCGCGCCTGGTCGAGGCCATCGCCGCATTCGCCGGCTACATCCGGCGCGAGACCCTGGCGGTGGAACTGGGCGCGGAGGAGATTGCCGAACCCGACATCCGGCGGGCGGTCAAGGCCAACGGCCAGCCGGTCGAACTCGCACTGAAGAGAGTGAGGGAGTAATGAACAAGACGGAACTGCGCAAGTTCGAGAAGGCCCTGCTCGAGGAGAAGGCGCGGCTGTTGCGCCAGGCCAGCATCACCACCTCGCTGGGCGACGACAGCGGCCCGGCCGCCACCGGCGACTTGTCCATCCACCGCACCCATGTCGCGGACCAGGGCACCGAGAGCTACCAGCGCGAGCGCGCCTACATGCTCAAGTCGGCCGAGGCCAGGTCGCTGCGCGAGGTCGACGAGGCGCTCAAGCGCGTCGCGGCCGGCACCTACGGCAAGTGCGAATCGTGCGGCAAGTCCATCGCCAAGGCGCGGCTCGAGGTGGTGCCCCACGCGCGGCTGTGCGTCAAGTGCGCGGCGCGGAAGTAGCCGGGCGCTGACCGGGGGCGAGTCGGGCATCTCTGATTGGCGACGGCCGACTGCCGACAGCCCGGGCGCAGTGCGCAACATCAGGCTGACAATCGAATTCGCCGGGGCCGGCTTCGCGGGCTGGCAGTTCCAGCCGGACCGGCCGACCGTGCAGGGCGCGGTCGAGGCGGCCCTGAAAGAGGTGACCGGCGAAACCGTCAGGATTCACGGCTGCTCGCGCACCGACGCCGGGGTGTCGGCGCGAGCCTTCGTCGCCAACTGCCACCTCGAGACCGGCCTGCCGGCCGAGAAACTGCGCCTCGCGCTCAATGCTCACCTGCCCGATGCGGTGCACGTGCGCGCGGCGGCCGACGTCCCGGCCGGGTTCCAGGCGCGGTTCAGCGCGCGGGGCAAGCGCTACGAGTATCTCGTCGTGCTTGGTGTTTCGCCCCTGCGCCGGGGCCGGGCGTGGGAGTATCGCTATCCGGTGGATGCGGCGCTCTGCCGCCCCGCGCTGGCGTTGTTCGAGGGCACGCGCGACTTCCAGCCGTTCTGCCTGACCGCGGACAAGAACGGCGTGTGCACCGTGCGGAAGGTCCGGCTTCAGGCCGCTGGCGACGAGCTGCTGTTTTCTGTCGAGGGCGACCGGTTCCTGTACAAGATGGTGCGGAGAATAGTCGGCGCGCTGGTCGCTGTGGGAGCAGGCCGGCTGTCGTGCGAAGACATCACGGCCGCGCTTGAGGGCAGGCCGCACAAGCCGTTCCAGACTGCACCGGCCAGCGGGCTGGTGCTCGACAGCGTTGAGTACTAGGGTCGCGCCCGGCCGGGCGCTCTTGGTCGGCCAATACACGGGCATCCGCCAGG
>CBFGIY010000097.1:0-7158 GCA_965648935.1 Caldifarciminota bacterium
ATTGACCACCGCCTCGATCGTGCCTTCGGTCTCAACCCAGAGCTGGTAAAGTGCCGAGTCGCCGACCGGCAGGGATGCCGCGATGTCTGGTTCGACAATCAGGCCGGAGACCGAGCCGGCCACCTCGGTGACGGCCCGAGCCTCGTCTTCGGCGGTCGGGTCGGCAAGTGATGCGACTCGCACCAGAGTCGTGTCGACCGTGCCGAGCTTTGCCTGCGCGTCGGGCCGGACATCAAGCTTCAGTTCCACGCTGCCGCCAAAAGGCGGTATCGGCCCGATGTCGGGCACGCCGTTGTTATTCCGGTCCTCAAGCGACTTGCCCGAGCCGTCGCGCAGATCCCGACGCCAGTTACCCTTGTCCGAGTACAGGCTGATATCAGCCCGGTCATCGGCATTCCCAAGATTCGTCACGGCAAACCGGTACTCATAGACCATGCCCGGTGCAGTCGTGCCGGTCTGGTCCGGCTCAATCATCAGGTTGGCAAACACCAAGACCCGGGTCGAAAGCCGGACCTGGTCAGACACAGCCGGGTCAGACCCGGAAACCGCCTCGACTTCGGTCGTGTCAACCACCCCGCCCTGTTCTTCGTTCGGCACAGTCAGCCGACAGACGAAGCTGACCGGCTCACCTGGTCTGACCTCGCCCAAATCCGGACGACCATTGGCGTTGTGGTCGGCCAGAGGACAAAGCCCGGTCGAATCGAGCAACACCACCTGCCAGCCTGGCCGGGTAAGGCGTACGCCGATATCGACCGTGTCCGCGGCGTTGCCGCTGTTCGTACAGACCAGCCGGTAACTGGCACTGCCGCCAGCCGGCACCGTGCATCCAGAGTCAGGCTCAAGCGTCAAGGTGCGGCTCGCGCCGTAGACGGTCTTGCTCAGCTTATCATTCGCGGTATGCATATCCAGATGCAGCGCGGTCGAGCAGCTCACTGTCAACGGCCCGGGTTCAACCACGAACTCCGGGAACTCAAGCTCCGCCGAATCGCCCGGCCCGAGACTGTCTGTGGTTCGTACCTCAGCATACCCTGGCCCGGCGCGGAACACTGCCGGCACCCGGGTCGGACTGGAGCCGAAGTTCTTGACCCAAGCAGTCGGACAAACGATGCTGCCGCTGCGGATGACCCCGGTCGGCGCGGTGATTCGGATACAGCCGGCATCGCGCCAGTTGACCTCAACCCAGTTGTCCTTGAAGTCGTTGGCCGGGTTCAGGTCCCGGCCCAGCGCGGTTGAACAGCGCACCATATGTCGGCCGATTTGGGACACAGTCCAGACATCAAAGTGGATCGTGTCCGACGCGCCGCTCTCAAGCAGCTTGACCTTGACGGACCGGTAGAACTCGCCGATGCGGAGCTCAACCGGCACCGGTGTCGGCCATGGTCCATAGTTCGCCACCCGCGCCTTGGGCACGACATTGCGACCTGAGTCAACGCTGCCGACCGGCACAATGATATCGGTCACACCGGCATCAAGCAGATGCTCGACAAATACTTGAGTCCGAACCGCGTCGTTCTTGTTCCGCTCGTCGCCGAACAGCGCGGTGGAGCAGACAACACTCACCTGACCGTAAGGCTCCGCACACCATGCCGGGAACGAGACCGTGTCAACTCCGCCCGCAGCGATGAACGGGCGCGCGGTCTTCAGGTAGTCGGCGCCGATGCGCACAAGGACCGGAACCACGGTCGAACTGGTCGAGTAGTTCGCGACCACCGCAGTCGGAATCACCAGTTCTCCGGAGTCGACAATCCCGGCCGGAGCCAGGACCGCAACACAGGCAGCATCACGGTGCACGGCCACTTCCACGCTGCCGTCGCCATAGTCATTCCCCAGACACATGTCTCCGGCCAGCTCGGTCGAACACCGGACTGCGAGCAGGCCGGCCGGCTGAGCAGTCCAGCTCGGGAAGAGGACCGTGTCAATTGCTCCGGCTGTGACAAAGACCTGAACCACGGAATCGTAGCCGCCGCTGATGCGCATCCGCACCGGTACAATCCCGGACGAAGTCCCGAAATTGGCAACAACCGCGACCGGAGTTACGCTGGTTCCTGAATCTACCGTACCGGTGGGTGCGATGATACCGAGCACGGCAGCATCCCGGAACGCGCCGACCAGGACCGAATCCCGCTGCGCATCGTTCGCCGGATTCGTATCACCGGTGACCTCAGTCGAACAGACAACCGCAGACCAGCCCAAAGGCGACGCGACCCACTCAGGGAACTCAACCGTGACCTTGGCTCCGGCCTCAACCAGCCTGGTCTGGACCACATTGTACTCCTCGCCAACCCGCATTCGGACCGGGACCAGCGTCGCACCCGGCCCATAGTTACACACCCGGGCCGAGGGAACCACGACCGCGCCTGACTCTACCTGGCCAACCGGTGCGTACAGGTCGGTCACGGCAACGTCAACCCGACTCACAACCACAACCGAATCGGTCCAGAGGTCGTTCTGCACCGTCGTGTCGGTCGCGAGCGCGGTCGAACATCGAACCGCCAAGACCCCGACTGACTGCGCAGACCACGGCCCAAATGAAACCGTGACCGTGTCACCAGGGTTCACCTCAACCAGCCGTTCTTCAGAGTAGTCGGGCTCAATCCTCATCTGGACCGGTACGGACTCCGGGCCCAGCCCCCAGTTGGCGACCAAGGCACGCGGCACAATGACCGTTCCGGAATCGACCATGCCTCGCGGCGCAACGATACCGCAGCAGCCCACATCATGACGCGTTGCGACCGTGACCGCGGCTCGAGCCGTATCATTGGTCGGCTCAACATCACCAGTCAGCGCAGACCAGCATATGACTTCCCACGGTCCCACCGGCGCAGCCCGCCACTCAGGAAACTCAACTGCCTCTTGCGCACCTGCCGCCAAAGTCACAGAAGTTGACTCTTCGTAGCCGGTGCTGACGAACATGTGAGCCACGAACGTCGCCTCGCGCACGCCCAGATTTGCCACCAAAGCCTTGGGCGTGACCGCCAGCCCCGAATCAACCACCCCGACCGGCGCATCAACCTCCAGCACTGCGGCGTCGAGACGCACGCGAACGAGCGTCCACGCAGACAGCGTATCATTCTCCGGATTCTCGTCCCCGGCCAAGGCGACCGAACACCGCACCGGATGAAGCCCCAGCTCGTTCGCATACCAGGCCATGAACTCTACCGTATCCTCTTGGCCTGGGCTCAGGTACTTGCTCCGCATGTCCGAGTAGAAACTCCCGATATAGAAGAAGACCGGGACGACCTTGCCGCTCACAGAGTTGTTCACTATCCGCGCAGTCGGCACCACCAGCGCGCCGGAATCAATCTGCCCCACCGGAGCTACAATCGCGCTCAGGGCGGCGTCGACCCGGGCGGTAACCGTGACCAGCCCTGACACCGTGTCATTCGCCGGGAATGTATCGCCGGCAAGAGCCACTGAGCAACGCACCGCATGGGCGCCAAGCGTCGGGGCAGTCCAAACAGGAAACTGCACTGTGTCGGTCGAATTGCCGGCCAGGAACTTGTACACGGTCTCAGTGTAATCAGCGCCAATGGTCAGGAACACCGGTATGGACTGACCGCTGGTCGAGTAGTTGGCTACGACAACTATCGGAGTTACCGTCTGGCCGGAGTCAACCGCGCCCAACGGCGCGACTATCTCGACCGCAGCCGCGTCGATAACCACTCCAACAAAGACCGAGTCAACCATCTGGTCATTCCCCGGTTCCTGGTCACCAGCCAGCCCGACCGAACACCGCACCACCTGCCAGCCCAGCGCCGAAGCAGTCCAGTCCGGGAACGAAACCGTATCCGACGCGCCTGGCCCCAAGATGACCTCGTTACTCTCGAAGTAGTCATCGCCGATCCACATGGAGACCGGGATGAATGCGGTGCGGGTCCCGAGATTGGCTACGACTGCCCGCGGCACTACCACCATGCCCGAATCAACCACGCCGACCGGCGACACGATGGCGGTTACTGCGGCATCGGTGCGACTCACGACCAGAACCGAGTCAACCGAGCAGTCGTTCAAGGTGAACGTGTCGCTGTCAAGCTCGGTCGAACAGCGGACTGCAAGCAACCCCGAAGGCGCGGCGCTCCAGGGCAGGAACGATACTGTCAGCGATTCACCTGGAGCCAGCTCGACCAGACGCGAATCCTCATAGTTTGTCCCGATGCGCATCCGGACCGGAACAAGCTCCTGTCCGGTTCCGAAGTTGGTAACCATCGCCCGGGGGACTACGTTCGTGCCCGAGTCCAATGTGCCGACCGGCGCGAGAACGCGATAGCAGCCAACGTCATGATGATGGCCGACCAGTACACTGGCTCGCGCCGTATCGTTGACCGGGTTTGAGTCGCCGGCCAGGGCCGTAGAACAGGTCACGCTGAACGCGCCAATCCTGGTCGCAGCCCAGCTCGGAAATGTTACCACTCCACTCGACTCAGGCTGGAGCGCAACCGAGGTCGACTCGTGATACCCATCAGATACCAGGAGATGCACCGGTATCGTCTCAACCCGGCTGCCCAGGTTCTGAACCAGCGCCTGCGGAATCACGACTGCGCCTGAATCCACGCTCCCGGACGGAGCCAGGACCGCCACCACGGCTGCGTCACAAACGACCCTGACCCTGACAGCCGCACCGACTGTGTCGTTCTCCGGCTGCTCATCACCCGCCAGAGAGACCGAGCAGCGCACTGCGTGCGTGCCGAGTTGATTAGCGACCCAAGCCGTGAACTCAACCGTATCCTCCTGGCCTGGGCCCAGGTACTTGCTCCGCGTGTCCGAGTAGAGACTCCCGATGCTGAAGCTCACCGGTACAGTCATACCGCTGGTCGAGTAGTTGGCAACAACCGCGACCGGGGTTATGGTTCGCCCGGAGTCGACCGCACCCAGGGGTGCGGCAATGGCGATTGCCGCCGCATCCACAACTGCTTCGACTAGGACCGAGTCAATCATCTGGTCGTTGTCCGGACGCTCATCACCCGCCAGCCCGGTCGAACACCGGACTGTCTGCCAGCCCAGCGCCGAAGCAGTCCAGTCCGGGAACGAAACCGTATCCGACGCGCCTGGCCCCAAGATGACCTCGCTGCTCTGGAAGTAGTCGTTGCCGACCCACATCGAAACCGGTAGGAATGCGGTGCGAGTCCCGAGATTGGCCACGACTGCCCGCGGCGTTACCGCAGTGCCGGAGTCAATGCTGCCAAGCGGGACGACTATTGCTGTTACTGCGCCATCCATGACGTGCCGTACCTGGACGGTCGCGCTCAAGGTATCATTCTCAGGATGCCGGTCGCCGGCAAGGCCCGTCGAACAGCGGATTGCGATGTTACCGACCGAAGCAGCGACCCAGGAGCGGAAGCGAGCAGTATCGACCTGTCCTGGTGTCAGGTAGACCGTCGACGAGTCGAAGTACTGAGAGCCGATGCTGAATCGCACCGGTACGTTCTGTGCCTGGGAGGAGTTGTTTGCTACCAGCACCTGCGGAGTTACCACAGCGCCTGAATCGAGGACCCCAGCCGGGGCAAGGATAGCCAACGGCGCTGCGTCCAACAAGGCCCGGACTGTGACCATGCTCCAACTCGTGTCGTTAGCCGGGAACGTGTCACCAGCCAGACTGACCCAGCACTGAACTGCATGGCTGCCTATCGGCTGTGCAGTCCAGTGGGCAAAGCTCACAGTCACGCTCTCGCCCGGCACTGCTAAGGCTGTCTCAGACGCAAGGTAGCTCGTGCCAATCTGCATCGTCACCGGAACGTTGGCTGTACTCGTCCCGAGATTGGCAACCAGAACCCGAGGTGTTACAACTGTGCCTGAGTCCACCGTATCGGTCGGGGCAATGATGGCTACGGCCGCGGCGTCCAGCACAGTGTCCCGAGTGACGAGAACGGTGGTACGGGCGGTGTCATTGCCCGGGTCCTCGTCCCCGGCCAGATACGTATTTGCGACCACGGAGTGCAGGCCGACCGGCTGAGCAATCCAGACCGGAAACAGGACCATGTCGGTTGCGCCTGAGCCTAGGAGTATCGTGTCGTGCTGGACATAGCCTGTGCCGATGGCCATCTTGACCGGCACTGCGGCTGCGGTATCGGTGTTATTCCTGACCAGAGCCGCAGGGATGACGGGCGTGCCTGAGTCGACCGCGCCGCTCGGTGCAAGGATGGTGGCAAGCTCGGCGTCAACGAAGTAGTCCCGGCGCACGGTGACAGTGCTGCTGACCGTGTCGTTCTGGGGGAAGGTATCGCCGGCCAGGGCGACCGAGCATCTGACTGCCAGCAGTCCGACCGGCTGAGCAGTCCAGCTCGGGAACCCGACCGTGTCAGACTGGCCGGGCAGGAGGAACTTGGTCCGGCTCTGGGCGTAGTCCGCGCCAATCTTCATCCAGACCGGGATGTTCTTCGGACTGGTCGAGTAGTTAGCAACAACCGCAACCGGGGTCGCAGTGCTTCCGGAGTCAATGATGCCTGACGGTGCGACGATTGCAGCCGCGGCCGCATCGACAACCACTCCGACTAAGGCCGAGTCAACCAACTGGTCGTTCTCCGGCTGCTCATCACCGGCTAGACCAGTTGAGCAACGAACCATCTGCCAGCCCAGCGCCGAAGCAGTCCAGTCCGGGAAGGAAACCGTATCCGACGCGCCTGGCCCCAAGATGACCTCGCTGCTCTCGAGGTAGTCATTGCCGACCCACATGGAGACCGGAATGGACGCAGTCCGGGTGCTCAGGTTGGTCACCACGGCCCGCGGTGTGACCACAGCACCGGACTCGACCACGCCCAGCGGAGCAACCAGAGCGGTAACCGCCGCATCAACAAAGTGCCGCACCAGAACCGCTGCACTGACGGTATCGTTGACCGGGCTCTCGTCTCCGGCTAGGAACGTCGAGCAGCGGACCGCGAGCAACCCGACCGGTGAAGCAACCCAGTTGGCAAAGCTGACGGTTGCGGTCTCCCCCGGCCCGACACTGGCGCTGGTTGTATCACTGTAGCCGGTGCCGATTGTCAGTTGGACCGGGATGAGTGCGGTGCTTGTGCCGAGGTTTGTCACCCGGGCCCGAGGTGTCACGACCGTGCCTGAATCGACCGTGTCGGTCGGTGCCAGTACGGCGACTGCCGCAGCATCGATTCTGCGACCAACAGTTACTGCGCTGGACAACGTGTCGTTCTCCGGCCGCCGGTCTCC
>CBFGIY010000098.1:0-7063 GCA_965648935.1 Caldifarciminota bacterium
AAGTGCGCGGTGTCGTCCAAAGCCACGCTGTCCGGTCCGGCCAGATAGGGCATGGTCGGCGGCCGATTGGCCAAAGTGTCTTCGCTGACCGTGACGCTGATGCGGTTCGACCACTCCGACTCGGCTCCGTGCCGGTCAACCGCCTGCGCGCGCACGTTGTAAGTGCCGGGGATGGCCCAGGCGTGCGCGACACTCACGGTGTCGCCGGACGGGTGCATCAGGGTCGACTCGGGCAGGCTCGCCCCGCCCCAGTCCAGCCGGTAGTAGACATCGTCTCCAGGCTGTGCTCACGACCCGGAAAGTCGCGGGTGTCGATACGACAACGCTCTCCGGTCCGGTGACACACGGGCCTCCGGGCGCGCGGTTCGCCGTGGTGTCCCCGGTAACGGTAACGACCAGGCTGTCCGACCACCACGACGCCGCGCCGCGCTCGTCGACGGCCTGGGCCCGCACTACATACACGCCGGGCGCGGACCACGAGTGACTGACTGGAACCGCCCCGCCCGATGGGTAGAAGCCGGTCGAATCGGCCGGGTCCCCCTCGCGCCAGGCAATCCGGTAACGGATTTCGTCTTCTTCCCGGTCGCTCGCCAGGACGCGGAACGTCCCTTCACGGGAGACCGCCAGCTCGGTCGGCCCGCTCAGCACGGGAACGGTCGGCCGGTGATTGAGGCCGCAGCTCATCGGCAGCAGCACTGCAACTGCCGTCGCTGCGGCGAAGGTTAGTTTGCTCGTAGTTCCTCCTGGGACGGCCGCGCCATCACAGACCGCCACATCTTGCAGCGTCTTAGGCCAGAATCCCTCCCCGTCAATGGCCTTGACAAAATTGCCCAGTCCCGTACGGCACAACCGAGCCCAGCGGTCCAACAGGCAACACGCCGGTTCGCTCGCCGAGCCAGCTTCGACCCTCGCTGCAGGACAACGCACGAGCCTGACCCCTAGGGCCGCATATGTCCACCGACTGAACGCGGAAATGAACGCACAGACTGCGCCCTGCGCAGGCCGGGACGCCAAGGTCTTGATCGAGGTGCAGCTATCTGACCGCTTCACGGACAAGCTTGTCCTTCATTTCGAGCCCGAGGTCGCGCCCAGCTTCTCTCCGGGATTCGTCTTCGTTCTCGCCGGTATCATCGCCGCGCTGCTGGCCTGGGAGTCCAGTGCCTGCCTGACGCCGAGGTTCACCACCGGGGTCACCCCCTCCACAACCTGCAGTATGCCGCTCAGGTTCGCACACTACGGGTTGTGGTGTCAACTTCTGCTGTCTATCATCGAGTGCCGCTTGGCGACCTCTCTCCTCAGCCGCGGTGCGACCCGCGACCGTGCCGCGCGGTTGACTTCGCTTCGCCAATCGCTAGCATAGGGCGTCAGGCTCTAACTGAACACAGGAGGACCCCGTGAAAGTAATTATCACTGACCCAATCGCCGCTAAAGGCGTCCAGATGCTCCGCGACGCGGGCATCGAAGTCGACGAGCGCCCGGGCCTGCCCGCCGACGAACTCATCAAGGCCATTCCAGCCTATGACGCCATCATCGTGCGCAGCGCGACCAAGGTGACCGCCGATGTCATCAACGCCGGCACCAATCTGAAGGTCGTTGGCCGCGCCGGCGTCGGTCTCGACAATGTCGACAAGAAAGCCGCGGACGCGCGCGGCATCAAGGTCGTGAATACCCCAACTGCGACCTCGATATCGGTCGCCGAGCTGGCTTTGGGCCTGATGCTGTCCTGTGCCCGTTCCATCCCGCAGGCGACCCAGTCCCTGCGCGAAGGAAAGTGGGAGAAGAAGGCGTTCAAGGGTACCGAGCTCTATGGCAAAACTCTGGGGCTTATCGGGTCGGGCCGCATCGGCACAGAGCTGGCGAAGCGCGCCGTGGCGATGGGAATGAGCGTGCTTGTGCTCGACCCCTACATCAAGGAGTGCCAGTTCGGCCAGCAGTGTCAGTTCCCGGACCTCCTCCAGCAGGCCGACTACATCTCGCTGCACGTGCCCCGCACCGACGAGACAAGACACATGATCAACGCCGAGACCATCGCCCGGATGAAAAAGGGCGTCATCATCATCAACTGCGCCCGCGGCGGCGTCATCGACGAGGCTGCGCTCTACGAAGCCCTCAAGTCGGGCCACGTCGCGATGGCCGCGCTCGATGTGTACGAAACCGAACCGCTGAAGGACTTCCGGCTGTACGAGCTGCCCAATGTCATCGGCACGCCCCACATCGGCGCCCAGACCAGAGAAGGTCAGGAGCGCGCCGGCATCGGCATCGCCGAGGAAGTCCGCAAGGCCCTGCTCGGGAAGTAGGCTACGATGGCAGATGTCAGGCCGTTCCGAGGTATCCGCTATAACCATATGAAGGTGAGCGACCTGTCGCGGGTCATCACCCAGCCTTATGACAAGATAAGCCCAGAGATGCAGGCCGCGTACTACGAGCGGGACCCGCTGTCCTTTGTCCGACTGATTCTCGCCAAGGCCGAGGACCCGTACGCCGACGCCAAGCGCACGCTGGATCGCTGGCTCGCCGACGGAACGCTCGCCAAAGACGCGCAGCCCGCGTTCTATGTCATTCACCAGGAGTTCGAATCGGGCGGCCGCCTGTATCTGCGGCGCGGTTTCATCGGAGTGGTACGGGTTGAGGAGTTCGGTTCCGGCGCGGTCTTGCCGCACGAGCGCACCCTGTCCAAACCCAAGGCCGACCGGCTGAACCTGCTCCGCGCAACCGAGAAGGACTTCGAACAGATCTTCCTGCTCTATCCCGACCCGGAGGGCGTGGTCGACCGCACGCTCGAACCTTCCGGCCCGCCCCTTATGCAGGCGACCGATGACTACGGCGTGACCCAACGAGCCTGGGCCGTAACCGATCCTGCGAAGCTGAGTGCGGTGCGCGGATTTCTCGCCGACAAGAAGATGCTGATAGCCGACGGCCACCACCGCTACGAGACCGCGCTCAACTACCGCAAGGAGCGCGAGGCCGCTGGGCCGGTACCCGATGACGCGGCCCTGCGCTTCAAGACCACCGCGTTCATCAACATAAACGATCCGGGACTGGTCATTCTGCCCACCCACCGGCTACTCCACGGGCTTCCCGAGCTCAGCCTCGACCGGGCGCTTGCGAAACTGGCCGAGCAGTTTGCGGTCACCCCGATCCAGGATGCCCGGATCGAAAACGAGCTCTCCCGCTCAGCCGGACCGAACGAGCATGTGTTCGGACTGTACGCAGGCAAGGGCAAGTCGTACATCCTGCGTCTGAAAGACAAGACAGCGATGCGCACAGCCCTGCCTGACCGGTCGGACGACTACCGCGGACTGGACGTCGCGGTGTTGCACACCCTCATCATCGACCGGGTGTTCGGCGTACCGACAGACAAGGTCGAAGACCACGTTGCTTACGAGCGCGGAATCGATGCAACAATCGCCAGAGTTGATTCGTCGAAATACCAGGCAGCGCTCTTCCTGAACCCGACCCGGGCCGAGCAGGTGAACCGCGTGGCTGAGCGTGGCGAGCGCATGCCTCAGAAGTCGACCGACTTCTACCCCAAGCTCGTGTCGGGCCTGGTATTCTTTGACGTTGCGGCCGGGGAACACGTCTAGCGCAACCTGGCCAAAGGAGGAAGCATGACCGGAAGGCGGCTTCTGGCCGTGATGGCCTGTTTCGCTGTTGTCGCGCCGGCGGCAATAGCCAGAAGACCCGAGGCGAAAGGCAAGGGCAGCGGACCGAGCGGCGCGTTCGGCTGGTTCGGCCCGGGACTTTCTTTTGTCGACTACGGTGTCCTGAACGACAAGCTGACAAACAACGGCTTTCGTGAGAGGTTTGACGGGTCGCAGTGGACCTTTGGCGGCGGCGGCTTGCTACTTGCCGAGCGAGTGCTTGTCGGTGGCTCGGGGTTCAGCGGCCAGCAGTCCGTCGCCGGCGACCCTGAAGTCGGCCCGCGCATCATCGACATCGAGTACACCGGCGGCCAGTTCGACATCGGCTACGCCCTGTTCGTGCGCAGACACCTCTTTGTCGCTCCGATGCTGGGCATCGGCGCGACCGGCTACGACATGACCCTGACCTACCGCTCGGGTGACGGTGAGTTCCGCGACCTGTTCGGCGCGGGCGGCCGGTCCGCCGGTCTGACATACGGGCAGTTCAGCCTCACTCCCCAGTTGATGGTTGCAGTCCCGGTCAGCTTCGCAGGCATCATCCTGCGCGGCGGCGCCGCGATTTCGCCAGCGCCGGCCAGGTGGAAGTTCACCGACGGCGGCCGCGTGCTTGACGGCCCGCGAATGGGCAAGCTCACGCCCTTTCTGGGGCTCAACGTGATGATCGGCGGTGTCGAGAGCGGCAGAAGGGTCAAGGTCACGGTCAACCGTACCGGCGGGCACGAAGCTGACGAGGACGACGAGGACGACGAGGATGAGGACGAATGAGCCTCGCCCAGAATCACATGAGACTGCCCGCACCCGGCTCATGGTTTGCCGGGTAGTTCAGGTTAGATAGACGGGCCTTGCCCGCAACCGGTCCAGTCACGGCTATTGACAGCATTGGCGCGTGAGCGCGCCGGAGGCAACTGATGGCAACACATCGGACTTTCACACCGGCTCTCTTGCTCGCCGCGGCCATCGCGATCTTCGCGGGCTGCCGCGGCAGGGTCGGCGGCCCGGAGGGCGACTGGCAGGGCAAGCTCGTGGTTCCCGGCGGCGAACTGACAATCGTGCTGCACGTGACCCGAGGCGAAGGCGGCAACCTGACCGCTGCGATGGACAGCCCGGACCAGGGCGCATTCGGGCTCGCGGCCGCTGACGTGTCCTTCGCCAGACGCAGACTGACCCTGAAGATTCCGTCGGTTTTCGGCTCGTATGAAGCCACCCTCCAGCCCGGCGACAGCGTGTTGTCTGGCACTTGGAAACAAGGCCCGTTCAGCCTGCCGCTCACGCTGCGCCGCAGCGCCGGGCTCACCGCCCCTGCTCGGCCCCAGGAACCGAAAGAACCATTGCCCTACCGCGTCGAGGAAGTGGAGTTTGAGAACCCGGCTGCTGGAATCACGCTCGCCGGCACTTTCACTTTGCCTGACTCGGGCGGCCGATTCCCCGCCGTGGTGCTCATCTCGGGTTCCGGACCTCAGGACCGTGACGAGCTCGTATTCGGCCACCGGCCGTTCCTTGTGATATCCGATTTCCTGACTCGGCGCGGTATCGCAGTGCTTCGCTACGACGACCGGGGCGTGGGCAAGTCGACCGGCGACTTCTCGGCCGCCACGACCACTGATATGGCAAGCGACGCCGGCGCGGCCGTGGCCTACCTGAAAGCGCGCTCTGAAGTCGACCCCGGCCGCATCGGCCTGCTCGGACACAGCGAGGGCGGCATCATCGCCCCGCTTGTCGCCAATCGCGGCGGTGTCGCGTTCGTTATTCTGATGGCCGGCACCGGTCTGCGCGGCGACTCGGTGCTCGTACTCCAATCCCGGCTTGTGACCGCATCGGCAGGCGGGTCCGATTCGGCTATCGATGCGGCGGTCGCGCTCCAGCGTCAGGTGCTGAACATCGTGTTGAGCGCGACCGACACCGCCGCAGCCGGCGCCAGCCTGCGCCAGCTGCTGTCACAAGTGACCGACGCGCTGCCTGATTCACGACGCGGCGCGCTTTCCTCGGCCGAAGCCATCGCAGCCCAGGCAAGGATGGCGCTCACGCCCTGGTTTCGCCAGTTTGTCGCTCACGACCCGGCCCCCGAGCTGCGCCGGCTCAAGGTCCCGGTGCTGGCGGTTGTCGGCGAGAAAGACGTCCAGGTCTCCCCGCGCGAGAACCTCGCCGCCATCGAGGCCGCGCTCAGGACCGGCGGTAACCCCGACTGGACGGTCAAGGAGATGCGCGGCCTGAACCACCTGTTGCAGACCGCGACGACTGGAGCGCTCACCGAATACGCGGGAATCGAGGAAACAATCGCACCCGAGGCCCTTGCCCTGTTCGGCGACTGGATACTGCAGCGTTTCGCGACCGGCGACTAGCCTGCTTCCGCAAGAATTCCGCGTGCGGCTTCTTGCGTTGCGGGCAGTTTCGGCTATAAATAGGCGTGCCAGCGAACCTCTCGCCTGAATTCAAGAAGGCCGAGGAGCGATACCGCTCGGCCGTATCGCCTGAGGAACGGCTGGTTTGTCTCGAGGAGATGCTTCAGACAATCCCCAAACACAAGGGCACCGAGAAGATGCAGGCCGACCTCAAGACGCGCATCGCCAAGCTGAAGAAGGAACTCTCGTCATCGGGCAAGTCCGGCGGCGGCCGGCGCGGCGACTGGTTCCACGTCGAGAAGCAGGGCGCGGGCCAGGTCGTGACCGTGGGCGTGCCGAACTCGGGCAAGTCGGCCCTGGTGCGCGCGCTGACCGGGCTCGCTACCGAAGTTGCGGCGTACCCATTCACGACAACGATTCCCCAAGCCGGCATGATGGAGTTCGAGGATATCCAGATCCAGCTTGTGGACATGCCGCCGGTCGCCCCGGATGTTCCAGCCTGGCTCTACCACATAATGCGAACAACCGACGTGCTCGCCGTGCTCTACGACCTCGCCGACGACGCCCTGCTTGAGAACACAGAATCGCTGCACGGCCTGCTGAGCCAGGCCCGCATCCCGCTCGAGCCGATCGAAGGCACCACTTCGAAAAAGCTCATCCGGCTGGGCACCAAGTGTGACGACCCGGCCGCGCTCGACCGTCTGGCAGTCCTGCGCGAGGTCGTCGGCGACGTGCCGATGCTGCTTGTGTCTGCAGAACACGGCACCGGCCTTGAGGAGTTGCGCCGCCATATCTTCGACACGCTCGAGGTCATCCGCGTCTACACGAAGAAGCCGGGTAAGCCGCCGGTGATGGACGACCCGGTCATTCTCAAGCGCGGCGCGACTCTGATGGACGCAGCCTGGCATCTGCACAAGGACATTGCCAAGAACCTCACATACGCCCGGCTGTGGAACTCAAGCGGCATCGACGGCCTGCGTGTCGACCGCGCCCACGTCCTGCTCGACAAGGACATCGTCGAATTTCACGCCTGACCGGATCATCACACCCTCGGATCTGTCTGGCTCGGCTTTCCTGGAGTGG
>CBFGIY010000099.1:0-4321 GCA_965648935.1 Caldifarciminota bacterium
CCGCACGGTGCGCCACTCGTAGTTGCCCTTTTTCAGCACCTTTGCCAGCGAACGCTGCACCCGCTCGCGCCGGCGGTTCTTCGGCGGCCCGTCCAGCAGCACCACCCGACGCACCTGTCCTTTCAGACTCATCCCGTCGAATACGACAAAGTCCACCGGGTCGAACATCGCCTTCATATCCTGCGGGTAATAGCCCAGCCGGCACGCCACCGGCACGGATTTCTTCAGCAGCGCCGGCAACTGCCGGCGGCCCTTCTCGCGCGCCGCCTCCCTGAGCTCGGCCTTCTGCTCCTCGAAACGGTCCTCGGCCTCCTTGACCTTATCCTCTTCCCGGCGCAGCGCATCCAGCCAGGTCGGCCTGGCCTTCGCCCCGTACGACAGCTTCAGCTCGCTCAGCAGGTGGATGCCGCCACACTGCGGGCAGACGACCATCATCCGCTGGAAATCCTGAAACGCCGCGACAATCGGCGCCTTCACAGTTCACCTCCGTAGCGCGCCAGCGCGACCCTGCCCGCCTCGACCGCATCCTTGGTTTGCTTCTGGGGCTGCTGCAGCCCGGCCTTGCCGGTCTTCACGTCGAGAAACACCAGCGAATCAATCTCACCGTCGCGCGCGGTCAGCCCGTTGAACACGATGTAGTCTATGGGCTGAAACAGCGCCCGCGCATCCCGGCAGTCCAGCTCAAACCCCTTCATCGCAGGTACGGCATTGAAATCACGGTAGCGCTCCCCAGTTGCGATGCAAAAGACGCTCCACCCTGCGGATGACAGCTTCTTCTATCGCACATGCTTCGTCCTTTTTCTCAAAGGCTTGTACTACTTTTCCGCCAATTTCCTGTTGAATTTTCAGCGGGGCGTTCGGAATCCACACTGCGCTTGTGTCGTCTTCGGTCAACTCGTCCACCACGCCGCCGTAGATTTTCGCCGTCAATTGATGCTGCCCGTAAGGAGTCATTAAGAAGGCGGCAATGTAGCCAGGATGACCTTTGCTGAAGTCAGGCACGATGCGGAGTAGGTGCTCGGATGCAGCCCATTTGTCCATATACGGTGAAATCAAACCGACTCGTCCAATTGTGCCAGAGCGAGTAACAACGACATAGCCAGTTCTAATCAGGCATTCGTCAATATGTTTTGCGTTTGCTTTCAGCGAGATGTATTTCAAATCGTAAGGGCGCATTTGAGGCAGGTGCGAACCTTGTAGAAACGGCACACCATACTGTTCAGATACATAAATACGTTTGAAACGTGTTGGGATGAAAATATCCGCTGTAATGCTCCCCAGTTGCACGCTGGCATAGTTCCCGCCCCGCAGAAGTTCGACTGCCGTCCTTGCAATCGGCACGTGAAAGGAAGCATCGAAACGGTCGGCTAGTTCGGAAGCCCTGACGCTAAACGCCTTTGGATGCGGCATTTCGGGGCGGTTGGGGGGCAGGCGCGCCGCAGTGGGAGCAGGCAAATATGGCACAAGGCTTTCATCGAAAACGGGCAGCCCTAACTTTTCGTGCAAGAGCCTGTCGGCTTCGTCCAGCAGGTCATTGGCTTCATCGCGCAGGGCATACGCCCGCATAATCTCAGCGTGGATTTCGGCCTGGATATTCTCAGGCGGCAGCGGCACGGGGACGGTTACCAGGTGGTGAGGCTCAAGGTGCTTGATGGCTGAACCGTACTGGTCTTTGACCATCAACACTTGCCCAATTTGAGAAGACAAGTAAGCGTATAGATAACCGCCGTAAGGAAAATTGTTAGGCACAATTCGCAGCAAGTCGTGGGTCAAGAAATACTTCGTCAATCTTTCAGTGACGAGGACGATGCGTCCTACACTGCCAGAGGCAGAGACAAGTAACCATCCTTGTTTGGCGAAATGGAGGTCTGCCGATTTTGGCGCGTGGTCTTTTGCAATGTACCGTTCACTGTGGGGGCGAAAATCAAGTGCTTCTGATGCGCTAAGATAGGGCCATCCTGATGATTTATCGCGGGCGTACACACGGCGAAAACGATCAAGCACAAAAATATCTTTTGTAACCTTACCCAATGTCTGAACTTCAAAACCACGATCATTTACCGCTCGCAATGCGGCATTGGCTTCGGCGGTGTAATAGCCACCATCCAGCCGGTTCTCTCCCTGATACAGCCAGTGCGCGGGGACGGTCGTACAGGGAATCGAAACCGCCCAGCCCGATTCGATGAACCGCTGGCGGCGTTCTTCGCGGGTAAGGACAGGATCGGTTATCGTTTCAGCCATTGAGCCATCTCATTCGTTCGGGCTTGGAAACCCACTCGGTAAAGTAGCGTACCACTTCGGGCAATTGGTCAAACTTTTCGCGTACTTTTTGCTGGCGGCGTTCGGTGACCAGTTTCCCGTCCGGGCCGCGTCGCGTGACGGTGACGGTATCTTCGTATTCAATCAGTTCGCCTTCGGGCGTCCGCAAATAGTGAATCTCGCCGCGTCGGTCGTGTCCAACCGCTTCGGGCGTGGTCATAAAGATTTCATAGTCGAATGGTTTGCCTGCTTGCCGCTCGATACGCATTTCTTCATCGGTTTTCTTTTGCAGGAGTAAAACGCTGGTCTGCGTGCCCGTGTAGGGTTCAAACGTGACCTGTGGCAAGTCCACGCTAGCGATGACGCGCGCCCGCTTGAGAATCCAGCGGCGGATAAACGCCAGCCCAGGGTTAGAGAGAATGCTATCGGGAAGCACAATCGCCAGCCGTCCGCCGGGCTTCAGAAGTTGCAGACAACGCTCGATGAACAACTGCTCCGGCGGCATCGAGGGGCGGCGCGCTCCGTTCTCCATCTCAAAGGTGGACAACTCGAACTGCGCCAGAATATGGGGGTCGTCAATGGGAATCTTGGAGCCAAACGGTGGGTTGGTCAGGACGATGTCAAGCTTGCCGAGTTTGATATGCTCTGCGACTTCGCCAATCCACTCGCCGGGCGGCAGAAGCGAATTGGCGTGATAGACATTGGTCGAGCCGTCGCCGTGCATCACCAGGTTCATCTGCGCCGCTCGCACCAGGACAGGGTTAAAGTCTATGCCCGCAAGGTACTGATTGGCGGTATCGCGCAGGAGTCTGACGGTTTCTTCAAGCGCTTTGCTCTCGTCTTTCCATTTGGCGCGCTGGACGGTTTCCAAATACTCACGCCAGATGTTCATCACCGATACGAGAAAGCCGCCCGTGCCGCAAGCAGGGTCAAGGATACGGAGTTTCAGCCATTTCTCGCGGGGATAGGTCGCCAACGCCATCCGCGCCGCCATCTCGCACACATTACGCGGCGTGAAAAACTCGCCCCGGTCGCCGCGCAGGTTGCTCCCGACAAGTTGTTCGTAAGCCGCACCTTTGACATCCGCCAGCGTTTGAAGAAGTGAGTATCGTTGCAGTTCGCCGACGACATAGGCCAAAACGCGATTGTCGAGACGAATCTGCTCATCTCTGGTGAAGATGTACTGGTAGCGATTCTTTACGTCTTCAAATAATTGGTCAATCGTCTGCTTCAGCCGCCTTTGCCCGATTTC
The DNA here is from genome assembly GCA_965648935.1 of Caldifarciminota bacterium. Classification (GTDB taxonomy): domain Bacteria; phylum Hydrothermota; class Tepidihabitantia; order Tepidihabitantales; family Tepidihabitantaceae; genus CBFGJX01. The sequence goes on from CBFGIY010000099.1 coordinate 3,512, forward strand.
GGAACGGCGCTCTTCGTTGCTGATGAAAAAACGCATTTTGCCTGTCGAGGTGTCTTCATCGTAAACCTTGCAGAAAATCAGTTTGAGCAATTCCTGAAAGGCGGGTTCTTTCTGTAGTCCTTGGTTGCCGTAGATGTAGTTGTGACAGCGTTTGAAGATGGCAATCAGTTCTTCGTGCGCTGGGACGAGTTCGGAAAACGTGATGGGTTGTGGGGCTTCGTAACCGAAACGCGGGATGTCGGTCGCTTCGGCAAAATAGACTTCGCCTGTTTTCGAAACCAACCGCTCCCAGACCTGAAGTTCCGAGCCAATCCACATCCCAAAGCGGGCATTGGGACAAGCGGCAAGATAGGATTTTAGTTGCTCGACGCCGTTATTTCCGTCAGTCGGGCGGACTTCTTCCCGCTTGCACTCCACGATGATCTTGATGTTTTCTTGTTTGTGGTCAACGCGCGGCGGGAAGATGGCAATATCCACCCGCTTCTTGCTGCTGCCAAGATTGACGGTAAACTCAATTTCTGTGTCTGCCTTGTCGTAGCCGTAGTCTTCCAGGATGCTACGCGCTATGCGCTGGCGGACGTGTTCTTCGGGCGTATCAGGACGAAGTTTGCCCGATACAACGCACTCTAGTTTGCCATTGGGGATCAATCTGATCTGGTCGGCTGATGGGGCTTCCGCCTGTTGGTTTTTTTTCGTTGCATCCCTCTTAGCGCCATCGGGGACGCTGCACAGACTCCTACTGCTAGCGCGTTTTGGACTCATGCCTTCTCCCTCGGTTGGACATAACGTCTGGGCCGTCGCGCGCGGTCA
>CBFGIY010000099.1:4331-7013 GCA_965648935.1 Caldifarciminota bacterium
CTGAAACAGCGCCCGCGCATCCCGGCAGTCCAGCTCGAACCCCTTCATCGCCGGCACCACGTGCTCGAGAATCTTGCCGACCCCGACCGCCTTCGCGCCGACTTCGGACCGCTGCTTCAGCTTGCGCCGGCTCTCGGCCAGGGCCCGGCGCCGCTCGGCCAGTTCGGCCTTGAACTCATCCACCCATTGCTGTGCCTGCTCGGGCAAGGGGTCGCCGACATAGAACATCACCGCATCGGCCAGCGAGAACGTCTCGCCCGTTTCCGGGCACTCGGCCACAATCCGCCGGTCCGCCTGCAACTGCCTGATTGTGTCTGACTTCATACTGCTACCTCCCACTCTCACGCATCGGTCACGAACCGCGCAGCATCACGCTTGGCTCGCCTCGTACTCCTTGATCAACGGGATGAAAACGTCGTAGAACTTCTCTGCGTGTTCTCGCAGCCACGCAAACTGCTTGCGCCAGGCATCGCGGTCGCGCAAATCGCCCTTCTCGGCTAGGTACACGCGATAGTAACGCGTGTAGGTCTCGTTATCCCAGCGCAGTGGTGAGCCCAACGCCTTCTCAATCGCGCTTCTCCGCTTCTCGAACCAGTCGAACGCTGGGGCTGGGTTGTCCATCCTGATGCCGAACTCAGCCCTGAGCTCCGGCGACTTGCCAGAGACGCCCTGCGTGAACATCGAAGCTACCGAGAACAAGAGCAGTGAACTGCTGCCGGTTGGGTGAACGATGCTGTGCTTTGGCAGGGCCGGGCCGCACGGTACTGGGCTGCCCTTCATGTACTCGAGATACTCTGTCCAATACTCCTGTTGTAGGACTTGGTAGTCCGATAGCCCCGGGCGTCGGCCGGATGTCTTGCCGACGCCCGACTCCTCGCCATGCACAATGAACTCGGGCACCAGTACAGTCTTGGTGCCGCTGACGTACTTGCGCACAACAAGGAGGCGCACGTTGAGATTGCTGTGTTCGTTCACGAAACGCACAATGCGCTCCAGGTCCTCGCGGCCCTCATCCATCGCCACGACAACTCTGACCGACCCGACGCGCATTGCATCGGCGCACGCATCCCACAGCCGGTTGTACTTCGCCCGGGCGTCATCGCCCTCGCCCGCCAACAACTGAAGCTGGTTCTCCAGCTCGTTGTCGAGCTGGCGGTCGAGTTCATCGATGGTGTACTCGGCCAGCGATGCCGTGTAGTCAAAGACCTGGGCCAGCACATCGCGTCGCGACTCGCCATTGCGGGCCAGCTTAACTTCGACGACGGTCGGCTTACCGTCATCGTCCACGAACAACAGGTCGGCTTTGCCTGCCTCACCGATGGAGACTCAACAGCCGATGCAATAGAGCCGAGCACCGCCGGTATCTTGAAGCAACTCCGGATGCTCCTTCAGCACGAGCTGCAACTCAGCCTCGTCCTGATACGGCACCGGCGTCATCGTGTCCACGCCAGCCTTGTCTTTATAGACCACTATCACTCATCCTCCCGTCACTGATCGTTTTTCGAACGCTCGCAGGGGACCCCATGTAGGGCGTGGCAATCCATAGCCTGCGCCTAGCTTTGTCGCAGGTCGCGCGGACCGTCTCCGCCAGAACATTTCCCCAAAGCACTTCCATCCTAATCCTCCAAGTGCGCCCTAGCGCACCAGCAACCTCTTCCGCTCCGCCATTTCCCCCTCTACCAAGGCCCTGTTCTTCTCGCGCCACTTGGCCGTCAGCTCGCCCGAAAAAGGACGTCCAGACAGCGCCGGGTCGATAAGCTTGGCGCGGGTGTCGGCTTCACCAAGTCCCTGTCGCATCAGCCGCCAGAATAGGGGAGCGGTAATGGTGAGTCAAGCGCGCGGGGCGCGGGGCGGACTGTAATCCTGGTTACAGGGGCAGACAGGACAAATCGGGCGCGGGCCGGGCAGGCAGGCGACGGCAGGACAACGGGTTACGGTTGTGGCGATGGGTTGGGCGGCAAGATGACCCCCCTGTCCCCCGGGCGGTGTGTTTCGGAGCAGGGGCTGTTCGGGCCGGGGTGTTCGCAGGCAGGCGGCGGTGCCCACGACCGGGCCGGGTGGGTGCCGGCTTGACGGTTCTGGCGGCTGGTGTAGTCTGTGGCGCATTGGCAAGAGTGATTGTGAGCAGTGTAGCCGAGGTCTCGGGAATCGGCCGGGCAGGATGCCGGTGCTGCCCCGCCGCTGGTGGTGAGCAATGTTGAGCCGATGGCTGAGCCGGCTCGGACCGCTGACGGTTGTGGCGCTGGCCGGCGTCGCCGCCTGGGCGAGTCTTTACGGGCAGGAGAGTGTGAGCCGGCTGGCCGGGTCGGTGCCGTTTCTGGCGGCCGGAGCAGTTGTCGGTCTGGCCGGTCTGTTGGTGGGGTTGACCGCACTGCTGCGGCGGCGCGGGCGCAGTGTTGCCTCTGGGCTGGTGCATCTGGGGCTGGCGCTGGGGATTGCCGGCGCGGCGGCGAATCAGTTGTGGTCGCGGCACGGGTATGTGTATCTTGAGGCCGGTGCCGGCAGCACCGACGCGTATCTCGGCCGCAGTCTGCGCACGCTGGAGATGCTGGTCCAGCCGGTCGGGCTTGATTCGCTGACAACCCGCATGTCCCGCGGTTTTCGATCCGCGCCGGTGGCGTTCGTGTCCGTGCCGGGGCAGTCTGAATCTCGTGCCGTGAGCTACAACCGGCCTTTTCGGGC
>CBFGIY010000100.1:0-6951 GCA_965648935.1 Caldifarciminota bacterium
GGCGCGGCAACGCGCCCCGGCCTCCTGTTACCTTGACGCACTGCCGCGTTTGGTGTAATATTACCCGTTGACTGTGACCGACCGTTGAGAGTGAAACTGGGCTTCCGGGGCATGCCGGAGTCCCAGGATGACAACCGAACCGCTGCCCGGTGCCGGCAGTCGAACGCGCGTCAACAGGCACCGTTTTGCCGGCGCTCGCGCGGCGCCGGCAGGGACACAGGAGGAAGCGATGCAGCACTTAGCGATGCTGGCCCTCATTGCCGGCATGGCCGGACTGGCCTCAGACCGGGCGCCCGGGTCGCCGGACGCCCGCTGGCCCTATGCCGAAAGCCGGGTCAGCTACAACTCATCACCCGACCAGACCGATGCCGAAAACCAGCGCAACGTCGTCGTCGATGCGGCGGGCGCGATTCACGCGGTCTGGTGCAACATGGGCTCCAGTTACGCGATAGTCTACAAGCGCTCGACCGACGGCGGGGCCACGTGGACCGATTCCACCGCGGTCAGCGGCGTGGCGCCGTACAGCTCCGCCAACAACCGCTACCCCTCGCTCGCGCTCGACTCGACCGGCAGCATCCACGTCGTCTGGAGCTCGGCGGCGGCGACGACGGCCGACCGCCGCATACTCCACCGCGAACGCTCCTCGGCCGGCGCCTGGAGCTCCGTCACCGTGCTCGCCGACTCGGCGGACAACTACTGGCGCTCGCGGCCGACCGCTGCCTGCGCCCCGTCCGGCCGCGTGCACGTCGTCTGGATCACGCGCTACTACGACCCCACATTTGTCAACTACTTCTACCCCACCACCCGCGAGCGCATCTCCGGCACCTGGCAGTCGCCGGTCAACCACAGCAACAACACCGACGCCAAGTACGACCCGGCCATCGCCGCGGACCGCGCCGGCAACGTTCACATCACCTGGCGCGAGGCGCGCCCGGGCAGCCCTTCGCTCAACCAGGTGATGTACCGCAAGCGCACCGGCGCGGCCTGGGGCACCGCGGTTGACGTTTCCCAGGCCAGCTACAGCGTGACCACGGCCGCGCCGTCCATAGCGGTCGACTCGCTCACTCCGGTCATAGTCTTCCGCGCCACCAACTACCGCGTCGTGCTCGCCCGCGACAGCGCCGGGACCTGGCTGCGCGACACGCTCACCCCGTCCGGCTGGTCGCGCTACTGCTTCGCCCCGCAGGTCACGGCCGGCCCCAACCGCTGGATTCACGTTGTCTACCAGGGCTACTCCGACAGCTACACCGACAACTACCAGGTGCGCTACGGCACCTGGACCCCGTCCGACCGCTGGACCGGCTTTGAGGACGCCACCGGCATCAGCACCGCCGGCCGCTACACCCCGTCGATCCACGTCGACCCGGCCGGCGACATCCACCTCCTCTGGTACGACGGCCGCGACGCCAACAACGAGATATACTACAAGCGCGGCCTGCCGCCCTGGCCCAACGACATCCGGGTCGAATCGATGAACAACGTCTGGCCCTTCATGGCGCGGAACGCTTCGGTCACGGTCGGCGTCACGGTACGCAACGAGGGAACGACAACCCGGCCGCCCGGCGTGCCGGTCATGCTGACGATCACCGGGCCGGCCGGGTACAGCTACGCCGACACCGTCTTCACCACCAGCACTCTGGTCAAGGGCGCGTCCCAGAGCCTGAGCTTCACGCCCGCGTGGACCGCGCCCGCGACAAAAGGGCCCTACCGCTTCAGACTCAGGGCCGCGCTGGCCGGCGACCAGGAACCGGCCAACGACACGCTGGGCCGCGACGTCTATGTCTACCCCGGGCTGTACGAGACCTGGTCGGCTTCCCAGTTCCCGACCGCGGGCTGGGACACCTTCCGCATCGCCGGCACCGCATCGCCGCTGTGGCAGCGCACCACGAACACCCAGTACTGCTACACCGCGCCCGGCGCCGCCCAGTTCCGCTCATACCTCATCCCGGCCGGCAACGTCGGCGCGCTGCGCTCGCCCCGGCTCGACCTCACCCTGGACACTTCCGACTCGCTCATCTTCTACTATCATCATCCGCCCTACTCGGGACAGGCCGACGACTCGCTCGTGGTCGAAGTCTCCACCGACCTCGGCGCGACCTGGATTACGCTCGCGACCTACACCGGCATCGACACGCCCTTCAGCCGCAAGGCGCTCAACCTCGAAAGCGTCAGCCAGACCAGCCAGTGCCATGTCCGCTTCACCGGCCGCTCGCGCAACCACAACTACATCAACATCGACGACGTGATGGCCCCGGCGGCCTACGTGCCGTTCATCGACGTCGCGATGGTGGCGACCTACGGCATACCGTCATTCCCGCTTGTCGCCGACCAGCCCGAGACCGTGGCGGTCACGGTGCGCAACCTCGGCCGCAACGCGGCCGGCCCGTTCAACGTGCACGCCCGGATTGACGGCGCGCCGGCCGGGTCGGCATCGGTTTCCGGTCTCGCCATCGGCGAAACCCGGCTCGTCACAATCCCGGTCGCCGTCGCCGGGCCGGTGCGCCGCGCGTTCTTCAGCTTCGCGCACGACCTGGCCGGCGACGAAGTCAGGGCCAACGACACGGCCGCGACGCTCGACGACTGGGTCTTCCCGGAAGGCACGTGGCAGGCGCACGGTTTCGACTGGCACGGGTCAAGCTGGCCGCCCGCGGGCTGGGCCATCGTCAACAACGACGGCGGCACCCGGACATGGGAGAGGCTGTCGACCACCGGCAACTCGCACTCGGGCCGATTCTACGCTGCGTCATACTTCGAAAGCTCGACCCTGCGCAACGACGACTGGCTCATCACCCCGCCGTTCCAGCCGGTCCCCGGGCTGGCCGACTCGTTCGGCCTGTACTACCGCTGCCAGTCGCTCACATACCCTGAGTCGATCGAAGTCTGGGTGATGCGCGGCGGCGCGGTGTCCGACACCATCGCCCGCCTGTTCGCGGCGCGCGAAACGACCCAGAGCTACCAGTCGCTGCGACTGAACCTCGACGCGTGGGATGATTCGACCGTCCGCATCGGCATCCGCAACCGCGGGCTCGACCGTTACTACCTGCTCGTGGACAACATCTGGTGGCGGCGCACGCTCTCCGGCCCCGGCGCGCCTCTGCTCGCCCTGCCGCCGAACGGCGCCGCGGGCCAGCCGGCAGGCGGCGCGCTCATCTGGCGTCCCGCTGCCGGCGCCCAGACCTACGAGGTCTACCTCGACACGCTCAACCCGCCGGTCCGACGCATCGCCGACAACCTCTCCGACACGACCGTTGCCTACGACGGGCTCCTGCCCCTGCGCGACTACTACTGGTCGGTCACGGCGCGCAACAGCGTGGGCGCCACGGGCTCCGCGGTGTGGAGCTTCCGCACCGGCGGCACCGCGCCCGTGCCCCCGGGCTGGAGCGAAGTCCTGCCCGGAGTGCCCATCGTGCCCTCGGGCAGGACCGTCAAAGACGGCGGCTGGCTCGCCTTCGACGCGCTCTCCGGCCGCATCTACGTCCAGAAAGGCAACAAGGCCGAAGAACTGCACGCCTGCGACGTCGCCTCCGGCTCATGGGCCGCGCTTGCGCCGATGCCCCTGGGACCGGAGAACAAGCCGCCGCACAAGGGCGCGGTCGGCGCGGCCGACGGCAACGGCACGCTCTACGTCGTGAAAGGCAACAACACCCTCGGCTTCTACAAGTACGTCACTCAGCGCGACTCCTGGTCCGCCCTGGCCGAAATCCCGCCCGGACCGTCCGGCGCGCGCGTCAAGGGCGGCGCCGACCTCGCCTGTGTTGACGAAGGCGACAGCCAGTACGTCTACCTGCTCAAAGGCGGCCGCACCGAGTTCTACCGCTACAACGTCGCGACAAACGCCTGGCAGTCCCTGCCCGACGCGCCCGCCGGCACTCGGCCGAAATGGGACGCGGGCTCCTGGCTCGTCCATGACGGCGCGGGCACGCTCTATGCCCACAAGTCCAAGGTCCACGATTTCTTCTCGTACTCGGTGGCCGGCAAGACGTGGGGCCCGGCCCGCACCGGTATGCCGGTCTACAACAGCCGCACCGGCCGCCAGAAGAAAGCCAAGGACGGCTCGGACGGCGTGCTCTGGGGCGGCTTCATCTACGCGCTCAAGGGCGGCAACACCCAGGACTTCTACCGCTACGAGCTCGCCACCGGGGCCTGGACCGAATGTGAAACCCTGCCGGCGTTCGGCTCCACCGGCAAGAAGAAGCGGGTCAAAGCCGGCGGCTCCCTCACCGTCACCGGCGACTGGGAAGCGCCGGTCCTCGCGCTGAAAGGCAACAAGACGCTCGAGCTCTGGCGCTACACCATCGGCACGGCCCAGCCCGCGGCGCGCGCGGCGCGGGCCGGCATCCAGGCCGACAAAGGTCCGGCCGGATCGCGGCCGAGCCTGACCCTGGACCGCAGCCTGACAAGCGGCGCCGCGACGGTCCGCTGGTCCGGGCTCGCGCCCGCGGCCGCGGCGCGACTGGCCGTCTACGAGGCAACCGGCCGTCTCGTGCTTGCGCGGCAGCTTGCCGGAAGCGCGGCCGGCGCGCTCGCGCTGGACCTGCCGTCCGGCGTCTATGCCGTCCGCCTGACCGCGCCCGGCTTTGCGGCCGCGCGCAAGCTTGTTGTGCATCGCTAGCCCGACAGGCACAACCTCCCGGGGGCGGCGCAAGCCGCCCCCGGTCCCTGTTTCCGGACTCCGGCATCGGCCGCAGGTCCGACAGCGACGCGCCGGTCCGGCAGGTTTCTTGACCCTGCATACGGCCCGCGCCCGATTGCCCGCCACGGCCCCGCTCTTCCGGCGCGGCTCGAACCCGCCGAGGTCCGGCGCCTCGACCGCACCCTGCATCCCCGTCTCAAGGCCGGCATTGCCGCCTGTCTCTGCCTCCTACCTGAACCCCGGCCCTGCCGCGCGATTGCCGCCCGGTTCGACCGCAGGCTCGACCCGACGCTCAAGACCCGGACCACCCCGGGGGTCACCCCCGGGTTGACACAACCTGTCGTGCAGAAGATTGCAGACGAATTCGAGATTACAGCCCCAACAGTATGAAATGATTGATGTTATCTTGCAGTACCTTGCGGTTGGCCCCGCGCAGCGCCGGTTCGACAGGTCAGCGGTTGTGCGGTATAATTGTTCGTTCCCCAGATGGGTCGGTACGACGGTCCGGCTGGTGCGCGCGGCTCGCCGCCGGGCGGCCGCGCGCGGGAACGCCGCCCGGCCACGAAAACCGAAGCTGCAAAGGAGCGTGCGTGAGAAGACTGGTGAGTCCGCTGACCGCCCTGGTGCCTCTGCTGGTGTTGTCCTGCAACCTGCTCGACGGCTCGGGCAGGATAACCTTCCAGGACCAGGAAGACCTCTACATCCATTATGGAACCCTCGGGGCGAACGTTGACGCGGTGACGCTGCTGGCCGCAGGCGGCGAACCGCTCAACGGCTACACCTGGACCCTGAGCGGCGGCTCGTTCCCGCCCGGCACAACGGTCGACCCGCTCACCGGCGTCTTCCGGGCAACGGGCGGCACGGTATCGCGCACCGGCGGCACGTTCAGGATGACCTGCGCCGCCGGCTCATACAGCGCGTCCAAGACCTACACGGTCAGGGCGAGAAACTGGGGCAGCGGTCCCGTCCCCGCGGCGATACTGCAGCAGCGCGACCCCTACAGCACCGACCCGAGCGCGCTCATCCTGCCCGAGGCACGCGTTAACAAGCGCTACGGCGCGTCGCTCTATGTGCTGGGCGGCGAGCCGCCGTACCAGTGGTACGAGGACCTGTCCTACCCCGGCCGCACCGACCTCGCGTCGGTCGGCCTCTCGATTCACCGCACCAACGGCGTCGTCGTCGGCACGCCCGCGGCCAATGCCTCAGGTAAGACCGTCAGGTTCCGCTACATCGTGACCGACGCCGCCGGCGACACCGCCGCCTTCAAACCGGTCTATACCATCTACATCCGCTAGTCCCGCGATGCGGGAATAGCTTCGAACGCTGCGCCTGCCCCGCGGGGCAGGCGCAGTTCGACTGAGTAACGCGAAACCTAGTCGGTAACTACCACCTTGGCCAGAGACCGGGCGCCGTCCAGCGCGGCCCGGATGAAGTACACGCCGGTGCCGACCCGGGTTCCGGCGCTGTCCGCGCCGTCCCACTTCAGCGCGAGACTGCCCGGCGCGGCCCGGCCTGACCACAGCACCCGCACGACCTGACCCGTGCCGTCAAACACCTCGACCCGCAGCTCGCCGGCCCGGCGCACCGCGAGGCTGACCACCGATGAAGTCCTCAGCGGATTCGGCGCGGCGCTCAGCCGCACCGGGCCGCCCGAACGCGGACCCTCGGCCACGGCGCCGCTGCGCAGGAACTTTATCAGTATCGGGCCGTCGGCAAGGCCGGGCGGCAGCTCGTACCACTCGTCCTCGACCACCTCGGCCAGCGTGAGCGGGTCGCGGCGCTGGCCTTCGACGGTGTAGAAGATCGTCGCGCCGCGCTCGGGCCACTCGACCCGGCTGCCGAACCGGAAAGTATCCTCTATCCCGGGATCGCCGCCGAAGCCTGGCGTTACTACCATCTCGGGATTCATCCGGCCCCGGATCTCTATCGAATCGACCAGCATCGGCTGGTCGCCTGTCTGCAGGACGCTCGTCATCGCGGCCGAACCGACCGCGGCCAGCGCGACTGCGCCGAGGATAACGAACTTCATCATGGCTGTCTGCCTCCTGTACGGACCTGACGGTGCAGCGATTCTAGGCCCGGGCCGGCCCGGGTCAAGCAAACCCGGCCGCCGTGCCGGCGCGGACTCTGGACAAGTCCTGTGCAGGATGTATATTCTCGAAACGGGCGCCGGCACCAGCCCCGGCTGTCTGCGGTCCGCGCCGCCCGGTTCAACCCGATTTCGAGGAGGCCAAGTCATGAAGCACATCCTGCTTGCAGGGCTTGTCGCGCTGGCCATGCTGGCCGCCTGCGACCAGCCCGACACGACCAAACCCGCG
>CBFGIY010000101.1:0-6847 GCA_965648935.1 Caldifarciminota bacterium
GTTCACCTCGCGCGCCTCGATGGTGCCCGACAGCTCGCCCTCGGGCCGGCGACCGGCGCGCTGGACCGCGAAGAGCGCGACGAGGAGCGCGGCCAGAGCGAGCCCGGCGATGACCAGGGGCAGGCGTCTTCTCATCTCGGCGACCAGTGTAACGCCGGGTAAGGACAGGTCAAGGCGAAGGGCGGCCCGCTACACCCGGCGTGCCGCGTAGCGCTGCAGCGCGACGAGAAAGATGGCCAGCCCGAGCCCGGCCAGCCACAGCGCTTCGGGCCAGAGCAGCTCGAGTCCCGCGCCCTTGAGGAATATCGCCCGGACCGCGGTGATGTAGTGGCGCGCCGGCACGAGGTAGGTGAAGAGCTGGGCGAGCCGGGGCATGTTCTCGACCGGGAACATGAACCCGGACAGCAGGATGTTGGGCAGAAGCATCGTGAACGACAGCATCATCGCCTGCTGCTGGGTGCGGGCGACCGTCGAGGTCAGGATGCCCAATCCCAGCGAAGCGAGCAGGTAGGGCAGCGACAGCACGAGCAAGAGCGCGAACGAGCCGCGGACGGGCACGCCGAACCACGCCAGCGCGACCGCGCTGACGAGCAGGATGTCGACGTAGCCGATCGCGGTGTAGGGCAAGAGCTTGCCCGCGAGCAGCTCCCACGGCCGGACCGGCGTGACCGAGAGCTGCTCGATCGTGCCGCGCTCATACTCGCGGACGATCGCCATCGCGGTCATGATCGACGTCACCGTCAGCAGCACGATGACGAGCACGCCCGGCACCATGTTGTTGCGGCTGGCCAGGCCGGGGTTGTAGAGCACGCGCGGCGCGACCCGCACCGCGGCCACGGGCAGGGCCGCGCGCGCCCCGAGCTCGGCCTCGACGACCCGCAGCAGTATGCGCGTCAGCCGGGCCGCGGCCACGGCCGCGGTGTTGGGCTCGCTGCCGTCGGTGAAGACGTCCAGTTCGAGCCGGCGCCCGGCGCGCAGCGCCCGCTCGAATCCGGGCGGTATGGCGATGCCGACCGAGGCCCGGCCGCTCTGCATCGCGCGCTCGATCGCGGCCGGGCTTTCGACCTCAAAGACCTCGAACCCGCCCGAGGCCGCGACCGCCCGGACAATCTCGCGGCTCAGGGCCGTGCGCGCGCGGTCGACATAGGCGAGCCGGATGTCGCGGATGTCGGTCGTCGCGGCATAGCCGTAGAGCAGGAGCTGGAGCACCGGCGAGACCAGCACCATCGGCAGGGTGCGCCGGTCGCGCACGAGCTGGAGCAGCTCCTTCCACGCGACCGCGAGCAGCCGGCCCCTCACAGCGACCTCCGCAGCCGCTCGACCGCGGCGAAGATCGCGCCGGCCCCGAACAGGACCGCCACGAGCACCGGCTGGACCAGGGCCGCGGCCGGCGCCGACTTGAGATAGATGCCGCGGATGACAACCAGGAAATAGCGCGCCGGCACCAGCAGGCTCACCGCCTGGAGCCAGCCCGGCATCGAACTCAGGGGAAAGACAAACCCGGAAAGGATGAACGACGGCAGGACCGAAGCGAGGAAGGCGACGTACATCGCGACCTGCAGGCTGTCGACGAAGGTCGAAATCAGCAGCCCGAGCGCGAGCCCGGTGACCAGAAACGGCACCGACAAGCCGAGAAGCAGCGCCAGGCTCCCCTGGATGCGCACCCCGAAAACCAGCGCGCCGACGAGCATCACGGCGAGCAGGTCGAGCGCGCAGATCACGGCGTAGGGCAGCAGCTTGCCGACCACGAAAGCGGCCGGCCGGATCGGCCCGGCGCGCAGTATCTCGATCGTGCCGCGCTCCTTCTCGCGCACGACCGCGAGCGAGGGCAGCAGGATTGTCATGAACATCGTGATGATGGCCAGCAGCCCGGGCACGAGGAACTCGGTGCTGCGCTGCGCCGGGTTGAACAGCACGCGCGGCCGCGGCGCGAGGCTCACGCCCGACTCGCGCGCGGCCAGCGCCTCGGCGTGGGCCAGCGCGAGCGTCGCGGTCACCGACTCGGTGCCGTCGAGCAGAAGCAGCACGTCGGCGGTCTGTCCCGCGGCGCGGCTGCGGCCGAACCCGGCCGGGATGACCAGCGCCGCCTTGACCTGGCCCCGGTCGATGAGCTCGCGCGCCGCGGCCTCGCTCTCGGGCCGGGCCGCGGCGCGGAACCAGCCGGCCGCGGTCACCCGCCCGGCGAAGGCGCGGCTCGCTGGCGTGCGGTCGAGGTCGACGATGCCGGTCGGTATCTCGCGCACGTCCAGGGTGAGCGCCCAGCCGAACAGGAGCAGCAGCGCGGCCGGCGCGAGCAGTGCGATGCCCAGCGTCCCCGGGTCGCGCGCGATGTGGATGAACTCCTTGGTCATCACCGCGCCGAGCGAGCGCAGCGCGAGCCGGGCGGCGGACGCGGCGGCCCTCACGCCTCACGCTCCGCGCGCGCGAGCTGAACGAACACGTCCTCGAGCGATGCCCGGTCCGGCGTGATGCCCGCAAGCGCGACCCCGGCCGCGGCCAGCACGCCGGGCAGCTCGCGTCCGGCCCGGTCCGGGTCGGCCGTGACCAGACGCAGCCGGTCGCCGTACACCGATACCTCGCCCAGGTCGGGCCGCGCAAGCAGCGCCGGCAACGCCCGTCCCAGCGGCGCGCAGGCGACGTTCAGCGCCGCGGCGCGGGCCAGCGCGCGCACCTCATCGGGCGTGCCCTGCGCGACGATGCGGCCGCGATTGACCAGGCAGAGCCGGTGACAGTATTCAGCTTCGTCCATATAGTGGGTGGTCACGAGGACGGTCTTGCCCCGCGCGGCCAGCGCGTGTACCTGCGCCCAGAACTCGTGGCGCGAGAACGGGTCCATCCCCGAGGTCGGTTCGTCCAGAAACAGCACGCCCGGGTCGTGAAGCAGGGCGCAGGCGAGCGCGAGCCGCTGGCGCGCGCCCGCGGGCAGGTCATCTGCCCGGCTTGACCGGAACTGCTCGAGCCCGTGCTCGGCGAACGCCCGCTCGACCGCGCCGCCCAGCCGGCTGCGCGCCAGCCCGTACGCCGCGCCGAAGAAGCGCAGGTTCTCGGCCGCGGTCAGCTCCTCGTAAAGCGAGAACTTCTGCGAGACATAGCCGATGCGGGTCTTCAGCCGGGCCGCCTCGCGCGGCACCGCCAGCCCGAGCACGCGCACCTCTCCCGCGGACGGACCGATGATGCCGCAGAGCACGCGGATGGTCGTGGTCTTGCCCGCGCCGTTCGGGCCGAGAAACCCGAGCACCTCGCCTGACGAGACCGCGAACGACACGCCGTCGACCGCGGTGAAGCCGCCGAACCGGCGCACCAGCCCGCTGACCTCGATGGTCCGGCTCATCGCCCCGTGGTTTCTACGATGACGTCCTCGAGGGTCGGCGGCGCCGGCTCCGGCGTCCGGCTGATCCCGGCCTGGCGCAGGCAGGCCGCGGCCGCCCCGGCCGCGCCCGGCTCGTCCCGCACCAGCCACGCCACGCCGTTGCCCAGAGTCTGGACCGCGCTCACCGCCGGGCAGGCGCGCAGGCAGGAAGCGGCCGGGCCCGGCTCGCCGGTCGCCAGTCGGAACCGCCGGCCGCGCACCCGCTCAAGCAGCGCGTCGGGCGAGCTGCAGGCCGCGACGCGGCCGCGGTCCATTATCGCGATGCGGCTCGAGCGCACCGCCTCCTCGAGGTAGACCGAGGAGTAGACGATTGTCGTGCCCCGGCCCAGTGCCGCGACGAGGACTCGCCAGAACTCGCGCCGCGACAGCGGGTCGATGCCCGTGGTCGGCTCGTCCAGCAGCAGGACCGGCGGGTCGTGAACCAGCGCGCAGCCCAGCACCAGTTTCTGCTTCATCCCGCCCGACAGGTTCCCGGCGCGGAAGTGCGCGAACTCCTCCAGCGCGGTCGCGGACAGAAGCTCGTCAACCCGCGCGCGCGCGCTGCTTCGGTCCAGCCCGTAGAAGCTGCAGTAGAACTCGAGATTCTCCCGGCAGGTCAGGTCGGAGTAGATGGCGAACCGCTGCGGCATCCAGCCGATGGCGTTGCGCAGGGCCCAGGGCCGGGCCACGCCGTCCATCCCGAGGATGGTGATGCGGCCCGAGTCGGGCTTCAGCGTCCCGGCCAGCAGGCAGAGCAGCGTCGACTTGCCCGCCCCGTCCGGCCCGGTGACGCAGAAGAGCTCGCCCGGCTCCACGGCGAACCCGACCCGGTCGAGCGCGACGGTCGCGCCCCAGGAACGCTTCAGGCTTTCGACGACGATGGCCGGCATCGGCACGACAAGGTAAACCGACAAATGGCCCGAGGTCAAGCGGTCGCGCACGCCCGATTGACAGCGGCGGCCGGCTGCCTATCCTCGACATATGAACAGAACGATTCCGTCTCCTGCGGCGAATCCCGCCCCGACGACGCGGCTGCGCGCGGTTCTCGGCTGTCTGGTCGTGATGCTTTCGGCCGCGGCCCTGGCTGGACCCGAACCGGCGATGCCGCCGCCCGACCCGCGCGTCGCGCTGCGGCTTGACGCGCTCGAGGCGGTACCCGCGGCCGCGCCGGTCCTCCCGCGCTACCGGTTCGAGGCCGGCAGCCGGCTGCAGTACCTCGCCCGCGCCGAACGCAGCATGGGCCCCGCCACCGAGTACCTCATCCGCAGCGTCACCGTCTACCCGGTGCGCCGGAACCCGGACGGCACCTGGCGCCTGATACTCCTCGAACGGGAAACCGAGCAGGTGCTTGACCCGGAGGGCGGCCTCGCGGCCGGCCCGGCCGCGGTCTACCTCGCGTGGTGCGACATGCCCGCGGACGGCCGCTACGAAAAGAATTTCGCCCTGCGCCTGCGCGACATCGCCGCGCTGTTTCTGCCCCTGCCGCGCGACGCGGCCGAGGCCGCGCGCTGGCGCGTCGCCGACGCGGCCGGCTTCGACAGCCGCAGCTTCACCGCCGCGGGCTTCGAGCGCGAGACCGGCCGGCTGCTCATCCGCTCGGTCGGCGACGGCTTGATCAATCAGGTCTATGAGATCTCCGCCGAGGGCGCGGCGCTCTTCGACACCGCGGCCGGCCGGCTCGTCGAGTCGGAGACGCGCACTGCCGCGTCGCGGCCGATGCAGAGCGAGATGAAAACCGCAGCCGCGCTCACCCCAACGCCGCCCCTGCCCCGTGCCGAGTTCGACAGGTTCACGGCCGAGGCCGAGGCCTTCATCGGCGCCTGGCACCGCTGGGACACGCTCACCGACCTCGCCCGCGAGCGGCCCGATTCGGCCGACTCGCTCTACGCTCTCGCCGACAGCGTTCTCGCCACGGCCGGCAGGGCGCTCACCGTTCCCGACCTCGTCGCCGCGGCCGAGGGCGAACTTGACGCGTTCCGCTACTATGTCGAGCAGCTCGCCGAACGGCCCGCGCCCCGCGCCGGCCCCGCGCCCGACAGCCTGCTCGGCAAACCGGCCCCGGTCTGGAAGTACAAGGCGCTGGACGGCCGCGAGTGGTCCCTGGCCCGGCTGCGCGGCAAGGTCGTCGTGCTCGACTTCTGGTACCGCGGCTGCACCTGGTGCATCCGCGCGATGCCTGCTCTCAAGTCGCTTGCCGCGGAGTTCGCCGGCCGCCCGGTGCAGATAATCGGGCTCAATGTCGACAAGGACCCGGCCGACGCGCGCTTCGTCGCCGAGAAGCTCGGGCTGAACTACCCGACCCTGCTCGCCCCGACCGCACCCCGGCTGTACAACGTCGGTTCCTACCCCACGCTCGTCCTGGTCGACCGCAAGGGACGCGTCGCCGAGGTAAAGGTGGGCTACTCCGCCGACCTGCGCGAAACCCTCTCGCGCCGCATCACCGAACTGCTGGAGGCGAAGTAGCGCCGTCGGACACGGTACGCCATCACGACAGGGGATGAACCAGTCGGCCGAGCGGCCTGACGACCGCGCGCTCGTCGAGCGCGCCCAGGCGGGCGACACCACGGCTTTCGAGGAACTCGTCCGCCGCCACCAGCAGGGCCTCTTCTCGTACATCTACCGGATGACCGCTGACCGGAACACGACCGAGGAGCTCTGCCAGCAGGCGATGGTCCGGGCGTGGAAGAGTATCGCCGGTTTCGGTGGCCGTTCCGGTTTCAAGACCTGGCTCTACCGCATCGCCATAAACCTTACCATCAATTACCGCACTCGGCGCAAACCGACCTGCGAACTCGACGAGGAATTGCCGGCCGGCCGCGAGACCGAACCGGAAACGGCGTTTCGCCGGCGCGAGCGCGAAGCCGCGGTGCAGGCCGCGCTCGGGCAACTGCCCCCGGACCAGCGCACCGCGATGGTGCTTTCGCTCTACGAGCAGATGAGCTACAGGGAAATCGGCGCGGCCATGGGTCGCTCGGCCCGCGCGGTCGACTCCCTGCTTTTCCGGGCCAAGACCAACCTGCGCCGGCTCCTAGAACCGGCCCGGCGCAAGGGAGTGATTTGACGAAACGAGGGCCGCAGGATATGACTGCCGATGGAGTCTAAGCCTATGAAACAGATGGACTGCAGAACAGCCAGAAGGGCTCTACCAGCCTCCCTTGATAGCGAACAGGCCGGGCCTGTGCAAGCTCTGTTGACAGCGCATCTTGCCCAGTGCCCGGCCTGTTGTGCCGAGGCTGAAAGGTTGCGTGCTGACCTCGCCGCCCTGCGCGAGCTGTCCGTGCCGGAAGTGCCGCCCCACCTCATCACCCGCGTGATGGCGGAGGTGCGCTCGCACCGCCACCCAGGCCGGTTCGCGCTCGCTCTGGGCCGCGCGTTCAGCGCGACCCTGGCAGGCCTCGTCATAGCCGCCGGCGTGGCTGTCGGCACCGTGCTCGGGGCGAACCTGGCCCGGCGCTCAACAGCCGCCAACCCGCTGGTGATGTTCGAGGCATCAGACAC
>CBFGIY010000102.1:0-6716 GCA_965648935.1 Caldifarciminota bacterium
CGGACTGGCCGGCGACGCGCAGAACATAGGCGCCGGGCGCGGCGACCGAAAGCGACAGATTGCGGCTGTCGTATGACACCGGCACGGAACGGCCCGCGGCGTCAAACACCCGGATCGGGCCGAAGTATCCGTCGGGCAGGCTGAGCCGGACAGTGCTGCCCGGCCGGGCCGGGTTGGGCGAAAGAGTCACTCGGCCGGGCGCGGGCGGCGCGGCCGGTTCAGAAACGGCGCTGCCGCTGACAAGGTAGTTGACGATGGCGCCAAGCAGGTCGTTGCGCCGGTTGCCCTCCAGCGCCCCGAGAATCACCGCCGAGAGCATCGTGCGGTAGGGGCCGGGGCTGTAGAACACCGCGCGGCCGAGGCTGGCCTGATCGTTGTAGCATACGGTGCCGCCGGCCGGGCCGAGCACGTCCACATAGAAGTCAGGGCCGGTGCCGTACGGATAGGTGAAGTTCAGGCCCTGGGTGAACGTGCCGCTGACGCCGGCGAGCGAGGAAACATTGCCCGACGCCTGGCCGTCGTCAAGGTAGTTTGCCCCGAAGTAGGGCCAGAGTTCGTTGGTGCGGTTGGAGTAGCCGAAGTCGCCGCCCTCGGCGTAGACCGGCTTGCCCGAGTTGAGGTAGCTGATGAGGGTGGTGCGTTCCGTCGGACCGACGGTGCAGTTGTCCCCTCAACAGCGATACCAGCCCATCAGGCAGAACACGGCGTCGTAGCCGGCGAGGTTCCCGGGCAGGCTGGCGTGGACTTCGACCGTGTGACCGAGCGCGGCAAGCCCGGCCGCGACATTGACGGCACAGTCGACCGATTCGGCCCGCACCGGGTCGAAGAATCGGTCGAGCGAGTCGTAGTTCCAGACGCAGATGCGCGCGGCGCTGGCGAGCGCCGGGGCGAGCGCGAGCGCGATGAGCAAGATCAAAGTACGCATGGGCCTCCCTTTGGTGCGGTTGCGGATCATCGAGAAAGTCTAGGCGCGCGCCGGGTTGGCGTCAACCGACCCCGGCGAAACGGCCTGTTGCACAGCGGCCCGGCCTGCGCTAGAATGAAGTATGAGTTCCGAAGCATCGCCGCGCCGTCCCGGGCGCGGAACGCATTCGCGGGGCGGCGCGGCGCGGCAGGCCGAGACCGCGACCGGGCTGCTGGCCAAGGGCCTGGCCGCTTTCCAGCGCGAGGACGAGGAGTCGGCGATCGAGTACTTCTTCGACGCGCTGCAGGTCACGCCCGGCAACCTGCGGCTGCACTACCTCACCGCGCTCTGCGCCCACCTGCTATCCGACGAGGAGACGATCGAGAACGTCTGCGCCAGCGCGCGGGAGCTGGACGAGCGCCATCCGTACGCCATCGCCTGCGAAGCGGTGCGATTCATGTTTCTGGCCAATTTTTCGCGCGCCGAGGCGATGTTCGAGCAAGCCCTGCGTCTGCTGCCCGACGATGTCGACCTGCTGGTCGGGCTGGGCATCCTGCACGAGTTCGCCGGCGAGGAGGAGAAGGGCGTCAACGCGTTCGAGCGCGCCCTGGAGCTTGACCCGGACAATGTCCGGGCCCGGCTTTCGCTGGGCATCGCCTACGCCATGGGCGGTGACTACGAGGCGGCGCTGGAGCAGTACCAGCGGGCCAAGGCAGTTGACCCGGAGATCGAGAACCCGCACCAGCGGCTCGGCCGTGATTACTACCTTGAAGGGATGATCGAGCAGGCTTCGGCTGAGTTCGCGGTGGCGGTGGCTGAGGAGCCGGACGCGCCGGGCGCGTGGTTCTACCTGATGGACTGCCATCGCCGGCTCGGCCGGACCGACGATGCGCTCGACTGCTACACCGAAATCCGGCAGCGGTTCGAGCGCGACCCCGAGGCGGCCAGCCCGTTCTATGAGCACTTCGAGCTGCACGCCGAGGCGATTGCCGCGCTCGAGGAGCTCTGCCGGCGCGCGCCCGAGGACCCGGACGTGCGCTACCGGTTGAGCGTGCAGTACCACGCGGTCGGCCGGCTCGACGACGCCATCGCGCTGGCGCAGGACGCAGCCGACCGCGAACCCCGCTTCTACAGCGCCCAGGAACTGCTTGCCCGGCTGCTGTACGAGAAAGGCGACTACGCGGCCGCGGTCAGTGCCGCGCGCGCGGCGCTCGCTTCCGACCCCGCGAACCAGACCGCGGCCAAGACCCTTGCCGACGCGCTGGTCTTCCTGGGGCAGGGCGAGCAGGCCCAGCGGGCCGTCGACGAAATGGAACGGGCGCGGGACGCGGCTTGGAAGCGCTACCAGGACCGGTTTTCCGGCCAGGACCGGCCCGGCCCGGACCGCTAGCACCCCCCCAACAAACCTCTTGACAAGCGCGGCCGAGCGGCCGCATAATGGGTCGGGTCAATCGCCGGCAGGCGCAGCGCTGCGAAAGGGGTCCGGCAAAGTCTGGAGGTAGCAGTGCCGTGCGAATCAGAGCTGGTCCGCAACCGTGACAACAGAGCAGCGAAAGCGCGCGCCAATGAAGGCGCGGTTGCAGTTGCTCGCCGCAGGTACGGGCTGCCGATACAGGGGGTGGTCATGTCACAACAGAAAATGCTCGGTGTGCTGCTGGCCGCGACGATTGCCGCGGCCGGCTGGGTCGAGCTGCCGCAGATGCCGGAGGGCAACGGTCGCCGTTGCGTCAAGGACGGCGGCTGGCTTGCCTACGATAGCGCCACGGCGCGGATTTATGCAGCCAAAGGCAACAAGTGCTACGAGTTCTTCGCCTACGACCCGGCAGTGCGAACCTGGATAGCGCGCACCGACTGTCCGACCGGCGACGAGAACCGACCTGTCGGTCGCGGCGCCGCTGGCGCGAGCAACCGGCGCGGCGAGGTGTTCGCGACCAAGGGGCACAATACCAACGGGTTTCACAGTTTCAGCGCATCAGGGAACGCTTGGACCCAGTTGCCCGACGTGCCGCTGGGCAGCCAGGGCAAGCGCTGCAATGGCGGCACGGACGTCGTTTTCGTGCCGAACGGCGGTGCCGGGTCAGTCTACCTGCTCAAGGGCCGGGTGCGCGACTTCTTCCGCTACGACATCGCGACCCGGACGTGGGAGGCGATGCCCGACGCGCCGGCCGGCAACATGTTCAATTGGGACAAGGGTTCGTGGCTGGCCTATGACGGCAACGGCATCATCTACGCGCACAAGGCCAAGAGCCACGAACTGCACCGTTACGATATCGCGGCCCGGCGCTGGCTCGAGCCGCCGCTCAGCGGTATGCCCGTGTTCAGCGCGCTGACCGGCAAATCCAAGAAGAGCAAAGACGGCGCGGCCGGGGTGTTTCTTGACGGCAAGCTGTACGCCCTCAAGGGCGGCAATACCCAGGAGCTGTGGTGCTTCGACCCGGCCGGCAACTGGACCGAACTTGATACGATACCACAGACCGGTGCGTGTGGCGGCAAGCGCAAGGTGAAGGCGGGAGGAGATCTGTGCACGGACGGCCGGGTGCTCTATGCGCTGAAAGGAGCAAGGACAAACCAGTTCTGGCGCTACACCCCGGTCGCAGCCGGTTCACAGCCCGAGCCCGCGCCCGGCGGAGCGCAGTACGGTACAGCCCCGGCGCGTGCGATTCTGGACCGGACTGAACCAACCGGTCGCGCCCGGTTTGCAGTGTACAACGCCAGCGGCCGGCTGGTGAAGACCGGCGTCTTCTGTCCGGGGTCGGGGTCGGTGTTGGACGCGCCCGGACTGCCCGCGGGCGTGTACCTTGTCAAGTTCGATGCGGTGGCCCAGACGGCGCCGCGCAGAGCCATAGTCCGCTGACCGGCATCGACAGGTATCCGTGCGGGGCAGGACCGTCCTGCCCCGCACGGCGTATCGCCTCATTGACCGACCTGTCAATCGCCGTATGCTTTTGATAGAGTCAAGACCAGGCCGGTTGAAGCGGCCGGGAGGTAATCGTGAGAAAGCAGAGCGTCCTGTTTGCGGCGTTGGCCGTGCTCGTGCTCCTGCCGATGGCAGTGCAGGCCAGCCAGCGCGTGATGGTGATCGAAGAGTTCACCGGCACCTGGTGACCATACTGTCCAGGTACAGCCCGTGGGCTGTACGACCTTGAGCACGCGGTCCTCGACTCGGTCGCGATCGTCGCGTACCACAACGGCGACGCGTTCGTGACCCCGACGGGCACCGCGCGCCGGACCTTCTACAACGCGACGAGCTCACCGAGCGTGGTGTTCGGCGGCGATACGATGATGGTCGGCGGAACCAACCAGGGCACGCTGTACCCGCTGTACCGCAGCTACTTCGACCGGAAGAAGTCCATCCCGAGCCCGCTGGACATCTCCCTGTCGCGCACCTACGACTCGACCGCGCGCACCGGGCAGTTGCGTATCGTCGTGCGCAACAACTCGACGAGCGCGGTGAGCGGCAAGCTGCACGTGGCGATCACCGAGAGCCACATGTACTACCAGTGGCAGGGGATGGACAGCCTGCAGCACGTCGAACGGACGATGCTGCCCGACGCCAACGGCGAGGACATCACCGTGGCGGTGGGCGATTCGGTTGTGCGCACGCGCGACTTCACAATCAACTCGGCCTGGGTGGCGCGCAACATCGACTTTATCGTGTTCGTGCAGAACGCCTCGCCGCGCTCTATCTTCCAGGGCGCGAAGCTGGCGCTCCACCCGGTGCCGCACCTGGTGTACCACGACTACGCGCAGGCCTGGCCCCAGCCGGGCAACGAGGTCAACCTTTCCATCGGCCTGGGCAACCGAGGCTCGGGCGCGGCCGCGTCGGTGACCGCAACGCTATCGTCAACCGACCCGCACGTGACCGTGACCACGCCGACCGCGACCTACTCCGATATCGCGGTGGCGCGAGTCGGGTACCCGGCAGCGCCATTCGCCATCCAGGTTTCAAGCGGCTGCCCGGACGGGCACGTGGCGATGCTCGACCTGGTGATAAACGCGGCCGGGTTCTGCGACACGGTGCAGGTGCCGGTGCTGGTGACCACGAGCTACGGTTTTGCCGACGATATGGAAAGCGGCGAGAACGGCTGGACCCACTCGGGCGCGGGCGACCAGTGGCACCTGACCACCCACCGCGCGAACTCGCCGACCAAGAGCTGGTACTGCGGCACCGAGGGCGGCTGGCAGTACACGAACAACAACGACGCGAAGCTGGTAACGCCCTGGTTCACGCCGGGAGCGGGCCACCTGCTCGGGTTCCGCCACTGGTACCGCACCGAGGCGGGCTGGGACTTCTGCGTCGTCGAGGTGAACACAGGCGGGCCGGTCTGGTACGTGCTCAACAGCTACACCGCGGCCAGCGGCAACTGGGTCGCCTTCAACTCCGATCTCGCCCAGTACTCGGGCAAGACCGTGAAGATCCGGTTCCGATTCATGTCCGACGGCAGCGTTGTCGACGAGGGCTGGTACGTGGACGACTTCTACGTCGGGCCGCCGACAGCCGTCGCGGGTGAGACCCCGATGGTTGCGGGCCGCGTCGGAGTCGAGCGCAACCCGGTGCGCGGCTCGGCCGCCATCAGTTACAGCGTGCCGCCGGGAATCACCGGCAGCGCCGCGGTCTACGATGCGTCGGGCCGGCTGGTGCGCACGCTGGGTGCGGTAAGCGGTGCCGGCCGCATCGGCTGGGACCTCTGCGCCGAGGACGGTTCGGCGGTGAGGGCGGGCAGTTACTTCGTGCGGCTCGTCGCGGGCAGCCAGACCGCGACCGGCAAGCTGCTGGTGACCCGCTAGGCCGCAGGTTCGATACTATCGCCGGGGGCGCATTAAGCGCCCCCGGCCTGCTATTGCGGTCGGCCACTTGCTCCAGCACGATGGGCGCGGTCTGATTGATGCCACCGGGAGGGGTACCCGGGCCAGTACTCCACCTAGGGGCCACCCCGGGGGTGGCCCCCATCGCAGCCTGCGTCTCGGCCATCCGGCAGGTTCTCGGGAAGGTGCGCCTCAGCGCGGTGGAGTTGGCGTGCCCGCCAGCTTCAGTAGTGGTCCGGAACACGGTTTAACTCGCGGCCTGTCCGCAGTCTTGGCACCACGCGACGCGCCCGGCTTCGGCCGCGGCGTCCAGCGCGGCCTGACAGCAGCATCACAGGTGGCCTCCAAGGTGGTTTCCCTCGCGGCCTGGACGGCCGCCTCCAAGGCGGCCGCGGCAGTGGCGCGGGACCTGCTCCGTGACGTGGCCATCTGGGATACGACCGACGCACGCCAACCGGGTCCCTATCCCCGGGCCGTTGACAGGCCCGGCGACTTGACTAGAGTACGGGCATGGGGTTCTTGGTGCGCAACACCTCAACGGCCCTTGCGGCCATCCTCCTCTTCGGCGCGCTGACGAACGCGCGGGGGCAGTACGTCGAGGACTCGATTGACGTCGGGGGTGCCTGGGTTGGTTCGATGGCCTACAACTCTCAGCAGGATGTCGTCTATGGTCGGAGCCAATCGGGTGATTTCATCTTCGCCATCGGCTGCGCCACCAATTCGCTCGTCGGCAGCATACCGGTTGACTACCCGCTCTATATGGCGTACAGCGCGGCCAGCAACAAGCTGTATTGTCCATTCACCTACGGACGCGACTCCGTGCTCATAGTCGACGGCGCAACGCACCAACGGCTGAGGGCGATCAGGGTGCGGGGCGCAAACATGGCGGTCTGGGACTCGGCGTCAAACCGCGTCTACGTTTCCTGCGACGACCAGTGGGATGTGAAGGTGATTGACTGCGCCACCGACTCGGTGATTGCGGTCATTCGCGTCGGCGACGGCCCGT
>CBFGIY010000103.1:0-6673 GCA_965648935.1 Caldifarciminota bacterium
CGTGTCCGGGCAGAGCATCACGGTGCGCGAGCTTTTCCGCCTGCTGGGCGAGCTGACCGGGGTGAAGCCGCCGCGCATCTGCGTGCCCTGGGCCCTGGCCCGGGTCGGGGCGAGACTGGCGCCGCTGTGGGCGAAGCTCGCGCGCACGCGGCCGCTGTTCACGCGCTACTCGCTCGCGGTCCTGCGTTCCAACTGCCTGATGGACCGGTCGAAGGCCGAGCGCGAGCTGGGCCTGCGGCCGCGCAGCCTGCGCGAGAGCGTGGCCGACACGCTGGAGTGGTTTCGTTCCGCGGGGATGATGCCGGCCCGCGCCGCGACGCGATACCTTGCGCGGTGACAGGCGCAGAGCGGCGCGCGGCGAGCAGCAGACCGAGCCCGGCCGGTCTGGCAGTTTCTTAACACTCCGTTGCTAGCATCAGAGCCGATGTTTCTCGACCTGCTGCTGCTGGTCGCCGCGCTCGAGTCGCCCGCGGCCCGCGCCGAGCATCTCTACCTTAACCGTCACTTGAACCCGGCCGGCCTGGACAGCGCGTGGGCAATCGTGGCCGACGCGCGCGCGGCCGACCCGCGCGACCCGGAACTGCTCGCGCTCTGGGCGCGACTGTGCCTTGAGCGCGGCGACCGCGCCGGCGCCGCGTCCGGGAAACTGCGCTGGTATGACCGGGCCGCGGCCGCGGCCGACACGCTGCGCAGGCTGTGGCCGGAGCGCGCGGCCGGGCATTTCTGGTGGGCCACGGCGCGGGGCAGCGCGGGCCGGGTCCGGGGCATCGTCAACTCGCTGGGAATGCTCGGGCCGGTGCGCGCGGCGTTCGAGCGCGCGGTCGAGCTGGATTCCGATTTCGCGCTCGGCTGGTACGCGCTTGGCCGGCTCTACCTTGAACTGCCGCCCTTTGCCGGGGGCAGCGCGGCGCGGGCCGAGAAGTACCTGCGCCGTGGGATTGCCGCCGACTCCAGCTACACGATTGTCCGGCTCGAACTGGCGCGGACCCTGCTGCGGCTCGGCCGGGCCGGGGAGGCGCGCGCCCACCTGCGCCGCGTGCTGGCCGAAACACGGCCCGCCCACCCGGCCGAATTCGCGCTCCACGACAGACCGGGCGCAGAAGAGCTGCTGGCGCAGATGGGCAGGGGCCGCGACGCGGAACAGTGAAGGCGCGGGCCAGCGAGCGCCGGGGCTTGACCGCGCGGCCGGGCCGGTCATAATGGACCATGGCCGGCAAGCAGGAGAGCTTCTACCTCGCCAAGCTGGAGTGGCTCGGGCCGATACTGGTCCGGGGCCTGCGTCTGATGCCCGCGGTCGAGGGGTTGGAGCGCGAGTTCTCCTTTTCCCAGACCCTGATACTGATGGTCCTGCTCAACCAGGACAGCGTGAAAATGAACGAGCTTGCCCGGATGCTCGGACTGTCGCGCGCCAACGCGACCGGGCTGGTTGACCGGCTCGAATCCCGGGGCATCGTCGAGCGGCGCCACTCGACCGAAGACCGGCGCGTGGTGCTGGTCAGACTGACGCGCAAGGGCCGGCAGACCGCGGCCAAGCTCAACGAAGCCCGGCGCCGGGGCCTTGCCCAGATGATGCGCCGCATCCCGCCCAAAAACCTCGCCGTTTTCATGGAAACCCTCGAGCAGGTGGCGATGGGCCTGTCCGAATCCCAGTCCGACCTGCTCACCCCGCCCAAAGCCTAGGCCGGGTCCGGTCGGCAGATGTCGGTTGCTGGCCTGCGGAGTCGGGACAGCGGCGCGCGGGCGGCAGCCCGGACCGCCTACTTCACCTGCTGCGCAAGCGCGTTATAGACCGCTGCGCTGATGGCGCGGCTGGAGTAAGTCGCACCCGAAGTCGCGTCCACCTTCGGGGACTGGGCCGCGACGATGCGGGCCGGCACGTCGGCGGCGTTTCGGCCCGGGCCGTTCTGCTGGCGCGTGACCTCGACCGAAACGATGCGGCGGCCGTGCACGGTAACGCGCACCGCGGCCGACACCGGAAACGCTTCGAAACTGCCCTCGTACACTCCGTCGGCCGCCTGCGACAGGTCAACGTCCGCATACGGCGCGGCCGCGATTCTGCGCTCCAGCCGGCGGGATATGACGTTCACGGCCACTATGGCACCCACGACCAGCACCACGACCACGATGCCGACAATCAGCAGTACACGCTTCACGAGGTCAGTCTAAGTCGGGAGGGGAGGCGGTCAAGAGGGCGAGGGGCGGCGGTCCAAACTAGGGTAACGTCCCCAGGTTTCCGAAATGATTGAGCGGCCAGCGTCGCATGTTATGGTGCACCATAGAGTGCGAATGGGTGACTGACGCCAGTCCATCCCAAGATGCCACAAACCAAAGGAGGCCGATAGCCAGCGCTTGACTCCGCCCCTATGGGTGACGGAGAGGGTCAGGCAGGAGAGCAAGCAGGCGTTTCGGGAATGGCGGGTTGACACTACATATAGCGGGGGGAGTGACCCCGGGGGTCAACCTGTAGGCCGAGGGTTGGGCAGACGAGGCGGCGAACAGCGTTTCGAGGCCGGGCGCGAGCCTGCGGGCAAGCGTCGGCGCGAGCGTGGATTCGAGCGCGAAGTTAAGCCCTCTCTCAAGTTGCGCGTCGAGGCCGCTGTCGAGCAGGGTCTTGAGCTTGCGGACGACAGCGCGGGCGAGGGCGTCACTGAGTCCGGTTTCCAAAGCCCTGGCCGTGACCGCGGTCTCTCTGCCTTTCGCCCGGCCGCCGGTGTCCCGCGTCCCTTGATTCGCGTTCTCATCCGGCTACTCTCTCGCCGTGGTAACCCTGTCCAATATCGCGATGGAGTTCGGCACGCAGGAGCTGTATCGCGACGTGAATCTGTTTGTCGGCCCGAGCGACCGCATCGGGCTGGTCGGGCATAACGGTTCGGGCAAATCGACCATCCTCAAGATGATGGCCGGGCTGCTGGAGCCGTCCAGGGGCCAGGTCGATGTCCGCAAGGGCACGCGAATCGCCTACCTGCCCCAGACCGGGCTGGTGGTTGGGCAGCGCACCGTGCTCGAGGAGGCGCTGGCGGCCTGGTCCCACCTTGATGAGATTCACCACGAGATGGTGGAGTGCGAGCACCGGATGAAGGACCCGAACCTGCCCGAGCGCGAGCTGAAGGCGGTGCTGGACCGCTACGCGGTGCTGCAGCAGATGCACGGACAGGACGCCTATGACGCCGAGTCCCGCGCCCAGAAGATGCTCGTGTCGCTCGGTTTCAAGGAAGAGGATTTCGAGAAGCCGCTTTCGACCCAGTCGGGCGGGTACCAGGTGCGGGCGGCGCTGGCGCGGATGCTGCTTGAGGAGCCCGACCTCCTGCTATTGGACGAGCCGACCAACTACCTCGACATCCGGTCGATCGAGTGGCTGCAGGATTACCTCTACAACTTCAAGGGCGCGATCGTGATGATCGCCCACGACCGCTACCTTCTCGACGCGCTGGTGCAGCGTATCTGGGGCATCGAGGCGCGGTCGGTGTTCATTTTTCCGGGCAATTACTCGGACTACCTTGCCGACCGCGAGCGGCGCGAGACCCAGCAGCAGCAGCAGTTCGAGGATCAGCAGGCGTTCATCAAGCGCACTGAGCATTTCATCGCCAAGTTCAAGGGCCGCAAGGACACGGCCAAGCGCGCGATGAGCCGTCAGAAGATGCTCGACAAGCTCGAGCTGGTCGAGGCGCCCGAAACCCTGCCGGAAATCCGCATCCGGTTTCCCGAGGCCGAGGAAGTCTACGGCAAGGCTTTCGAGTTCCGCGGGGTGAGCAAGAGCTTCGGCGAGAAGCGCGTGCTTGCCGACGTGAACCTGTCAATCGCGGGCGGCGAGAAGGTCGGCCTCTTCGGGGCCAACGGCCAGGGCAAGACCACGCTCCTGCGGATGCTGGCCGGCCGGCTCGAGCCGACCGCGGGTTCGGTGTGGCTGAGCCAGAAGTCGCAGATTGCCTACTACGAGCAGGGCGCGGAGGAGACACTCGACCCGGACGATACCGTGCTTGAGACCGTGGCTTCGGCCGGTTCGGGTTTCAATTCCAACGAGCTCAAGGGCATCCTCGGGATGTTCCTGTTTTCCGGGGACGCGGTCGAGAAGCGGGTGCGGGTGCTTTCCGGGGGCGAGCGGTCGCGGCTGGCCATCATCCGGGTGCTGTTGATGCCGTCCAACCTGCTGATACTGGACGAGCCGACCAACCACCTCGATATCCGCTCGCGCGAGATTCTCTTTGAGGCGATGTCGCGTTACAAGCGCACCGTGGTGTTCTCGGCCCACGACCGGTTCATGCTTGACCAGCTCGCGGACAAGACCGTGCGGGTCGAGGGCGGGCAGGCCGTGCTGTTCCCGGGCAACTTCACCTATGCCGCGCACCATGCCGCGAAGTCACCGGCCCCGCCCCGGCCGGAAACCCGGCCGCCCGCACCGAAGCCCGAAAGCCGGCCGGCCGCGCCCAAACCCCAGCCCCGCAAGGAGAAGAAGGCGCGCAAGCCTGAAGCGCCGGCGCGCGCTCCGGTGACGGTCGAGCAGCTCAGGCAGAGGCTGGAGAGCGTGAACCGGCAGTACGAGGCGGCGCGGCAGGGGTTCCAGTTCGACCGGGCGATGGCCCTGGCCGCGGAGCGCCGGGAACTCGAGGCCGAGATAGAGGCGCGCAAGGCCGACGAGCTGGCCGAGCCGGGCGCGCAGGGCTGATGCTCTCGGCGGTAAGCGCGGACAAGGCCGAGGCGCTGGCCAGGCGGATGGCGCGGCTCGGCATCCGCGAGGCCGACATCGATGAGAAGTTTGCCCGCGCGGGCGGGCCGGGCGGCCAGAACGTGAACAAGCTCGAGACCGCGGTGATGCTGAAGCACGGGCCGACCGGGATAGAGGTCAGGGTCCAGCAGGAGCGTTCGCAGGCGCTGAACCGTTTTCTCGCGCGGCGGCTTCTGTGCGACAAGGTCGAGCGGCTGATTGCGGGCCGCAAGTCGGCCGAGGCCGAGCGCATCGCCCGGCTCAGGCGCCAGAAGCGCAGGCGGTCGAAGCGGGCGCAGGAGAAGGTCTTGGAGGCCAAGCGCAGGCAGGGGGAGAAGAAGTCCGCGCGGGGGCGGCCCGAGGCGGACTGAAGATGGCGCCGGTTTCGCGGGGTCAACTGGCGGGCAGGGCCGGGCGCACCCTGTTTTCGTCCAAGTTAAAATTGTGTCAGGGGTGACAGGTCCGGGGTATTGACAGCCAAGACCGCCGACCTATAATCCCGCGCCCCCTGCAGGGGGCAAAGAGCCATAAAAGGAGCAGAAAACGTGTCCAAGGACATGCTGAAGGTGGCTGCCGCCCTCCTGGCTGCGGCCATCATCGGTTGCGGCGGGCAGGAAGCCCCCAAGACCGAAACCCCGGCTGAGCCGGCGTTTGCAGCGGAGATGAAGACGACCGAGCCGATGACCGTGGCGTCGATCGCCAAGATGGGTCCGTACAATGAGGTCGGGCCGGTTTTCGCGACGCTGACGCAGTGGGTCGCGGACGCCAAGGTGACCCCGGCCGGCCCGATGATGGGCATTTACCTTGACGACCCGGCCAAGGTCAGGCCCGAGAGCCTGCGCTGCGAGGTCTGCATCCCGGTCCCGGCCGGGACCAAGGCCGACGCGAAGTCGGGCGTGGTCATCAAGGATCTCGCCCCGATGACGCTCGCGACCGCGATGCACGTCGGCGCGCCCGAGAAGGTCAGCGAGACCTATGCCAAGCTGAATGCCTGGATCGGCACGAGCAACTACGAGGTCGCGGGCCCGAGCGTCGAGATGTATCTGAGCCCGGCCGGCACCGCGCCCGAGTCCACCCGGACCCAGGTGGGCCTGGTCGTGAAAGAGAAGGCACCGGCCCCTGCACCGGCCGGCAAGTAGCAGCCTGTCCTTCTGGTCTTGGCCGACCCCGCCCTCGGGCGGGGTCGCGCCTCTTTGGCGACCATTGCGGCTTGACAAGCGGCGACGAGGGGACAGAATGTTTTGTTATCGGAACGCCATCCCGCCCGGGATGGGAATCCGGTGCGTGTCCGAGAGGCTGTATCGCAGAACACCGCAGGAGGTGTATTAGATGAACCGACTGATGCTGTTGTCGGTTGCTCTGGCGGTCATCGCCTTTGCCGCCCCGATCGAGCCGGCGCTGCTGGAACAGATGGCGCAGGCCAGGGATGGGGACCGGCTGGGCGTGATGATCGCTCTGAAGGAGCAGTTCGACGGTGAGACCGTCATCCGGACTATCAAGAACAAGGAGCAGCGCTGGGAAACGACGGTGAGCGGCTGCAAGGCGCTCGCCGAGCGGACCCAGGCCGGGCTGCTTTCTGAGCTGGCGAAGTTTGAGGCGGCGGGTCTGGTGTCGGATGTTACGCCGCTGTGGATTGTCAACGCGGTGTACTGCGAGGCGTCGCCCGAGGTGATCCGCGCGGTGGCCGACCGTTCGGAAGTGTGGTTCGTGCAGTGGGACAAGATTCCGACGCCCAACGCGCTGGGCGTGATGCCGGCGACCGCGGCCGCGACCGGCGCGCCGGGCGACGTGCTGTCGGGCAGCTTCACGGTCGAGTGGAACGTGCGCAAGGTGAAGGCCGATTCGGTGTGGTACGTGCACGGCTACACCGGCGATGGCGTCGTCATCGGCAACATCGACACGGGTTGCGACTACACGCATCCGGACCTTGCGGGACGGATGTGGACCGACCCGAACTACCCGTTCCACGGC
>CBFGIY010000104.1:0-6558 GCA_965648935.1 Caldifarciminota bacterium
CCTGGCCCGATTGAGTGACCCGGGCGCAGTATATGTCCGAACCCGCCGAGTGGTTTTCGTAGGCGACGAGATAGTTGGTGCCGTCAAAAGCGACCGCGGCCGAAAAGAGCTGGGCCTGCACCGGCCCGAACACGACCGCGGTATCCAGCATCCGGCCGCTGCCGGCATCGGCCGCAGACGGCCCGATTGCCGGCGCCCCGGCAGGCGCACCGACCGGCTCAAGCCGCAGGCCGCTTTCTGACAGCGCCGCGGCGTAAGCCTGCCCGCCCAGTATCAGCGGGCCGGTCCGGGACTGCCCCGCGAAACGGGCCAGCGCTTTCTGGTCGCACGCGGGCAGACCACCCGTCGCACCCGGCCCTGCGACCACCCCGGCTAACAGGACAAACCAGAACACTTACCACCCCTGTGTTTCTGCGCAAACCAAGCCCGACCGCCACGGACCGCAGTGGCGGCAGTCGGAGCTAACCCTATTTTGGACGAAAAGCGGCCCCGATCTCCGGACAACATTGTGACCCCCCGCGCCGCGATGTCAAGCGCGGCGCGGCCTGTATGCTGACACAGCCATATCTTGTGAGTGATACTCTGCCGGTTCGCCATCGCGCTAGCGCTCGACAACCAGCTTGCGCACCGTTTCCCCCCTGCCCGAACTCAGCCGGACAAGGTACACGCCCGCGGCCAGCGCAACGTTGAACGAGGCCTGCCGCGTGCCGGCCGCGCGCCGGAAAACAAGCCGGCCTGCCGCATCGTGGATGGACAGAAGCGCCGGCTCTCCGGCAGGCAGGCCGGACAGGCGGATCACGACCGCGCGGCCGCGCGCCGGCGACTGGAAGAAAACCTGCGCGACCGACTGCTCGCGCCCGGCGCCCTGCAGCGCCGTCCGCGCGGGCCGCGCGCCGCTGCCGGCGACAGGCGCGCCCGGCACGTAACGCCACAGCTCCGCGGTCTTGTTGCCCTTCAGCGCGTAGACGTGCAGGTTGTCCGCCGCGACCGCGCCGCCGGCCTTTACCCGCTTCCTCTTGGCCGTGGAGCCAAACGACGGCATCGTGTCCAGCTCGCGCCACGCCCCGTTGAGCGGGTCGAACGCGTAGAAGTCCTGCGTGTTGCCGCCCTTGAGCGCGTAGACCAGTCCGCCGAGCGCCGCGCCGCCCGAGCCGTCCTTGGCCTTCTTCCTCTTGCCGGTCTGGCTGTTCTCCAGCGGCATCGCGGCGAGCGCGCCGCCCCAGGCCCCGGCGGCGAGGTCGTAGGCATGGAACTCGTGCACCTTCGCCTTGTGCGCGTACAGCCTGCCCGCATCCGCGTCCAGAGCCAGCCACGAGCCCCGGTCATAGCGCGCCCTCACCCCGGCCGGCGCATCGGCGAGCGCCTGCCACGCCCCCGACCCGACATTGTAGCGGTAGAACTCGGTCTTGTAGCCCTTGAGCAGGTAGACGTACTGGCTGTCGCCCGCGTCAACGTACGCGAGGCCGGTGCCGCCCTTGACCTTCTTGTTCGATGCACCGAGCGGCACGTCGGCCAGCGCGGTCCACCTTTGCGCCGAGGAGTCGCGCCCGTAGCGCCAGAAACCGGCGGTGTTGTTGCCCTTGGTCGCGTAGACCGTGCCGTTGCCGTCGGCGCAGATTGCCGCGCCCTTGCCGGGCAGCTTGTTCTCGGCCCCGGCCGGCATCGGCTCGAGCTCGGCCCACTCCCCGGTGCGGGGCAGGAAACGGTAGAAGTCGCCGGCCTTGTTGCCCTTGAGCACGAAGAACGCGCCCGAGCCGCGGTCGAACGCGAGCGCGGCGCCGTCTTTGGGCGGCCTGCCCGAAGGCGCAAGCGGCACCTGGCCGACCTCGGCCCAGCCCGGCGCGCTGGTGTCCGGGCCGAACGTGCTGAAGCTCCACACGACCGAAACCGCCCGGCCCGCGCGGTTGCGGGCATCGACCCGCCACCAGTACCGCCGCCACGGCAAGAGCCCCGAGTACTCGACCGCGGTATCGGCCAGCGCCTCGGCGACGAGCCGGGCCGGCGGCGAGACCGTGTCGAGCCACACGTCGTAAACGTCGGCATTGAACGCCGGATGCCAGGCGAGCCGGCCCGAGTAGGGCTGGCTGTCGGCGCCGTCGGGCGGCGCGGCCAGGAGCGGCGCGGCCGGCCCGCCGCGCGTGGTCTGCCACCAGACATCGTCGAGCAGCACCCACCACGCGTCCAGCGCCGGGTAGCGGAACCCGATGTATATCGGCTGCTCGTCCCACGCGTCGAGCGAAAGCTTCTGCTCCAGCCACGCCTCGGAAGCCGTGCCGCCGGCGAAGAGCCGCGCGATGGTGTCGGCCGGGCCGGACTGGCCCGCCATCGCGTACACCTCGAGCGACTCGCGCCAGCCCGAATTGTAGGCGCGCCAGAAAAACCCGACCGTGTCGTTGCCGGTCGCGGTCGGGGTCAGGGCCGGGCTGATGAGCCAGTCGTCGTTGCGCAGGGTCGGGGACTCCCAGCGCACGCCGGCGTGGCGCCGGCCCGAATGCTCGAACCCGCTCTCCTCGCGCCACTGCCACTGCTGCAGGCCGCCGTCGGCGTTGCGCCGCACCCAGCCGGGCGGCGGAAAGACAGCGGCGTGGGGACGGTCAAAGCCCTGCGCGGCCCAGGTGTTGCGCGGGAAGACCCAGTCGTCGAACGCGAAAGTGTCGTTGAGCGGCACCTCGTCGCCCGGCAGGTCGCAGGCGACGCGGAACCCGGCCCGGGTCACGGCCGAGAGATTGAAAGTGAACTCGAGCGCGGCGCTGTCCCCGGGCGCGAGGCCGGTCACGGCCGCGCTGTCCAGCACCGCGCCGTCAACCAGCAGCCGGACCCGGAAAGGCCCGGTCGCCTGCGTGCCGCGGTTGCGCACCACCGCCGCGCAGGTCTCGCCTGCGCCCACCGCGACGGGATAGGTGGCGATGCGCGCCGAGGTCACCGCGGCGTCGAGCGGCGGCGCGGCGACCTTCGGCCCCATCACGTCGTCGACCGCCACCCCGAACGCGTCGTGATTCTTGTACACGAACGCGAGGTAGACCGCGCTGTCGCGCCACGCCGCGAGGCTGAACGCGAGCCGGCGCCACGCGGTCGTGCCGGTCGTGACGAACCGGCCGACAACCGCCGAGAACGTCGCGGTGTCGGTCTGGCTCGAGGTCGAAAGCTTCACGGTCAGCGTCTCGTGGTAATTGCCCTGGTCAGCGCGGAAGTAGAACGCCACCGAATCGTCGCCTGCGTCAACCGGCCCGAGCCGCGGTGTGATCAGCCAGTCGTTGTTGGGCGTGTCGAAGTACACCCGGGCGCAGGCCGGCGCGGTGTAGCTGTAGGCGGTGTGGCGGGCCCAGGGGTCGCTGTTGTCGAAGTTGTAGATGCGCCAGCCCTCGGGCGGGAACGCTGTCCCGCTGAAGGTCTCGTACAGGCCGGGATAGACCTCGACCCCGAACCGGCAGGTGTCATTGGCCGGGTCGCCGTCGCCGTCCAGGTCGCTGATTGCCGCCAGCGTGTAGAACCCGCGCGTATCGGGCACGGCCCAGTCCGACGGAAACACGACCGCGGTCGACTGGCCCGGCACCAGCCCGGCCTCGGTCAGCGCCGAGTCCCGGTACACGTACCCGCCCGGCCCGGCAATCTCCAGCCGCACCAGCTTGCCCGCGGGCTGGTTCAGCCGGCCGGCATTGCGCACGGTTGCGCCGACCCGGGTGCTGCCGCCCCTGGGCTGGAACGGCCAGACCGAGTCCACGCTCACGGCCGCGTAGTCGAGGTCGGGCACGGCCGGCCGGCGCAGGTACCAGACATCGGTGTAGGCGGCCGACGTGCCGTTCCAGGTGTCGTACCAGACAAGGTGAACGTCGCTGCGGTCCGCGGCGATGGCGGCGTAGTAAGCGAAGCTTGTCCAGTTCCCCGGGGTCAGCCGCGTGTCGTCCTCCCACGCGCCGGGCAGGATGCAGCGCCGGTAGCGCAGGTGGGAATAGGTCGACGAGCCGGTGCTGTCGCGCCGCCACGCCACGTGCACGGTGTCGCCGGCCAGGGCGAGCGCCGGGAACCGGTTGTGGGCGTTGTTGTAGACGCTGAAAGTGTCAATCTGGCCCCAGGCCCCGCCGGCGCGGTTGCGGTAGAGGATGCGGAAATAGGTCGGCGCCTGCGGGGTGCGGCCGTGCCACGCGACGTGCGGCGTGCCGTTCGGCCCGACCTCGATGTCGGGATTGTACTGCGAGGTCGCGTCGAGGTCGGGCGTGGACACCTTCTCGATCGCGCCCCAGGTCCCGCCGATGCGGGCGCGGTACCATATCTTGTATTCGGAAGAAGCGTTGCCGTACTGGGACCACGCCACGTGAACGTTGTTCGCGCTGTCCACCGCGACCCCGGCCGTTGTCGCCTGCGTCGCGGTGTCGAGGCTGACCATCGTGATCGGCCCCCAGGCCGTGCCGTTGAACTCGCGGTGCCAGACCTTGGCATAGGTCGGCGCGACCCCGGTGCTGCAGCGCTGGGTCCAGACCACGTGGACTTCGTTGCCCCCGGGCCGGGCCGCGATGGCAGGCTCGCCCGGCGTGCCCGAGGCGTACTTCGTCGCGATGCGCGATTCCGCGGTCCAGGTCCCGGTCGCGGCGTCCCTGCGGCTGTACCAGATGCCGCTGTTGGGCGCGGTCGAGCGCATCCACACGGCGTGGACATTGCCGGAATAATCCGCCGCAACCCCGCCGCGGTAGCTGTTCAGGCTCGTGCTCGTGCTCACGGTCTCGACCGTGCCCCACGCGCCGGTTGCCCGGTCCCGGCGCCGGTAACAGACCTTGGTCACGGTGGCAGTCGGGGCGTACCAGGTCGCGTGCAGGTTGCCCGCGGTGTCGGCGGCCACGCCGCCGCAGTGCGCGTACTGCGAGTACTCGAAGCTGGTCCCGGACTGGGAAATGTTCTGGGGCGCGGCCCAGGCGTCGCCGCGGGCCGCGCTCGGCCCGGACAAAGCGGTGCCGGCCGGGCGCGCGAACGCTGCCCCGGCCACGACAACCAGACCCGTTACGATAAGTGCCGCACAGAAAACCCTGTTCACTTTCACCCTCCTTCAAGGTCTGCGGGACGGGCGCGGGTCGCCAGCCCCCAAGCGGCGCAGTGCCCGACGAGCGAATCGGTCAGACTGTTATTGTGTCGTCTGGGCGTGTAACCGCGCCGGAGCCCATTGTAACGGCCCGGGCCGGCCTGTCAAGGCGACGCGCGCGAATCGGCTCGCCCGGGCCGGGCTTGCCCCGGCACGACACGGGCATATACTGACTCAGCCGACGGCCACAGGAGGAAGCGCTGATGACCCGCCGCGCCAGAATGACCGCAACCCGGCCCGCACGGTAACGCCGTGTTCCGCAAGGTCCTCATCGCCAACCGCGGCGAAATCGCCCTGCGCGTCCTGCGCGCCTGCCGCGAGCTCGGCGTCAGCACCGTGGTCGCCTACTCCGAGGCCGACCGCGAGACCCTGCCCGTCCTTCTCGCCGACGAAGCGGTCTGCGTCGGCCCGGCCCGCGCCTACGACAGCTACCTCAACGTCTCGCGCATCGTCGCGGCAGCGCGCACGACCGGCGCCGACGCGGTCCACCCCGGCTACGGCTTTCTCTCCGAGAGCCCGGAGTTTGTCGACGCGCTCGAATCATGCGCCATCGCCTTCATCGGCCCGCGCGCCGAAACGATGCGCCTGCTCGGCGACAAGATAGTCGCGCGCGAGCGGATGCGCGCGGCCGGCGTGCCGGTCACGCCCGGGTCCGAGGGCGAGGTGCGCGACCCGGTCGAGGCCGACCGGGTCTGCCAATCGCTCGGCTACCCGGTGCTGGTCAAGGCCGCGGCCGGCGGCGGCGGCAAGGGAATGCGCATCGTGCGCCGCCAGAAAGACCTCGATGCGGGCTTCCGGATGTGCCAGGCCGAGGCCCGCGCCGCCTTTGACGACGGCCGGGTCTACATCGAGAAATACGTCACCGGCTCGCGCCACATCGAGGTCCAGATACTCGCCGACGCCGAAGGCCGGACAATCCACCTCGGCGAGCGCGACTGCTCCTGCCAGCGCCGTCACCAGAAGCTCATCGAGGAGACCCCCGCGCCCAACCTCGACCCGGCCCTGCGCAACCGGCTCTGCGCCTGGGCCGTGGCCGCGGCCCGCGCCGCCGGCTACGTCAACGCCGGCACGGTCGAGTTCATCTGCGACGAATCGGGCGAGTGCTACTTCATGGAGATGAACGTCCGGCTCCAGGTCGAGCACCCGGTCACCGAGATGGTCACCGGCGTCGACATCGTCCGCGAGCAGCTTTGCATCGCGGCGGGCGAACCGCTCGACGCGTCGGTCGCGGCCGCGTCCGAACGCGGGCCGCGCGGCCCCGCCATCGAGTGCCGCAACAACGCCGAAAACCCCGACGCCGACTTCGCGCCCTCGCCCGGCCTCATCACGCGCCTGCACCTGCCCGGCGGCCCGGGCGTGCGCGTCGACAGCCACCTCGAAACCTTCTACCGGGTTCACGCCTCCTACGACCCGCTCATCGCGAAAATCTGCGCCTGGGCCCCGGACCGGCCGTCGGCCATCGCGCGGCTCGACCGCGCCCTTGCCGA
>CBFGIY010000105.1:0-6508 GCA_965648935.1 Caldifarciminota bacterium
ACGCAGCCGCGGCGAGCGCAGCTCGCCGCGGTGCCGGCGCATGTCCACGACCGTCGCCCTTCCAGACGGCGCCGGCGGCCGGTCGAGCCAGCGGTAACTGCCCGCGGCAAGCCGGTGCCAGGTCTCGGCCGAAGGCGTCGGGTCGCAGAGCAGGACCGGGCAGCCGCTCATCCGCGCCCGGGCAATCGCCACGTCGCGCGCGTTGAAGCGCGGCCGGCGTTCCTCCTTGTACACCGGGTCATGTTCATCGAGCACGGCAATGCCGGCCAGGTCCGGACAGGGCGCGAACACCGCGCTGCGCGTGCCCAGCACGATGCAGCGGCCGGCGCGCGCCCGGCGCCACGCGGCACGCGCCTCGGCCGGCCGGGCACCCGAACTGAGCTTGACGAAATCAGCGCCGTCCAATGCCGACCGGTCGACCGCCTCCGGGTCGGGCGCCAGCACGAGAAGCGACCCGCCTGCCCGCCGGGCGGCAAGGAACTCGGCGATGCGCTGGCCGGCGCGCGCCGGGTCGGCGCAGACCGCGACCTCGAAGCTGCCGGAGTGATCGCGCGCTGCGGCGGGGATATCAGGCAACGCCTGCCCGCTGTCGGCTGTCCGGCGCCGGGCGGCGCGCGGGCAGAGCGCTACGGGCAGGGCGCGGTGCAGGACTTCGCCCATCCGGCCGAAGTAGTAGGCCGCGACCCATTCGGTCAGCTCGATGAACTCCGCTCCGACCAGGCGCGGCTCGACCAGCTCATCAAGCGTGAGGTTTTTCGCCACCGGGCTGCGCTCGCGCAGCCGCACGACGATGCCTCCCGCCCTGCGGCCGCGCAGCCGCACCCGCACGCAGTCGCCCGGCCCCAGACCGGGAAACTCTTGCGGGTCAAACTCGTAGGTCAACGCGTCGAGCCGCGTGTGGGGAATGACGACGTCGCAGAACACTAGTAGCGCAGCTTGAACCGGTAGCGCAGCGAGAGCCGCCCCGCATCGTCGCGCGCCGCCACCACCTCGTTGCGCCGGTCGATGTAGTACTCGACGCGGAACGCGGGCTCGAACTGCTCGTCGAAGTACTGCGTGTAGGTGACGTAGAGGTTGCGGCCGATGTACTTGCCCACGGTCAGCCGCGTGCGCGCGTCGCCGACCAGACCGCTCTCGAAATCGAGGTAGTCCAGCCGGGCGAAGCCGCGCGCCCGCTTCGCGACCCGGGTCTGGAAGTAGCCGAGCAGGCGCTCCGAGAGCATCCGCGTCACCGCCTCCTGTCCCTCGATGTCGCGCAGCTGCTGCGGGGTAGCGTTGAGGTTCAGGTACGACAGCACCTCGACGTTGTCCCATATCGGCGGCTCGGACCGGAAGCTGAGCTCGGGCGCCTCGACCGTGCCCGCGACCGTGAGCACGATTCGCTCGGGCAGGTCGCCGCTCGCGCCGTTGCCGCGCAGCGGCAGCTCGGCCACGATATCCAGCTCCGGGTTGAGTCGGTTGATGTTGGGGAAGCGCACGGTGCCATTGGTCACGCGCAAAGTCCGGTCGAGATAATAGACGTTGCCCTGGCGCGAGGTGAGCACGCCGCTGTAGGTCTCTTCGCGCAGCGTGCGCTTCAGATTCACGTCAACCGCCAGCTCGATGTCGGCGAGGCTGCTGCGCCACCATATCCCGCGCTCGCCGCGCACGCGCAGGTCATAGACCAGGGTCGTGTCCGGCGTGCCGCCCGCAACCACGGGCGCGCCCGGGTCGATCGTGATGAGCGCCTCCTCGACGTTGATCTCGCCGGTCAGCGCGATGGGCAGGGGCTGGTGCCAGTCCAACGCCACCTGGCCGCTGGCCACGCCGTAGACGTCCTTGAGCGGGCTGGCCTCCACCCCGTCGAACCCGACCGCGAGGTGCAGGGTGTCGACGAACCAGTCCGGGGCCAGCTCAACGAACCCGTCGGCGATGACCGTGCCGCGCCGCGAGCGTCCGGTGAGCTTCTCGATGTTCACGCGCCGGCCGGCCATGGTGATCTCGCCGTTGACGCGGTCAAGGGTCGCGTCGATCGGGTCGACGCGCAGCGCCGCGCGCGACACGCGCAGCCGCCCGGTCAGGTCGGGCTCAATCAGGTTTCCCCTGACCCGGAGCTGGCCGTACACGACCGCCCGAGTCGCCTCGATGGTCGGCCGCAGAAAGACCAGCGCCCATCGCCCGGGATTGTTCAGCTCGACTGCGAGGTCGACATCGCGCACCGGCCACTCCTCGGCCGGCGCGAGCACGACCCGGCCGGCGATGCGCGAGGTGTCGACCTGCCCCGCGCTGTCGATGTGCACCATGTGCAGCCGCTCGATTCCGAGCGTGTCGCCGGCAAGCGTCGCCCGGGCCGCGACCGAGCGCAGCCGCACCCCGAACTCGGGCACCACCAGGTCCTGGCAGTCCAGCTCGACGACCGGCACGCCGTTGTACTCGGCGGTCACATCGACGAAACCACGGATGTCGAGATTGAGCCCGGTGAGCTCGGCCAGGCGCGCCAGTTCGAGGTGCCGCGCGGCCAGGGTCAGCTCGGGCAGGGCGCCCGGCCGCGCCGTACCGTTCGCCTCGATGCGGCCGCCGCCGATCTCCGCGGCGAAGCTGTCAAGCGTGAAGACGCCGGCCGCAAGCGCCGCCCGGAAAGGCCCGGCGCTGGCCAGCGTCTCCCGGTCAGTCGCGAACTCCATCCGGCTCACCGTCGCGTCGAACCCGTCGCGCGTGACCGCGGCCCTGCCCGAAGCGAGCAGCCGGTTGCGCGGCAGGTCGACGCGGAACTCGAAACCCGACTCCTGCCACGATACCTGCACCGCGTCCAACACCTGTCCGCCCGCGGCGAGCGATTCGATCCCGGCGACCGCGCCGCCCCACAGCGCCTTACCCAGCGCAAGGTCCAGCTCGACCGCGGCTGCGGCCGCGGCCACGCCGCCCACACGCAGGCCACTGCCCTGCAGTCCGCCGGCCAGGTTCAGGCTGTCCGCGCTGCCGCTTGCCTCGAAACGACCGCTCGCCCGCCCCGCAATGCTCTCCCCCGCGAAAAGCCCGACCAGCGCCAGGTCGAAGCTGTCCAGCGCAAGTCTGGCCTCCCCGCGGCTGCCAGACCACGCGCCCTCGGCCCGCAGCCGCCCGACCGGGCCATCCAGGTCCAACCGCTCTACTGCCACGCGCTTCGGCCGCCAGACCCCGCGTGCCGACAGCGAGTCTATGCCCAGCTCGGCCGACCGCGCCCGCGCCGAACACCACACCGAGTCGCCGCCGCGCCCGCCCGCCTCGGCGACCGCGGACACGCGGAACTCGGGCAGGCCCGGCTCGAGCCGCCGCACCGCGACATCGCGCAGCACCGCGCGCCCGGCATACTCCCAGGTCCGCAGCCGCACGCGCGCGTCAATCTCGACCCCGCCCAGCTCGGCGTCGCTGCCCGAGAGCGTGAACCGCACCACCGAATCGGCCAGCGCGAGCCGTCCGGTGAACTCGGGCAGGCGCAGGCTCTGCCAGGCAAGGCCGGTGGCGAGGTAATCGACATCGGCGCTCGCGTCGCCGCCGGCCAGCCGGCCGCGCCCGCTCGCCCGGAACCGGCCGGGCAGGTCAAAGTACTCGGCGAGGCTCAGGTCCAGCTCGCGGATCGCGGCGCTGACGCCGCCGTCGGCCAGGCCCACGCGCGCCGCACCCGCAAACCGCAGGCCCGGCGCGGAAA
This sequence comes from Caldifarciminota bacterium, assembly GCA_965648935.1. GTDB lineage: Bacteria > Hydrothermota > Tepidihabitantia > Tepidihabitantales > Tepidihabitantaceae > CBFGJX01. Next base: position 3,668 of record CBFGIY010000105.1, read on the forward strand.
GCACCAGGCTGTCCAGCACCGCCGAGTCTCCGGTCACCGCGCCGGCCGCGCTCATCCCGCTCACCGCGATGCTCTCGGGCACGAACAGGAACCGCGCCTGGTCCAGCCAGACGCGGATGCGCTCGGGCCGCGACACCGCGGCCATCGCCAGCACGATCGAATCGAACAGCGGCTCGCCGCCGACCAGCAGCGCGCCGCGCTCGACCGTGAGCGCGCGCACGCCCAGGCGCGGAAACCGCCCCCCGCCGGCGCGCCGGGCCGTGTCGGCCGGCGCCGCCGCGCCGCTGAGGTACACCCGCGGCTCGAGCACGCTCACCCGGTTCAGCCCGAGCTCGCCGCGCAGGTATCCGGGCAGGTCGTAGTTGAACTCCAGCCGCGCCGCGGTCACCGAATCGGCGCCGAAGACGACGCGCACGCCCTCGAGCACCGGGTTGGACAGGAGCCGGCCGCTGATGCGCTCGACCTCGACCCGCCCGCCGATGGCCCGGCCCAGGAAGCCAAGCCCGAGGCGTATGGACCCGCGCATCAGTGGCCCCCAGAAGTCCACCACGCCCGCGGCGAGCGCGAGCAGCACTCCCGGCAACACGAGCTTCCTAGAACGCATGGAGCAATCCCAGATGAAAGCGGCCGATGTCGCCCGGCGCCGGCGCGCTCAGGGCCTTGCCCCAGTCCAGCCGCACCGGCCCGATCGGCGTCTTCACGCGCAGACCCGCGCCGGCGCTGAACAGGTAGTCCCTGGGCGGGAAGTAGCGCGCCAGATTGCCCGCTTCGAGAAACCCGGCCAGCCCGATCAGGCGGAACAGGTAAGGCGTGCGCAGCTCGGCGCTGCCGTAGAGCATCGCGAACCCGTAGCGCGCGGTCGAGTCGCCGAACGGGCCGATCGAACGGTCCGGGTAGCCGCGCAGGTTGGCCGCGCCGCCCAGCGTGAACGACTCGTAGTAGGCGACCAGCTCGCCCGGCCGGTACGGGTACACCCGCCCGGCCCCGATCCGCGCCGCCAGCACGAACCCCGGCCCGAACCCGTGGTACCCGCGGACATCGGCGCTCAGCCGGTAGAAATCATTCGTCCCCTGCAGGAAGCCGCCGGCCAGCTCGGCCGCGCCGCGCACCCAGCCGCCCCGGCTCGGCTCGAATATGTCGTTGCGCGAATCATACTGCCCCGACAGGGCCACCGAATTCGTCACGCCCGAGGATGTGTCGGCGACCAGGCGCAGCCGGTTGGCCAGTCCCAGGGTCAGCTGCGGCAGGACGCTCCGGCTCAACCCGGTCTCGACGCCGTACTCGCGCAGCAGCGTCGAATCGCGCCGCTCGAGATAGGCGAACGGCCGCGTCTGGAAGTCGACCCGCGTCGCGCCGAAGTAGGGTATGCGCCACGCCGCGTACGACCCGACGCGGAACCGCGGCCCGATTATCTGCTGGCCGTACTCCGCGCTCAGGAGCAGGGTGTGGTTGCGCCCGAAGGCGTTGGCGTGCTCCCAGTCCAGCGACAGAAGCAGCCACAGCGGCGTCAGCCCCGGGTTGATCTCGCCGCCGCCGCCCAGGCCGACGCTGCGGAACGGCTGCTCGGCCACGTCGAACCTGACTCTGACTCGGTCCGATGCCGAATCGGCGCGGGCCACGCTGAAACCCACCCGGCTGAAGAGCTTCGAGGCGTAGAGCCGGCGCTGCGCGTCCAGCAGCCGCTGGCGCGAGTAGCGCTCGCCCGGCCGGATCTCGGCGATGGTCCGGCAGGTCGCCGCTCGCACCTTCACCGTCCCGACAAACGCCACCGACTCGACGTAGCACAGCGGCCCCTCGTCGAGAGCGAAGCGCACGACCGCCGAGCTGTCGACGCGCGCAAGTTCGCCCTTCACCTCGGCGAACGCGTAACCCGAATTGTGGTAGAGAGCGAGAATGCCGTTCTCGCCCGAGGGCGCTGCCCCGCCCGTGGCCGGCTGGCCCGGCTTCAGACCCGACGCCGCGAGCAGCCGCGCGTCGGCGAACGCGGCGTTTCCCGTGAACACGACCGAATCGATGCGCGCCCTTGGCCCCTCGCTGATGATGAACACCAGCACCGGCCGGCGCCGGCCCGGCCGCACCGCGCGCTCCACATCCGCGGCGTAGAAACCCTGGTCGTGGTAGAAAACCTCCAGGTCGGCGGCATCGCGCGTCATCCGCGACTCCGACCCCGGCTTGCGGCGCTTCGACTGCACCTTGTCGGCGAGCACCCGCGCGCTGAACGTCCGGTTGCCCTCGAACCGCACGGCCTCCAGCGTATCCCCGTTGCGGAACTGGGTTGTCAGGAGCAGCAACAGCGTCGCGGCGTTCAGCATAACGCAACGGCCGGGCGGCTGTCCGTCCGGCTCCGACCTGTGGTATCCTGCCTTTGGCTTCTGACTTCTCGGGTCCTCTCTATTGTTCGATATTACATTCCGCGCTCGCCGACTGTCAAGCCAGCTACCGCCCGGCCGGCCCGGTCATTCCCGCCTGCATCAACTGGATGATGCGCTGCCCGCGGTGCGCGGACCGGCGTGCCCGGCACGAGGTTGACCCGGGCGGCCTGCGGCCTAGAATATCGAACTGGAGGTCATATGCCGAAGTATCTCGTCACCCTGCCTCCGATGTCCCCCGACAAGGTCAAGTCGGCCTGAAGCTCGGTCATCGGCGCTTCCGTGGGAAGCGCGCTGAAGATGGACCGGGCGTACGTCGACGAAGCCGCCGGACAAGCCATCTGCTGCTGGGACGCGCCTGACCGCACGAGCGTCGAGGCGCTCTTCGCCAAGGCCGGCCTTACACCCGAGACAATCCGCGAAGTCACGGTCTACCTGGCCTGACCCGCCCGGGCCCCAATGCAGCCGAGGG
>CBFGIY010000106.1:0-6359 GCA_965648935.1 Caldifarciminota bacterium
CTGGATGGCCGCGGCCGGCGGCATCCCCTGCGCCTCGGCCTTGCGCAGCACAGCGTCGATGTGCCCGGAGCGCAGAAGGTCCTGCGGGTGACGGTCGTCGGTGACAAACATGCAGCGGTGGCGGTTGAAATCGTTGACCACCGGCAGCAGGGCCGAGAGGTTGCGCGCGGCCGAACCCTCGCGCACCATGAGACGCATACCGGCGCGCAGCTTCTCCGCCGCCTCCTGGGGCCCGACGCATTCGTGGTCCGAACCGACCCCGGCCGCGGCATAAGCTTGGAGCAGCTGCCCGACCACGCCCGGCGCGTGGCCGTCGACCGGCCGTCCGAGACTGCGGGCCGCGGCGACCTTGGCCAGCACCTCGCGGTCGCCGAACACCACGCCCGGGTAGTTCATCATCTCGGCCAGCCCGATGACCCGCTCCTCGCGCAGCAGGATCTTGACATCAGCCGCGGTGATGCGCGCCCCGGAGCTTTCCAGGTCGGTGGCGGGAACGCAGGACGGCGCCATCACAAACAGGTCGAGGGGCAGCCCGGCGCTCGCGCGCAGCAGGTAGCGCACCCCGGCAGTGCCCAGCACGTTGGCGATCTCGTGCGGGTCGCAGACGACCGCGGTCGTGCCGTGCCCGACCGCCAGCCGGGCAAACTCGTGCACGGCGAGCAGGGAGCTCTCGATGTGAACGTGGCCGTCGATGAAGCCGGGTGCGACATACATCCCGGTCACGTCAATCCTCTCGCACGCCCTCGTGTAGCCCTGCCCGACGCCGGCAATGCGGCCGTTGCATATCGCGACATCGGCCCGCCCGACCTCGCCGGTGAACACGTTCACGACCTGCCCCCCACAGAGCAGAAGGTCGGCCGGTTCCTCGCCGCGCGCCACGGCCAGCAGGCGGCTCTCGGTTCGGTGCCGGCTGCCGGCCGGTGTCAGTGCAGATTCCTTGCGTCTGCCCATCGTTCACTCTCCCCTTCGAGAACTCAAGAGCGCCTCACGCCTCGCCGGGCGGCGTCTCGATGTAGCCGATATAGGGCAGGTTGCGGAACCGCTCGGCATGATCCGCCCCATAGCCCACGACAAACCGGTCCGGAACCTCGAAGCCGACGTAGTCGGCCTGTATCGCCGCGCGCCGCCGCGCCGGCTTGTCCATCAGCACCGCGACTTTGAGACTGCGCGGCCGGCGCAGCCTCAGCCCTTCCAGTATGTACTTGAGAGTCAGGCCGGAATCGAGGATGTCCTCGACCACCAGCACGTCGCGGTTCTCCAGCGGACACTTGAGGTCGAGCACGATCTTGACCACGCCCGAGGTTCTGGTGCTCGCGCCGTAGCTGGAGACTGTCATGAAATCGATGAAGACGGGAACCGTCAGGCGGCGGGCCAGATCCGCCAGAAAGATCCACGACCCTTTGAGAATGCCGACCAGGAGAAGTTCCCGCCCCGCATAGTCGGCCGAGATGCGCTGGGCCATCTCGTCGACCCTGCGGGCGACCTCCTCAGCCGAAAAGAGCACCGCCGGCACCTGCCGGTTCTCCATCATCGCCCTCCTCGCGAGCATCCGGACAAAAGCAAATCGGGGCGACTGGATTTGAACCAGCGACCTCTTGGTCCCGAACCAAGCGCGCTAGCCAGCTGCGCTACGCCCCGATCTGACAATGCCGTTATGAATTGTACTCGGTCATCCTGCCCGGGCCAGGACCCTGACCGCGCCGTGCGCATAGATACTAGGGCAAAAGCTCCGCCAGTCAACAGCGACTCTCCCCGGGCCGGGTCTTGCCGGCCCGCACGAACGGCACGAACGCCACCGGCATCAGCGGCCGCTGCACCAGCCGGCTGCCGTTCTTGACCCCCAGCGTCAGCATCTGCGCGCCGTTGCAGTCTATCGGGACGACGATCTTGCCGCCGTCGCCGAGCTGCTCGACCAGCCGAAGCGGCATCACGTCGGCCGCGGCCGTCACCATCACTCGGTCGAAAGGCGCCTGCTCGGGCCAGCCCGCGTGGCCGTCGCCGACCCGGAACCGCACGTTGTTGTAGCCGAGCGACGCGAGCACCCGCCGCGCCGCCTTCGAGAGCCGTTCGATGACCTCGACCGTGTAGACCGCGGCGGCAAGCCGGCTGAGCACTGCGGTCTGGTACCCCGACCCGGTGCCGATCTCCAGCACCCGGTGGCTCGGCCTGACGTCGAGCGCCTCGGTCATCGCCGCGACGATGTAGGGCTGGGAAATCGTCTGGCCGTCGCCGATGGGCAACGGGTGGTCTTCGTAGGCGTGGTGCCGGTGCGCCTCGGGCATGAACAAGTGCCGGGGCACGGCCCGCATCGCGGCCAGCACGCGCTCGTCGCGCACGCCGCGCGCCACTATCTGTTCGTCCACCATCGCGTTGCGGGCGACAGCCTGGTCAGTCACGCGCCAGTATAACCTTCGCCCTCTGCCGGTCAAACCGCGGGCTTGACCCACCTTGCTTGACACTACTGAGCCCTCTCCTATAATCCCGAAGAGGTACCAAATGCCCAAGAGGACATACCAACCATCCAGAATCAGCCGCAAGCGCACCCACGGGTTCCGCGCCCGCATGCGCACGCACGGCGGGCGGGCGACCATCAACCGACGCCGCGCCAAGGGGCGCAAGCGCCTGAGTGTATGAATGGCCGAAACTCTGAAGCGGAGCGAAGTCCTGCGGCGCCGGTCGGACATCGCGCGAGTGATGTCCGGGCGACGCATCGGCGGCGCCGCGCTTTACCTCCGCTTCAGTCCCCGGCCGCCTGACCCGAAAGAACCCTCCGAAGCGACCGCGACGCGGCGCATCGCGTTCCTGATACCGCGCGGCGTGCGCGGCGCGGTGACGCGCAACCGGCTGAAGCGGCGCCTGCGCGAGATATACCGCCGCAACAAGGACTGGTTTCCGCCCCGCTGCGACTGCGCGCTGCAGGCCTCGCCCGGCGCCGCCCGCCTCTCTTTCGCGGAGCTGCTCGAACTGGTCGAGTCAATCGGCCGCAAGGTGCGCGATGGCTGCCCGGCTGATTAGCCTGCTCATCCGCGCTTACCAGCTCACCCTGGGCACGGTGCTGCCGCCGGCCTGCCGGTTCCAGCCCACCTGTTCCCAGTACGCGCTCGAGGCGGTTCGTCGCCACGGCGCGCTCGAGGGTTCCTGGCTCGCCCTGCGCCGGCTCCTGCGCTGCCACCCGTTCTCGCCCGGCGGCCTCGACCCGGTGCCCGACCGCGCACAGAGAAGAATTTCGCCCGCCCCTGGAGACCAATGAAGAGCGACACGACCCGCACCGTCATAGGTTTTGCCCTGATAATCCTGATACTCGTCGGCTGGCAGTTCCTGTTCCGGCCCAAACCCAGGCCGGTCGCGCCGGCCCCGGCCGTTGCGGCCGAAACCGCGGCCGCTGAGCCGCAGCCGGCCGTGCCCGCGCCCGACCCACCGGCCCGGGCGCCGGCCCCGGCCGCGCCGCTCCCGGAAACGACTCTTGTGCTCGAGAACGACCTCATCCGACTCGAGTTCACCAGCCTCGGCGGCGCGGTCCGGTCAGCCTACCTCAAGCGCTACGCGGCCGAGCTAGTGCCGGCCGGCTCGACGCTTTTCGGGCTCGGCCTGCACACGGCTGCGGGCTACCTCCCACCCGACCGCCTGCCCATGACCGCGACCGGCAACGACACATCGATAACCTTCACCTGGTCCTCAGACACCGACGCGGTGTCGCGCACCTGCGCGCTCGGCGCGGGCTACGAGCTCGCGGAACGGATCAGCGTCACCGGCAGCCTCGGCTTGGCCCACGACCTCTCGGCCGGACTCGCCATCACCGAGAAAGACCCCAAGGAAGCGCTCACCCATTACCACTACTACGCCCACAACGGCCGCAAGCTGCGCCAGGTCCAGGCCGGCAGGCTCAAGAAACCGGAGAACGGCACCGACTCGCTGATCTGGTTCGGTCTCAAGTCAAAGTACTTCCTCGCCGCGGTCGCCGCCGACGGGATGACGTTTGACTCGTCCTGTGCCGCGGCCCTGCCCGACCACCGGGTCGGTTGCGCCGCGGTTGTGCGCCGCGCCCCGGCCGAGTCGCGCTACCGGCTGTTCTTCGCGCCGCTCGAGTACAACCTGCTGCGCTCCTACGGGCTGGGCTTCGAGAACGTCATCGGCCTCGGCTGGACCCGCCCTATAGCGCTCGGAATGCTCTGGCTGCTCAAGGCTCTCTATAGCTTCCTGCGCAACTGGGGCCTTGCCATAATCGTTTTCTCCATACTGATGAAGGCGCTCTTCTACCCGCTCACCCGCACCCAGACCCGCCAGATGCGCCAGATGCAGTTGCTCCAGCCCAAGCTCAACGAGCTCAAGGTCCGCTACAAGGACGACGCCCAGAAGCTCAACGCCGAGACGATGCAGCTCTACCGGCTCTACAAAATCAACCCGCTGTCCGGCTGCCTGCCGCTCATCGTCCAGCTGCCGGTGTTCTGGGCGCTGTATGCGGTGCTGCGCAACGCCATCGAACTGCGCGGGGCCGCCTTTGTGTTCTGGCTCAGAGACCTCTCCCAGCCCGACGCGCTGTTCGGCCGGATTCCCGCCGGCCTGCCCTTTGTCGGCGGCGCGCCCTTCGGCGCCCTGCCCGTGCTGATGGGCGTTTCGTTCATCGCCCAGAACCTCATCACCTCGACCGACAAGCGCAACTGGGCGATGACGGTGATCTTCCCGGTCTTCATCACGCTGATATTCCTCAACATGCCCAGCGGGCTGCAGCTCTACTGGTTCATGTACAACATCCTCTCGATTGTGGAGAGCCTGATCGGCATCAAAGGAGGTTCGCTATGGAAGACGAAAGGCAGGAGCGAAGCGACCGGGACGATCCCCGGCCCGAAGTAGCGCCCGGCGACGGTCCGCCCCAGACACCGGCCGGGGGCGACGCATCAGCCGGCGAAGTCGAGCTCATCCGCGACTTCGTCCAGACCCTGCTCGACCATATCGGCCTCCGCGGCCGCGCCGATGTCAGGCCGGCCGAGGGCGGCTACGCCGTGAACATCCGCGCCCGCCAGTCATCGGGCCTGCTCATCGGCCGGCACGGCGCCACGCTCAAAGCGGTCCAGCACCTCACCCGGCTTGTCGTCACCAAACGCCATCCCCACATCACCAACATCACGGTCGACGTCGCCGGCTACAACGAGCGCCACGAGCATTTCATCATCGCCAAGGCGCGCGCGGTCGCGCGCATCGTCCGCGAGACCGGCCGCGAGATGCTGCTCGACGAGCTGACCGAGAAGGAAACCGCCACGGTCCGCGCCGCTCTCGCCGACGAGCCCGACATCCGGGTCCGGGCCATCGGCACGGGCAGCCGGCGCAACGTCGTCATCGGGCCGGCGCGGTGAACCAGCGGCCGTGAAGCCGCGCCGACCGGCCCGGCCCGACACGATCTGCGCCCTGGCCACGCCCGAGGGCCGCGGCGGCATCGCCGTGATTCGCGTGTCCGGACCCGGCACTCGCGCCGCGCTCGACCGTTGCTTCGGCCCGCCCCGGCCCTCGCGCCAGCCTGCCGGCACGGTCCGGCTGCGCTGGCTGCGCTCGGGCGGCGCGCCGCTCGACGAAGTCCTGCTCTCGGTATTCCACGCGCCCCGCTCCTACACCGGCGAGGACATGGCTGAGATTTCCCTCCACGGCGGCCCGGCGATTGCCCGGGCCGCGCTTGCCGCGCTCGACCGCGCGGGCTGCCGCCCGGCCGAGCCGGGCGAGTTCACCCGCCGCGCCGTGCTCTCGGGCAAGCTCACCCTGTCGCGCGCCGAAGCGGTACTCGAACTCACCGCCGCGCGCACCAAGGCGGCCCGGCGCCGCGCCCTCTCCGCCTACGGCGGCGCGGTATCGCGCTTTGCGTCCCGGCTGCGCGCCCGGCTCGACGACCTGCTCGCCGAAGCCGAGTACCGCATCGGGTTCGAAGACGAAAACGCGACGCTCACCGGCCGTTTCTCGGAACGGGTCAGGACGGTCATCGCCGAGCTCGACCGGGCGGTCGCGCAGGGCGAAGCGGCGCGACGCGCCGAGGCCGGGCTGTCCGTCGCGATTATCGGCCGTCCCAACTCCGGCAAGTCCAGCCTGTTCAACGCCCTGCTCTCCAGCGAGCGCGCGATTGTCCAGCCCCTGCCCGGCACGACCCGGGACCGGGTCGAGGCGCTGCTCGCCTCGGGCGACGCCGCGGCCCGGCTCACCGACACCGCGGGCATACCCGCGCGCGCCCGCACGCCGCTGGCCCGCGCCGCCGCAGAGCAGACCGCCCGCGCGGTCGAAGCGGCCGATGTCCTGATCGCGGTGTTTGACAACTCGCGCCCGGCCGGCCCGGCCGACCGCGCGGTTCTCGCGGCCTGCGCCGGCCGACGCTGCGCGCT
>CBFGIY010000107.1:0-6241 GCA_965648935.1 Caldifarciminota bacterium
GGCCGACGAGGAAGTCGTCCAGATCGTCAGCGCGCGGCCGGCCCTGCGCCGCGGTACGCTGCAGATTGACTACTGGACCGCGGCCGCGGGCGAGGTGCGCGTCGAGGTGTTCGACATGCTCGGCCGGCCGGTGCGCCTGCTCTCTGAGGGCGTCGAGTCGCCCGGCTACCATACGGTGACCTGGGACGGCACCGATGCCCAGGGCCGGCGCCTGAAGCGCGGCACCTACCTCGTCGTCATCCTGACGCGCGGCGCGGCCGCGCGGCACAAGGTCACGCTCGGCTAGTCTCCCGCCTCAATCTGGCCCAGGACTTGACCGCGGCGGCGCCGCGGTGTAACGTGGAATCGCCTGCGCGGAAAGCGATGAGTGCCACTTCCCGGACCGGTGACATAACCGTTGTCGTCGGCGTCTGCCGGCGGCTTGAGGCGTTGTTCCGTCGCGCGGCCGAAGGGGTCGACGGCGTGGCGGTGCGCTCGTTCGAGCCGGCCTGCGCGCGGCCGTTCGCCGACTGGCCCGAACTGGATGCCGCACTGGGCGCGGTCGGACCCGGCCCGACCGTAGTGCTGGGCGGACCCTGCCTTGCGCGACTCGGCCCGGCGCCCCCGACTTTCGCGCGCTGGCAGGTTTCCAGCTACCCGCGTTGCGCCGCAGCGGTGACCGGCGCGGGCGCGCTCAAGCTGCTCGGCAGTTTCGGCATCGACCTGGTCTTGCCGGGCGAGCCGCGGCCCGGCGCGGCGGGCCAGGGCGGCACGGTCGCCGTGCTCGACACGCTCGACCCCGCGGTCGAACCTTCTGACAGCTCGGCCCGGGTCTTCGCGCCCGATATCGAGCTGCTGCGCCAGCGCATAAGGCGGGTGGCCGCGGCGCGGCTGGCTGCGGCGCAGCAGGCCCGGCTGACCGACATGCTGGCCGCGGCTTACCAGCAGATGAGCGAACGGTCGTTGACCGTGGACTTCATCGGCGGGCTGGCCGAGATGCTTGTCGAGGAGCGCTCGATCGAGCGTTTCTTTGACCTCGTGGTGCTGCTTCTGGGGCCGCGGCGGATGTGCTATGTCGGGGTCGAGAACGGCCGGGCCGCGCGGGTCTCGACGCGGCCGCCGGGCAGTTACGCCGACGAGGATGCGCGTTCGCGCCTGACCGGGTTCGAACACAACATCCAGTGGCAGGGCGCGGACTGCGTCCGGCTGGCCCTGCGCCACCGGGGCCGGGTTCTGGGCGCAGTCGAGATTGACGGCATCGGCCGGCCCGACCGGCGCGACGCGGTGATCGACCTCGTGCTGACCGCGGCGCGGGTTGCCGGTCTGGCCGTGTCCAACGCGCGGCTTTACCGGGACCTGCGCGGCGCGGACGGCTGCGGGGGCGGCTACTCCGAAGACCTGCAGGACGCGCTGGCCGCACGCAAGCGCGCCGAGGAGCGCCAGGCCCAGCTCGCCCGCGATCTGGCCGAGGCGAACCAGGAGCTGGAGCAGTTCGCCTATGTCGTGTCGCACGACCTCAAGGCGCCGCTGCGCGGGATCGATTCGCTGACCCGCTGGCTGGCCCAGGATTTCGGCGACCGGGTGGGCGAGGAGACCCGCCAGCAGGTCGCGATGCTGCTCGAACAGGTCGAGCGGATGCGCCGGCTCATCGACGGCATCCTCCAGTACTCGCGGGCCGGGCGCAGCCGCGAAGAACGGGTGCCTATCGACCTCGCGCGACTGGTACCCGAAATCATCGACATGCTGGCGCCGCCGGCGCACATCCGGGTCGAGGTCGAATCCAGCCTGCCGACCGTCATCGCCGAAGCGACGCGCATCGAACAGGTGTTCGCCAACCTGCTGTCCAATGCCATCAAGTACAACGACAAGCCGCAGGGCCGCATCAGCGTCGGCTGCAGCGACGAGGGCGAGCACTGGCGTTTCCGGGTCAGCGACAACGGTCCGGGCATCCCGCCCGAAGACCACGAGACCATCTTCGGCCTTTTCCGGACCGGCCAGCCGCGCGAAGAAGTCGACGCCACCGGCATCGGGCTGTCGATCGTGAAGCGGGTGGTGACGATGTTCGGCGGCCGCATCTGGCTCGAATCCGAGATGGGCAAGGGCACGACGTTCTTCTTCACCTGGCCCAAGAACGTTTCCGTTGATGCCGCTCCGCGACAGGGGGAGGGACAATGACCGACAACGCCGACTCGGGCAGAGACCGTTCGCGGCCGCTGCGGATGCTCTATGTCGAAGACGACCCGGTGGACGGGATGGCTTTCCGCCGTTTCGTGCGCGAGGAGGGCCTGACCTACGATTACCGGCTCGAGACCTCGGCCGCGGCCGCGCTCGCGGCGCTGGCCGAGGCCGAGTTCGACATCCTTGTGACCGACTACTCGCTCGGCGACGGCACCGGGTTTGACGTGGCCCAGGCCGCGCGCGGGATGCCGGTGATTTTCGTCACCGGGGCCGGCGACGAGAGGATAGCGGCCCAGGCCCTGCGCTCGGGCGCGGCCGACTACCTCATCAAGGACCACGAGCGCAACTACCTGCGCATCCTGCCGGTCACGGTCGAGAACGCCCTGCGCCGGTGGCGCGCCGAGGAACAGGTGCGCAAGCTCTCGGCGGCGGTCGAGCAGAGCCCGGCGACCGTGATGATCACCGACACCGCCGGCGCCATCGAGTACGTCAACCCCAAGTTCTGCGAGCTGACCGGCTTCACCGCGGCCGAGGTGATCGGCCGCAACCCGCGCATCCTCAAGTCGGGCCAGCAGGACCGCCGGTTCTACGAGAAGCTGTGGACGACGCTGCGCGACGGCCGCGAGTGGCAGGGCGAGTTCCACAACCGGCGCAAGGACGGCTCGCTGTTCTGGGAAAATGCGCTGATATCGCCGCTGCGCGACCGCGACGGCGTCGTCACCCACTACGTGGCTGTCAAGGAGGACATCACCGCCCAGAAAGAGCTCGCCGCGGAGCGCGAGAAGCTCATCGCCGAGCTTGATGCCTTCTCTCACACGGTCGCGCACGACCTGAAAAGCCCGCTCGGCGCGGTCAACGGCTTCGCCGAGCTGCTCGCCCGCGACTGGCAGAGGATGAAGCCCGAGGAAGTCAGCGGGCTCATCGCCGCGCTGCACGAGAGCTCGCTGAAGATGCGCAACATCATCGACGAGCTGCTGCTTCTGGCCGGGGTGCGCAAGGAGGACGTGATGGCCGAGCCGCTCGAGATGGGCCCGATCGTGGACGAGGCCTGGCGCCGGCTCACCTACCAGGCCACGGCGCGCGGCGCAATCTTCCGGCGGGCCGAACAGATGCCGGTCGCGCTCGGCCACGGGCCCTGGGTCGAGGAGGTCTGGGCCAACTATCTGTCCAACGCGATCAAGTACGGCGGCGAGCCGCCCCTGGTCGAGGTCGGGGCCGAGTCATCGGGCGACCGGGTGCGGTTCTGGGTGCGCGACAACGGGCCGGGACTCGACAACGAACAGCAGGCCCGGCTCTTCACGCCGTTCACACGGCTGCACCAGGCGCGGGCCACCGGCCAGGGATTGGGCCTGTCTATCGTGCGTCGGATAATGGAGAAGCTCGGCGGCGAGGCCTGGGTCGAGTCAGCTCCGGGCATGGGCAGTACGTTCGGTTTCACGCTGCCCGCGGCCGGGCCATCCCCACAGGGGCGAAGCCAGACCGACAAGCAGGGTTGACAGGCCGCTGTCGCGGCTTATCATCCGGCAAGGGAATCTAACGCGGCCGGCGCCGCGTTGCGCCGGCGAAAAAGGAGGCTTGATGAAGTCCCTCATCGTCCTGCTCGCGGCGGCGGGCATCGCCCTTGGCGCAGGCACCGCGCCGACCACCATCCTCTCCAGCAACCAGACCGAGGCAAACCCACTGGCGCAGCAGCGCAAGCCGCTGGGCGAGGTAGCGACCAACGTCGATTACGAGGTCGTGTGGACCTTCAACTGCGAGTTCGAATCGGTCTACAACGTCGGCGTGACCCCGGTGCAGGATTCGCTGTGCTGGGTCTCGGCCGGCCAGGCGACACTGAAGATCGGCGTGTATAACATCGACGACCCGACCCATCCGTTCCGCTTCTCGTTCGCCCAGACCGGCGGACCCTCGGGCTGGGGCATCCGCGACATGGCCTATGACCCGGCGACCGACTATGTCTACGCCGGGTTCGACGGCGGCCGCTACCATGTCTACAACGCCTCGACCCAGGTGCCGGTCGCGACCTACACGATATCCGGCTTCACCGGCACGGTACGCGGCATGGCGCACAACCCGGTCGAGGACTCGCTGTGGACCTGCGATTTCGCCAACCAGCCGATGTACAAGTTCTCGGTCACCGGCACCAACGGCCGTGCGGTGCGGCCGGCCAACCAGATGGGCTCGGCCTATGGGCTGGCCTTTGACCCGCTCCAGGAGTGCTTCTGGATGAACAACGCCGGCTCCAGCGGCGCAAGCCCGATATGGAAGATCAGCTACCCGAGCTACACCGTGACCGACAGCTTCAACCCGACCGGCTGGGACCTCGGCGGCGGCTGCGAGATGTGGCGCGACAGCTTCCTCATCACGCTCGAACAGGCCACGCCGGACCAGGTCTGGTGCATCAGGTTCGTCGGTGTCACTCCGGTCAATCACGACGTGATGACCGTCGCGGTCGCGCCGACGATGAAAATCGCGCCCAACCGCGACGTCGAGTTCACCCAGACCGTGCGCAACCGCGGCCAGAATGCCGAGACCTTCGAATGGCACTACCAGGTGTATGATTCGACCGCGGGCCAGCTTGTCATCGACGAGAGCGGCACGGTCACCGGCCTGGCGCCCGGTGCCAGCCGCGTGATAACCGTCGACACGGCCCAGTTCGCCGCGGGCAAGGTGCTCAAGACCACGGCCTGGGTGTACCTTGCCGGCGACGAAAACCCGGGCAACGACACGGTGCGGGCGCGCATCGAGGTGCGGCTGGGCAGCTCGCCCGACGGGTTCGGCTACATCTACGAATCGACCCAGGAAGAGGACACGCTCGCGTTCCGCTGGATTGACGCGACCGGCGGCACCCAGATAACCGGCTGGTCGCCCAACGCCGACGACGGCATCGCGCCGGTCACCCTGCCGTTCACCTTCCGCTACTACGACCAGAACATCACGAGCATGAACATCTGCACCAACGGGTTCCTGCAGACCAGTTCGCTGACGACCTACACGAACACCGCGTTTCCCAGCACCATCACCAACCACATCGCGCCGTTCTGGGACGACCTCGACCTGCGCACTGCGGGCGCGGTGTATCAATACAACGACCCGGGCAACACGTTCACCGTGTTCTCGTACAACGGGGTGCCGCGCTACGCCTCGAGCTCGGACCTCCAGACCTTCCAGATAGTCCTCGACAACCAGGGCCGTATCCGCTTCAACTACCTCGACGTCAACGGCACGCTCAACTCCAATACGATCGGCATCCAGGGGATGCTCGGGTCGAGCAACTGGTACCACCAGTACGTGTTTGACGGCACTCCGTCCAACCACGTCCCGGCCGACTCGATGTCGGTGCTGTTCTACTACCCGCCGTACCTCGGAGTGGCCGAGGCGCCCGCGTCCCGTGTCGCGGCGCGGCTCGATGCGGCCAATCCGCACCGGCTCGGTTACTTGCGTCTGCCCTCATCGCTCGGGACCGGCACGGTCAAGGTCCTCGACCGCACCGGCCGGACCGTGCGCGAGGCCAGGCTCGCGGGAACCGACCAGACCCTGTCGCTCGAGGGCCTGCCTGAGGGCGTGTACCTTGTCCGCTTCGCGGGCGAGGGCAAGACCGAAACACACAAGCTCGTCCTGGTCCGCTAGACCGTTCCGACATCAGCAGCCGGCGGCGCCTCGGCGCCGCCGGCCGCTGCTTCCATCAACCGTGACCGGACAGGCAAGGGGAACCGCGCGCGAATCCGCGCGCCGGCTGCGCGGCTGGAGGCCAAGCTGGACCGATGGTTCGACCCGCGGCTGACATGGTGACCAAGCAACGATCTGACCGCGTCATTCGGCCCGGCTCTGGCCGTGCGGCCCAGCGAGTTCTTCTACCGTCCGGCAAGATGACACCCGGTCGTCTAGCACGAACCGGGCATCGCGGCCGCGCATGGTGCGCGGTTAGCGCCGCACCTCGTCCCAGACCTGACGCCCGCGCTGAACCGGCCAGCCAATCGGGGAGTCACCCCCTCCACAACCTGTGGTATGCCGGCTCTGGCCGCACCACAATATGTAGTGGTGTTGCCGATATAGAACGGCGGCGGGCTGTGAGCCCGCCGCC
>CBFGIY010000108.1:0-6211 GCA_965648935.1 Caldifarciminota bacterium
GGCACGTACGCGGTCTTGAGCCGGAACCCGCCCGCATTGTAGAGCCGCGAGCGCGTCGGCACGCCCGAAAAAGCGGCCAGCACCTCGTCCGCGTCGAGCTCCAGCGCCGGGTCGGCCGTGCCGACGAGGGCGGAATCGCGCGCGTTGGCGAGATACTCCAGCTCCTCGTTCACCACGAACACGTTGTGCAGGTCGTTCGCGCGCATCGTCTGCGCAAGCAGCGCCGCGGCGCGCTCGTCCGGCCAGCGCGTCGCGGCGGCCACGGTCAGCCCCACGGCCTGAAGCCGGTCTCCGAGCTCGCTCTCCAGCGCGCGGCTCGTCCGGGCCAGTATCAGCCAGCCCTGCACGTTGACCACGACGATGGCCAGCACGGCCAGCGCCACGGCCCAGAACGTGAACCGGCGCATCAGTCAGCGACCCCTTCTGGCGGCATCGGGCCGATTCTATGCCCTGACCCGAGCCCGGTCAACCGCCGGGCCGCGCGGGGTTCAGCCCAGCGCGCGCTCGAAGGTGGTGCTGGAGCGGACAACTGCGAACCCGAGCGGCTCGGGCCGGCACTTGTCCACGCGGCCGCTGACCGTGGCCACGGGCCTGCCGCCGGCCACGGCGAAGAAGATGCCCTCGGCAGACCAGTTGGGTGATTGGCGGGCGATGCGGAATTGCCCGACGCGCCCCGGCATGAAATCGGGCGCGTCGGCGTTCGCGGCGTTGCCGACGCCGACGACAGCTTCGTCGTCCTGGTCCGGCACGTACGGCCTGATATCCAGTCCTTCCACAGGGTCAGGATACAACGGCCCAGAACTGGCTGTCAACGCACCGCCGTGAAGACGCGCTCACCGCAGGCCCGATTGCCAGTGCCGGGCTATCCGCGCACGGATTTCCTCGTCGGTCATCGGGCCGTCGCGGAACTCCAGCGCGCCGTCGCTTCTCCGTTCCATCAGTGACCGCACCTCCGGCCCAAGGAACCGCGTGACCTGCGCGTAGCCGTGCGCGTCGCCCATCGGGTGCTTGCGGTAGTAGTAGCGCAGCGGGTAGGCGACGTACAGCCGGTCCCTGGCCCGCGTGACCGCGACGTAGAACAGCCGCCGCTCCTCCTCCACGCTCTCGTCGTCCTCGGTCGCCATATCCGACGGGATCATCCCGTCGGCCGCGTGGATGATGTAGACCACCTTCCACTCGCAGCCCTTGGCCGAGTGCATCGTCGAGAGCACGAGCCAGTCCTCGTCCTTGTGCGGCGGCCCGGCCAGGTCCGAGGTTGACGACGGCGGGTCGAGCGTCAGGTCGGAAAGAAACGCCGAGCGCGACTCGTACCGCCCGGCAATCAGTTCGAGCTGCTCGAGGTCGCGCCGGCGCGGCACCGGGTTGTCGTAGAGAACCTCGACCAGCGGGTCATAGAACTGCCGGATGCGCTCGACCTGCTCTGCCACGCCGAGCGCCGGCTCCGCCTTCTTCACCGACAGCAGTACTGCGCGCAGTCGCCTGTAGGTCTCCTGCGCCGCGCTCGGCAGCGCGTCGTCGTCGAGCCGGGCCAGTTCGAACCCCTCCTGCTCGAGCTCGCCGATGAACCGTTCGGCCGAGCGCGGCCCGACACCCTCGAGCATCTCCAGCACCCGGAACCACGACAGCTCGTCGCGCGGGTTCTCGATGATGCGCAGGAACGCGAGCAGGTCCTTGACGTGGGCCGCCTCAAGGAACTTCAGCCCGCCGTACTTGTGAAACGGTATGTCGCGCCGGGCCAGCTCGATTTCGAGCTGGTCCGAGTGATGCCCCGCTCGGAACAGCACCGCCTGCTGGTTCAGCCTGATGCCTTCCTCGAGATGTTCCAGCACCTTGTCGCAGACCATCTTCACCTGCTCGTCCTCGTCCCGGCAGACCAGGAGCGTCGGCTTCTGCTTGCTTGCCCGGGCCGAAAACAGGTTCTTGGTGTAGCGCCGCCGCGCCGGCTTCATCACCGCGTTGCCCACGTCGAGGATCGGCTGGACCGAGCGGTAGTTCTCCTCCAGCGTAACCACGGTCGTGCCCGCGAACTGCTTCGGAAAATCAAGGATGTTCTGGATTGTCGCGGCGCGAAACGAGTATATCGACTGGGCGTCGTCCCCGACCACGGTGATGTTGCGGTTGTTGCGGCGCAGCCGTTGCAGTATCTCGGCCTGGATGACGTTGGTGTCCTGGTACTCGTCCACCAGCACGTGGTCGAACCGCCGCTCCAGCCGCGCGGCCTCCTCGGGGTTTTCCAGAAGAACGTTCAGGTACAGCAGCAGGTCGTCGTAGTCCAGCGTGTGGCGTTCTTTCTTGCGCCGGGTGTACTCGTCGAAGACCCGGCGCAGGCCCTCGGCCTCGGCCGTCACCCAGGGATAGTCCTTCCTGAGCACCGCCTCGAGCGGCTCGCGCGAGTTGACCAGCCGCGAGTATATGGCGCGCAGCGTGTGCTTGCGCGGAAACCGTTTCTCCTTCGAGGCGTAGCCGAGCCGGGTGCGCGCCAGGCCCAGGAGGTCGGCCGAGTCCGACTCGTCCATCACCGTGAAGTCGCTCGACAGGCCGACCGCGCGGCCGTGGGAGCGCAACAGCCGGTTGGCAATGGCGTGGAAAGTGCCGCCCCAGGCCCGGCCCGCCTCGGGCCGACCGATTGAGCGGGCCCGCGCCAGCATCTCCTGCGCGGCGCGGCGCGTGAAAGTCAGCAGCAGTATCCGCTCGGCCGGGACACCCCGCGCGATCAGCCAGGCCACGCGGTAGGCGAGCGTCTTGGTCTTGCCCGTGCCCGCCCCGGCGATGACCAGAAGCGGCCCGCCCTCGTGGGTCACCGCCGCCCGCTGCTGCGGGTTGAGTTCGGCCAGCCAGCAGTCTTGTTCGCGCGTCAAAGGGCTACAATGGTCGGCCGCGCCCGGCCGATGTCAAACCCCGTCCGGGCCTGCCTTGCGCCGGCGCCGGCCCAGCCGCAGGCGCCAGCGCCGCCGCTTCGGCGCCGCCGCCGCGGTCTCGACGCCGAAGGCGAACCGCTCGGTCGCGCGGTCGAACCACCGGCGCACGTACGGCGGCAGCGGCTCGGCCGCCAGCGCGCGGTCGAGCTTGTAGTCGAGCCGGTACTTGCCCAGGCCGTGGCTCATCGCGTCAAGCGCGTTGAGGTGCTGTTCCGGCGAGTTGTCGGTCGGTATCATCAGCACCGGCTTGCCCAGATAGGCCGCTTCGCTGACGACCTGGAAACCGCCCGTGCACACGACCGCGCGACACCCGGCCATCATCTCAAGAAACCGCCGGCCGTGCAGCCGGTGAAACCACAGGTTCGGCCCGGCCGCCTCGGTCTCGGGCGCGCCCGGCCGGTCGTAGAAGCAGTGCACCGGCACCTCGGGCCGAGCCCGGTGCCAGCGCTCGATGTCGCGCCGGTAACCGTGGTTCAGGAGGTACACCAGCAGGTAGTCGCCCGGGGTCGGCTGAAGCGAGCGCACCAGCCGGCGCAAGAGCGGCGGCGACACGATGATGCGCCGCCGGGGAATGTCCCGTGCCGGGTAGTAGGAAAGGGCGAGCTTGTGGCAGCGGTTGCTCGCGGTCCAGGTCAACAGCTTCAGCGGCGCCGAGGAGAACCGCCGGCCGCGCGGCCGCGGGTACACCGGGTGGCGCAGCATGTTCTGGTGGCTGACCGCGAGTATCGGCGCGCGCTTGGGGAAGAAAGCCTGCAGGAGGATGATGTTGTGGACAAAGAAGCTGACCACGACGTCGGGCTTGCACTCGCGAATGGCCTCGTCGATGACCGCGGCGCCGGCCACGAACAGCGGGAACCGCCGCACGCCCCGGGCCACGGTCGCGAACCAGTCGATGTCGCGGTCGGCCTTGTACACGAGGTCCGGACCGGGAAACGGCCGGATTTCCGGGAACGCGGCGCGGAAGTAGTCGGGCAGGGCCCGCGACCGGTGCATGCTCACCAGCGTGCCGGCAATCTCGTATCCCAGCTCTTCGCACATCTCGCGCGCGGCCAAGGCCTGCGAAAGATGGCCCCGGCCCTCGCCCTCGACCAGAAACAGCAGTCTCATCGGCGCGCCGACCGCAATGGCGCAGTCGCGGTACGCGCTGTGATTGTCGGACGCGCGACCCGGGCAATGTGTCTGTGGTTCAGAAGAGAATGTTACCGCGCCGCTGCCCGCTTATCAAGCAGGGCTTGCGGCCGCCGGTCGAAGGCGCGGCCGGCGGCGGAACCAGCGCCGCCGCGCCGGGGCCGCTGCCGCAGTCTCGACGCCGAAGCAGAACCGTTCGGCAGCGCGGTCGAACCAGCCGCGCACCTCTGCCGGCGGCGGCGCCGCAGGCAGCTGGTCCAGCCAGTCCGCGCCGCGACAACAGCGGCCCAGTCTGTGCAGTTCGGCATCGACCGCGTTGAGCTGTTGCTCGGGCGAATTCTCGATCGGCACGATGAGCGCGGGCTTGCCCAGGTAGGCCGCCTCGCTGACGACCTGGAAACCGCCCGTGCAGATGACCGCCCGGCACCCGGCCATCATCTCGAGAAACCGGTCGCCGTGCACCCGGTAGAAGCACAGGTTGCGGTCGACCGTCTCGCACTCCGGTATGTCGGCCCGGTTATAGAAACAGCGCAGCGGCACGCCCGGATGCGCCCGGTGCCAGCGCTCGATGTCGCGCCGGTACCCGGGATTGACCAGGTAAACCAGCACGTATTCGCCCGCGCTGGGCTTGAGGTCGCGCACCTTGCGGCGCAGGAGCGGCGGCGACACGATGATGCGCCGCCGCGGCATGTCGCGCGCCGGGTAGTAGGAAAGGGCAAGCTTGTGGCAGCGGTTGCTCGAAGTCCACGTCAGTATCTTCACCGGGGCGGATGCGAAACGGGCTCCGGGCCGGCGCGGGTACACCGGGTGCCGCATCATGTTCTGGTGGCTGACCGCGAGTATCGGCGCGCGCTTGGGAAAGAAAGCCTGCAGCAGGATGATGTTGTGGACGTAGAAGCTGACCACGACATCGGGCTTGCATTCGCGGATGGCGTCGTCGATGACCGCGGCGCCGGCAAGGTACAGCGGCGCGCGCCGCACGCCCCGGGCCACGGTCGCGAACCAGTCGATGTCGCGGCTGTCCTTGTACACGACGTCCGGCCCGTGCAGCAGCCTGACCTCGGGAAATGCGGCGTGGAAGTAACCGGGCATGGTCCGCGCCCGGTCGCTGCTCACGAGCGTGCCGACGACCTCGTATCCGACCTCGTCGCAGATCTCGCGCGCGGCCAGCGCCTGCGACATGTGGCCCCGGCCCTCGCCCTCGACAAGAAAGAGCAGTCTCATCGTGTTTCCCCGGCTGTCCTTGCCGGCAGTATAAGGCGCGCCGCGGCGCTGTCAAGCCCCCGGATTGACAGAATGGCTGCTGCCTGCATAATTGACTATGAAGCGTATCCACTCGCCACTGGCCCTCATCCTGCTGGCGGCCGTGCTCGCCGCCGCGTTGTCCGGCTGTCCGAAGAAGCAGACCGTGGCCAACGAGCGCGACTACAACCGCAAGGTGACGGTCGCGCAGTCGGGCAGGGCCGACTACAAGACGATCACCGAGGCCCTCGCCGACGCGCGCCGGGGCTGGCTCATCGAAGTCCGGGCCGGCGTGTACGAGGAAGAAGTCAAGATTGAGACCGACGAGGTGACCCTGCGCGGCGCCGGGCCGGGCAAGACCGTCATCGACGCCGACGACAGCTACGCCGCCCTGACCATAGAAGGCGACAACGTCGTGGTCGAGGGGCTCGCGCTGCGCGGCGCTTCCTCGCACGGCGTCTACGTCAAGGGCAAGGACGCGGTCGTGCGCCGCTGCCTCATCACCGGCAACGGCGACCGCGGGGTCTACTTCTCGTTCATGGGCGGCAGCCCTTCGGCCGTCATCGACCACTGCACCGTCGCCGACAACAAGGTGTCGGGGCTGTACATACCGACCCAGAACTCCCGCACCGCCGTGACCAACACCATCATCGCCCGCAACGGCCGCGGTGTCGTCTGCGACAAGGATGATCGCTCGATGAAGTTCGACTACAACTGCCTCGACAACAAAGGCGACAACTACAACAGCGTCACACCCGGCCGCCACGACATCCAGAAGGATCCCCGCTTCACCGACCCCGGCGACGGCGACTACACGCTCAAGAAGAACTCGCCCTGCATCGGCGCGGCCAAGGATGACACCAACATCGGCTGTTTCTAGAGAACTGCCGGACTGCGCGGCGGGACGCGGCCAGCGTCCCGCC
>CBFGIY010000109.1:0-6082 GCA_965648935.1 Caldifarciminota bacterium
CCGAGTTCGGCACCATCAGGCTGGTGCTGCGCGAGGACCCGCAGCACCTGACGGCCGCGCCGGTCCCGGGACTCGAACCGCCCGAGGGAGAGCCGGCGTGAGAGTCTACACGCTCGGCACCGACCACCGGCATCAGTTCGACTTCACCCGGATACTGGTCAAGTACGGCATCGAGGTGGTGTTCGACGTGCGGCGCACGCCCGAGGCGCAGGAGGAGCACTACCGGCGCGGCGGGCTTCAGGCGCTCTGCGCGGGCCAGCACATCGACTACGTCTTTCTGGGCAACGAACTGGGCGGGCCGCGCGGCGGCGACTGGGCCGGGTGGACCGGTTCCGAGGAATACGCGCGCGGACTGGCCATCATCCGGCGCAAGGCCGAGCAACGGGTCTGCTGCATCCTTTGCGCCGAGCGGACCCCGGAGCACTGCCACCGGCAGAGGATCGCCGCCGACCTCGCGCGCGCCGGCATCGAGGTGGTGCACCTGCTCGACGAGACGACCGTCTGGCAGGCGCCGCCGCCGCGTCCCCCGGCGCCGAAAAGACCCGGGCGCGGGCCGGCGCGGCCGCGCCGCGGCCGGGGGCGGCGATGAACCCGCTGGCTGAAGAGGTCAGCCGGCTCAAGGCCAAGACCGGGGCGCTGGTGCTGGCCCACAACTACCAGCTGCCCGAGGTCTACGACGTGGCCGACTTCATCGGCGACTCGCTCGAGCTGGCGCGGCAGGCCCAGGGCACGGACGCGCGGTTTATCGTGTTCTGCGGGGTGCGGTTCATGGCCGAGACCGCGAAGCTGCTCAATCCGGCGGCGCGGGTCGTGCTGGCCGAGCCCGGGGCCGGGTGCCAGATGGCCGACATGATAACGGCCGAGGCGCTGCGGCTGCGCCGGCAGGAGCTCGGGCCGGTGCAGGTCGTGGCCTATGTCAACACGCCGGCCGCGGTCAAGGCCGAGTCGGATATCTGCTGCACATCGGCCAACGCGGTCCGGGTCGTGCAGTCGCTCGGGCCCGGCCCGGTGCTCCTGGTGCCGGACCGCAATCTCGCCGCCTACACCGCGCGCGCGACCGGCCGCGAGATAATCCCGTGGGAGGGTTTCTGCTACGTCCATGCCGTGTTCAGCGCCGCGGACGTGGCCCGGGCCCGCGACGAGCATCCCGCGGCGCTGGTCATCGCCCATCCCGAGTGCCGGCCCGAGGTCGTCGCCGCGGCCGACCGCGTCGCTTCGACTTCGGGGATGGCGCGGCTGGCCGGCGAGCACGCCGAGGTCGTGCTGGCGACCGAGGCCGGGATGTGCGAGCGCGTGCGGCGGCTGCACCCGCAGTGCCGCTGCTGGCCGCTGCGGCGCAGCTCGCTGTGCCGCAACATGAAGCTGACGCGGCTGGAGTCGGTGCGGTCGGCGCTCTCCGGCGGTGGCGAGGAGATAGCGGTCGACGACGAGGTCGCGGCACGGGCGCGGCGCGCGATTGAACGAATGACCGCGCTTGCCTGATTCTGGCCTTGACAGCCGCGGGACTTCACCTAGATTCTCTCGATGGTTTCCCTGATCCTGAGCCTCGCGCTGACCGCCGGGTTTGACGCGGGCGGGTGCATCGGCGCCGCTTTCCCGGGTTCGGGCCTGCAGCGCAGCCACCAGTTCGCCGGGCTGTTCGGCGCTCTGGCCGGCTGGTCGAGCGGGCCGAGCCGGGTCGGGCTGAACTACGGCTTCGCCGAGTTCAACGCGCCCCAGGCCGCGGCTTACCGGATGCAGCTGCACAGCGTCAGCATCGAGTACGGCTTCGAGTTCGTGCACCGGCCGGGCTGGGGTATCGCGGCGCAGGCCGGGGCCGGCTACGGCCTGGCCCGGCGCATCGCGGGCAGCGCGGTCGAGCGGGGCGGCGCGCCGGCCGCCCACTTCGGAGTCGGCTTCAACCAGCGCCAGGGCGCGAGCCGGCTGAGCCTCGGGCTGGACAACGCCGTGTATCTGGAGTCGGGCGGGGCGGGCATCAAGCCGACCTACATCTTCGGGCTGCGCGTGGGGGTGGGCTATGCGCTTTAGGCTGGTCATCCTTGCGGCGCTGCTGGCGCTGGCGTGCAGCGACATGGTTCTTTATCGCGCCGGGCAGGACTACTTCCCGCTCGTGCCGGGCAGTTACTGGGCCTACGAGCAGGGCGGGTTCGCCGGCTATGATTCGGTCGCGCGCGACTCGGTCGTGCTCGGCCGCAGCGCGGTGATGGTGCTGCGCGACTTCGCGCCCGAGTTCTGGCTGCGCGCGCCGACCGAGCTGCGCCGCTACATCCGGCGCACCGTGACACTGGGCGGCCGCGAGCACGTCATTGACGAGCGCTGGGGCCTTGAGTACCGGTTGCCCCTGGTCGTGGGCGCGGGCTGGGCCGAGAGCTTTTCGGACACGGTGGTGGTGCTGGGCAACGATTCGATTGCCGTGCGCGATTCGGTTGCCGCGCGCGTGACCGCGGTCGAGGATATCGAGACCGCGGCGGGCAGCTTCTTTGATTGCTACCGGGTCGAGTTCTACCGCGAGTTCTTCGCAACCGATACGGTTGTCGAGCAGTACACCGAGTGGCTGGCACCGGGCGTCGGGGTCGTGCGCCGGACCGGCGCCGCGGCCGACCGCGTGCTGACCGGGTTCCGCATCGGGCCCTAGCGTTATGGAGTTCCGGCCTTGACCGCGCGGCGCGACTGGTGCCCGGTGGCGCCGGGCTGGGAACGCAATCCCGACGACAACGACCTGTGGCGCCGGGTCGCAGTGATGCCGACGCTCGCGCTCAACGCGGTCGAGCTGGACCTCATTCAGCCGGTGGCGGGCCGGTCGGTGGCGGTAATCGGCGTGGGCCAGGGCCTGGCCGCGCTGGCCCTGGCCGCGCTCGGCGGCCGGGTGACCGCGGTCGACCCGAGTACGAGCTACCTCGACGTGCTGATGGTGCGAGCTCAGCTGGTCGGGGTCGAAGTCGCCCTGCGCCAGGGCGGGCTGGACAAGCTCGACGCGCTGGCCGACGGTTCGTGCGGGCTGGTGTACGCGGCCGGGGCCGCGCCCCAGGTGTCGGACCTGGCCGGGTTCTACCGCGCGGTGAGCCGCGTGCTCGAGCCGGGCGGCCGGCTGGTGGTCAACGAGTATCACCCGGTGCGGCGCATATGGAAGCAGGAGCCGGGCGCGCTGCGGGCCAAGTTCTCCTACTTCGACCGCGTGCGGCAGATTGACGACGAGTGGCCGGGCGATCCGACCCAGGTCAACACCGGGTTCACGCCGAACGACTACCAGTGGACCGTGGCCGACCACTTCAACTGCCTGGTCGCGGCCGGGCTGAAGCCGGCGGCGCTCGAGGAAGTCGGCGAGGTGCGCCAGCACTGGGAGGTGCCGAACCTGCGCGGGCTGCCCGAGCAGCTTATCATCGCCGCGGACCGGGTCCGCGGCGCGCGCCGGCCGCGTTGACACCCGCGCCGGCCGGGCATATCATTGACCGCGCCGCCCCGCAGCCGGGCGGCAGAACCAGACCGAAAGACAGCCAATCAGGAGGCAACGACCGATGAAAGTAAGGTTCCTGGTCCTCTGCCTTGCCGCCGTCACGGCGGTAATGGCATACCCCGAGTGGCGGCCGGTAGTGACCGCGACTGACGGGTCCGAGTACGCCGCCGGACAGCTGATGCTCACGCTGAACCTGAGCCAGCGCGGCAAGGTCAGGGTCACGGCCGAGGACGGCGTGATGCTGTTCGGCATCCCGGCGCTCGACCAACTCAACCGGCGCTGGGGCGTCGACGATGTCAGCCCGGTCGTGCGCCACCCGCGGGCGCTGGAGATCGCGCCCCACATCGTCGGCGACCTGATGTACTGCATTCAGTTTGACGCCGGGGCGGACGTGCGCGCGGCCGCGGCCGAGTACAACCGGCTCGACGAGGTCGCCGACGCCTCGCCGAACTACTACATGCGCTTCGATGAGACGCCGAACGACCCGCTGCTGGCCAGCCAGTGGCACATCCCGAAAATCCAGGCGCCGCTGGCCTGGAACGCGGCCCACGGCGACACCAATGTCGTCAACCAGGTCATCGACCAGGGCATCGATTACCTTCACCCCGACCTCGAGGGCAACTTCTGGATAAACCATCCCGAGGACATCAACGGCAACGGCCGGTTCGACCCGTATCCGCCGCCGTCCGGCGACCTCGATAACATCGACCAGGACGGCAACGGCTACAATGACGACGTCATCGGCTTCGACTTCGTTTCTTACGACGCCGACCCGATGCCCGACGCGGCCGACGACCACGGCACCCACTGCCACGGCATCATCAACGCCGTGACCAACAACGGCGTGGGCGTGGCCGGCATCACGTGGAACAACCGCTCGATGGCGGTGCGCTGCGGTTCGGGCGGCGGCATCTACATCTACCAGGCGGTCTCGGCCATCTACTACGGCATTTTCAAGAGCGTGTTCGCCTACTCGATGAGCTTCGGCTCATCGTCGCAGAGCCCGCAGCTCAACCAGGCCGGGCTCGACGCCTGGAACTCGGGCGCGACGCTGTTCGGCTCGGCCGGCAACAACGGGCAGGAGATAATGCGCTGGCCGGCCTGCAACGACAGCGTGGTCAACGTGGCCGCGTCGTCCTCGAACGACTACAAGGCGAGCTTTTCGAACTACGGCACCTGGGTCGATGTAACCGCGCCGGGCGACGGCATCTACGCGACCGTGAACCGGGCGATGGGTTCGTACGCGGTGATGTCGGGCACATCGATGTCCTGCCCGGCTGCGGCCGGCGTGGCCTGCTGGATCAAGGGCTTCAACCCGTCGCAGAGCAACGCCCAGGTCCTCGCCGCGATGTACGGCGCCTGCGACCCGATGCCGGACCCGCTCTACGCGCAGGGCAAGCTCGGCGCGGGCCGGGTCAACATGGCCAACGCGGTGCTGCCGCTGTACTACAGCGACCTGCACCTGACCAACTGGCGGTTCAACGACGCGGCGGGCAACAACAACGGCCGGCCCGACCCGGGCGAGACCGCCGGCCTGATCGTCACCTACGCCAACACCGCCGGGTTCCGTGAGGCGACCAATGTCAAGGCGGTGCTGACATCGCTCAGCCGGGGCGTGAACATCGTCAAGGACACGGCCCGGTTCCCGAACATCCCGGCCGGCGGCTCGGGCAACTGCTCGGCCGACTCGTTCGTCATCACCGTACCCCAGGGCGCGCCGCCGCAGAACCTGCGCTTCGCGCTCACCGTGATCGCCGAGCCGGCCTCGGTCCAGCCCGACACCTCCTTCGCGGTGCGCTCGGGCGAGCCGCGCACGCTCATCGTCGACGACGACCTCAATATGGACTATGAGAAGTACTTCAAGGCGGCGTGCGACTCCAACGGCATCCTCTACCACGTCTACACGACCCAGACCAGCGGCGCACCGTCGGCCGACACGCTGCTGCACTACAATGTCGTAATCTGGAACACCGGCAACGACGACGCGACGACCCTGACCGCGGCTGAGCAGGCCGCGCTGACGGCCTACCTCGACGCCGGCCGGATGCTGCTGCTCTGCGGCAAGAAGATCGCCCAGAATCTCAACGGCTCGAGCTTCCTTTCCGATTACCTCAAGGCGGCGCACGCGGTCGACTCGATGGGCCGGCAGTACCTTGTCGGCATCAGCGGCCACCCGATATCGCGGGGCGACACGATGGTCATCGCCGGCGCGGGCGGCGCCAACAACGGCGCCAACTCCAACGGCATCCGGCCGCTGGGCGACGCGGTCGGCGGCGCTTACTACCGCGATCACGCCGACACCACGGTGCAGGCGATGATCAGCTACTCCGGCTCCTACAAGCTGGTGTTCTTCGCCACGGCCTTCGAGGCGATCAACCACTCGGCCTCGCGCTACACCCAGCGCTGGACCCTGATGGCGCGCATCTTCAACTTCTTCGGCGAAGCGACGCCGGGCGTGGTCGAAGAGGTCACGCTGCCGGTCGCACGGACCAGCGGCCGGCTGGCGATAACGCCCAACCCGTTCTCGGGCAATGCGCGGGTGCAGTACGCGGTGCCGGTCGCGGGGCCGGCCCGGTTCAAGGTCTACTCCTCGGACGGCCGGCTGGTGCAGAGCGAGACCCGGATGGC
>CBFGIY010000110.1:0-6047 GCA_965648935.1 Caldifarciminota bacterium
AGGAGTGAAGCGAACTTGACCCGCATCTTGTTCGCCTGCGTCGGCAACTCCTGCCGCAGCCAGATGGCCGAGGCGTTCTGCCGCGACCTCGGCCGCGGCGTAGACTGCGCCTCGGCCGGGTCCAAGCCCGCCTCAGTCGTACAGCCCGACACCATCACCGCGATGAAGGAAGTCGGCATCGACATCTCCGGCGCGCGGCCCAAGGGCTTCAAGAGCCTGCCCGACCTCAAGTTCGACTATCTCGTCACGATGGGTTGCGAGGTCGTCTGCCCGTTCCTCCCCGGCGCGAAGGAAGTCAAGTGGGAAATCCCCGACCCTTACGGCAAAGGTATTGACGAGTACCGCCGCGTGCGCGACATCATCCGCAAGCAGGTGCGCGACCTCCTCGAGTCGCTCGACCTGCTCGACCACAAGCCCCACGACAACCACCAGCCGCTCGGCTGAGGCTCCTGTCCCGTCCGCGGCCGCCCCGACGGAGACCGTGGGGGGAACTGGGGAGTCAAGTCGGCCTCCCACGCACTCCAACTCCCGCAACTCACTATCCTGTCGCTACCTGAACGGCCCCCGTCGCGCCGCTCACTACCACCTCGCACTATAACCTTGGTTATAGTGCCCACTGTCCGCCCGCGGCTTGACTGCCATTGTGTCAGGCCTATCCTGTCGCCTGTGAGCAGAGCCTTGGGCTATGGTCCGATTGCGGCCACGGACAAGTCCATCGACGCGCTGGTGTACGAGTTGTACGGCCTGACCGACAAGGAGATTCGGATAGTCGAGGAGGGAGCGAAGTGAGCAGTCACGAGTTCACGCTCCGCGACAGACAACGGCAGTTCCAGCCTGACGAAATCGGCTACTGGTCGGAGGTGAAGCTCGACATCATCAGAGACTACGCCTCGGAGTACACGAAGATACTGTCGAAGCGACCTGAGATTCGGGGATTCGCGTATGTCGACGCATTTGCCGGGGCCGGAGTGCACATCTCCAAGGAGACGGGTGAATTCGTATTGGGGTCGCCACTCAATGCCCTTGCTGTCACACCGCCGTTCAGTCATCACTACTTCATCGACCTGAAGTCGGTGAGGGTCGACGAGCTCAAGTCAGCACTTGCCGGGAGAGCCGACGCCTCGGTTTGGCACGGTGACTGCAATGACATCCTGCTGAGAGAGGTGTTTCCGCGAGTCAGGTATGAGGATTACCAGCGAGCGCTCTGCCTGCTGGACCCTTACGGCCTGCACTTGTCGTGGGAGGTCATTCGCACTGCGGGACGGATGCGGTCGGTCGAGGTGTTCCTCAACTTCCCGGTGATGGATATGAACATGAATGTACTGTGGCGCCAGCCCGACTTAGTTGATCCCGACCAAGCGGCACGTATGACACGTTACTGGGGAGACGAGTCCTGGCGAGACGCAGTGTACAAGCCTGCACCAGACCTGTTCAACCCTGACCGGGTCGAGAAGGTGGACGATGCCAACAGGGCAATTGCTCAGGCCTTCCGGGCGCGGCTGAAGACGGAAGCCGGCTTCGCCTTCGTGCCCGACCCCATCGCGATGCGAAACAGTAACGGTGCCACGATCTACTACCTCTTCTTCGCTTCTCAGCGACCAGTTGCCGCGAGGATAGTCGAACACATCTTTGGAAAGTACGCGGGGAGAACGTCCTGACGTAGACTCCTGAGAGCCGCCTGCTATACTCGACTGAGCGATGTCACTGAACTCCACCATCGAATGGACCGAGGCGACCTGGAACCCGGTCACCGGCTGCTCGCACATGAGCGCCGGGTGCGCTCACTGCTACGCCGAGCGGTTCGCCCTGCGCCTGCAGGCCGCCGGGATGCCAAAGTACAAGCACGGGTTCGCGGTCACCTGCCACGAGAGCGAGCTATTGACCCCGCAGCGCTGGCGCAAGCCGCACGAGGTGTTTCTGTGCTCGATGGGCGACCTGTTTCACGCCGAGGTGCCGACAGAGTTCATCAAGCGGGTGTTCGCCGTGATGGAGCGCTGCCCTCAGCACCAGTTTCAGGTCCTCACCAAACGCAGCAAGCGGCTCAAGGCAATGGCACCCATGCTGCGCTGGCCGTGCAATGTCTGGATGGGCGTGACGGTAGAGAACGAGTCCACGGTCGGCCGCGTGGCTGACCTTCAGCAGGTGCCGGCTGCGGTGCGATTCCTGTCCTGCGAACCGCTGCTCGGGCCAATCAGGCGGCTGCCGCTCGCGGGCATCGACTGGGTAATAGTCGGCGGTGAGTCAGGTCCGGGAGCACGACCGATGCGCGAGGAGTGGGTGTTGTCCATCAAGCGGCAGTGCGAGCGCGCCGGTGCGGCATTCTACTTCAAGCAGTGGGGCGGCACGCGCAAGCACCGCAACGGCCGAGAGCTGCAGGGCCGCATCTACAGCGAGATGCCGCGTTACACTGTCCCATCCTCACTCGGCTCCAGCGAGTCACTACCGCTCGTCGCCGACGCGGCCCGTTAGTTCCCAGCACAGAAGCGACACGGACCCACGACTGCCGACCGGCGACAGGGCAGCTACCGCGCGCTACCTGTAACGAGAAGTCCTACTTCCCCGCCGGCTCGGTTGTGTCGGGTGCCTGCTGTGTCGTATCTGCCGGTCTGACCGACCGTCTGAAGCCGGGTCAGCCGCCGCCGGTGCCGCCGCCGAACTTGCCGCCGGCGCCGCAGGTGACTGCCGCGAGAGCCGCGGCCGCGCTGACCAGGACTGCCTTCTCTTCACGCAACCGCTCTGCTGTTCTGTCATACAGACTTGCTGTCGCGTCCGTACATCGGTCAACCGGGTTCGCCTCGTCTCTGCCGGGTGCGCTGCCGCGCGGCCAGCGCGCAGCGGAACTCGCGGTAGCGCCCGACCGCACCTTCGGCCCGCGCCCAGCGCGCGACCTCGCGCAGGTCGACCCGCTGCGCGCGGCACACGAGAACAGCCTGCTCCAGCGCCTGCCGGTCGGCCCAGTGGAAGAAGGCGGCGAGGCGGTCTTTCACGCAGTCGGTCGGCGACAGCATCCGCAGCCGGCGGCCCGCCACCCTTCGCGGCGTGGGAACTGCCAGTATCTGCCGGCCCACGGCCAGCGGCCACCGCCCTCCGACGTCGACCGCTACATCGATGTCGGGATGCACGTACACGCGGCCCTCGGGCCGGAACCCGAGCGAGCGCAGCGCGGCGTCGACTTCGCCCTGCCGGGCCTGGGGCACGACGATGAAGTCGAGGTCTTTGGACACATAGGTCCCGGGCCGGCCGGCCGTGTAGATGGTCACGCAGGAACCGCCGGACAGGATTGCCCTGAACCCGCGTCGCTCGAGCGCGTCGCCGACTACTGCGGCGAGCTGCCGGATTGTCAAGCCTTCGAGCTTCATGTCTTCACCGGTTTGCCCGGCCGCCGCGGCCGCAGGCGCGGCGTGTAGAACTCACGGCGCTCGCGCTCGGGCAGGGCCGCAAGCGCCCGCGAAAGCAGCGCCTCCAGTTCGCGCCGGAACGGGTAGCGCGGGTCCAGGCGGTAAAGCCGGGTGCGGCCGACCAGGCGGCTGTACACCACGCCGCCCTCCTCGAGCGCGGCGAGCTGCTTCTGCACCGCCCGCAACGTGAACCCCAGCTCGTGCGCCAGCTCGCGCGGCCAAGCCTCGCCGCGGGTGAACAGCTGCAGCAGCAGCCACTCGCGCAGGGGCGACCCGAGCAGCGGGTCGAGCAGGGTGCTGCGGACGGGACTACTTATGTTAGTCATATGACTACCTCTGGTAGTCAGTCTACCGGCACCCGCGCCGCAGTCAAGCCCGCCCCGCCGGCATGCCTGCCCTATTGACCTTGACCGGGCCGGCGGGTAAGGTGTCTCTGTGACCATTCTAGGCGCGACCGACCCCGGTCTCTACCAGGCCCTGCTCGAGCGCCGGTCGGTGCGGCGCTATGCGAAGCGGCCGGTCGAGCCCGAGACGCTCAAGGCCGTCTCCGGGCTGGTCGCCGCGCTCGAACCGCTCATTGTCGCCAACCGGTTCAACTGCCAGGTGCGGGTCATCGAGGGCCGCAGCGACATTCTCGCTTCGTCCATCGGCTCCTACGCCCGCATCATCTCGGCCCCGTGCTTTGTCGTGCCGTCCATCTGCGGCGACCTGCGCGTGATGGAAGACGCCGGTTACCGGCTGGAGCAACTTGTCATCGGCCTGGCGCGGCTCGAACTCGGTTCCTGCTGGGTCGGCGCGCTGTCCAACGAGGGCCGCGTCGCGCGCGAGCTGGGCGTCCGCACCGGCTGGCGCATTCCCGCGGTCATCGTTTTCGGCCACCCCGACCTCGGCTTCGTCGGCCGCAACGTCAACCGGCTCTACCGCGGCGTTGTCGGCGCGCCCAACCGGCTGGCGTATGAGAAGTTCGTCTTCGCCGAGCGATTCGGCCAGCCGGCCACGCCCTCGTCCCAGGCCGAGCATGTGCTCGCGGCGCTGCGCTGCTCGCCCTCGGCCGGCAATGCGCGGCCCTGGCGCGTGATACTGCGCGGCGACCGGATGTTTTACTGCGTGGACACGGCCGCGGGCTTCTACCGCCGCTACCGCAACGACTACCCCCTGCTCGACGGCGGCATCGGGATGGCCAGCGTGACGCTCGCCCTGCGTTCCATCGGCCGGCCCGCCGACTGGGAACTGCTCGACGAGAGCCCGGCCCTGCGCGCCGACCTCGGCCTGCCGCCCTCGGTGCGCCTGCTGGCCGCTATCCGGGTCTGCTGGCCGGCTTGACCGGCCTGAGCCAGACCAGCACCGTCTCGACAATCATCCACAGCTCGAGCGCGAGCACCACCGCGCTGACCCCCAGCAGGAGCCAGTTCTTCTGGCCGGCATAGGTCCCCAGCCCCCGCAGCAATGCCCAGCTTGTCGTCACCAGCATGAACAGCGCCGGGGCGAGCGCAAGCCAGTAGAACTTCGAGCGCGGCCGCAGCCAGACGGTGATGACCAGGAGCGCCAGCCCGGCGAGCAACTGGTTCAGCGCGCCGAACACCGGCCAGAGCGCAAGCGCCCCGGCCCCCGAAGCGCCCGAGGCAAAGGCGAGCGCGCCGGCCGACACGACCGCGGTGGTGGTGGCGACCCACTTGTTCTGAAGCGGCCGCACCTTCGCCGCGCCGGCCAGCTCGGCCACGACGTAGCGCTGGAGCCGGGTCGCGGTGTCCAGCGTCGTGCCGGCGAAGCTGACCACGAGCACGCCCATCACCGCGATTGCCGCGCCGAGCGGGATGCCGTAGGAAGTCAGCAGGTTGGCCGCGCCCGTAACGAACGCGTCGAGGTTCGCGTTCATCCCCGACGCCGCGCCCCAGCTCGCGTAGTGGTGCAGCCAGGCCGCCGAGCCGGTCAGCACGGCGCCGTCGTGGGTTGCGTATCTCATCCCGATGCCGGCGCAGCAGGCGATGATGACCAGCACCGCCAGCACCGATTCGACCAGCATCGCGCCGTACCCGACAAACAGCGCGTCCGGCTCGCGCGCGACCTGCTTGGACGAGGTGCCCGACGAGACCAGCGAGTGGAAACCGGATATCGCGCCGCAGGCGATGGTGATGAACAGCACCGGCCACAGCGGCGGCGCGCCCGGCACCGCGCTCCGCACCGCCGGCGCGACCAGCGGCAGGTTGCCCGCGAAACCGGCAAAGAGCACCCCGAGCGTCATCAGGACCAGCGCCACCGCGAGCTCCCACGCATTGATGTAATCGCGCGGCTGCAGCAGCGTCGTCACCGGCAGGACCGAGGCGGCAAAAGCGTAGACCAGCAGGATGATTGTCCACACCCCGGTCGCGGGCATCCCCAGCACCGCCGGCATCACCAGCGGAAACTTCCAGCCGACAAGAATCGTCACGTACATCATCAGCACCGCGGCGATGTCGAACAGCAGCAGCCGCTTGGCGAGCTTGCGGCGGTACACCAGCCAGCCGAGCGCGACCGCGATGGGAATCTCCATCCACACTGGAATCACCGCCGCCGGGAACCGGTTGAATATCAGCGCCATCACCAGTCCGAATATCGCGATGACTACCCACAGGATGAGCATCACCACGAGGAAGAAGATGGTGCGCACGC
>CBFGIY010000111.1:0-5494 GCA_965648935.1 Caldifarciminota bacterium
AGGAGGTGTGGTTGCGGGTGCTATCTGGCCGATGGGTGGCTCGGGCTGCGGACCGGTCCCGTCGCTGCGTTCTTCTTCCAGCATCGGCCATACTGTAACCAAAACACCGCCCAAATCAAGGCGCGTAGCCGCGCCTTGACCGGCTGTCCGGACGGCGTTAGATTATGGGGCAACCGGCCCGCGCCGGCCAACACCGGGAGGATTGATGCGAAAGACCGTTCTGCTCCTGCTCGCGCTCGTGCTCGTCGCGCTCGTCGGCTGCGCCCCGGGCAACGAGCGCTGGGCCTCGGTCGACAACCCGGCCAACTTCTGGGCCGGGCTCTGGCACGGCCTCATAATCGTTGTGACTTTCGTCGTCAGCCTCTTCACCAGAGAGGTCGGCATCTACGAGACGAACAACATCGGCTGGGGCTACAACCTCGGGTTTCTGCTCGGCGCGATGATAGCGCTGGGCGGCGGCGCACGCGCCGGCACCCGTCGCCGCAAGCGCCGCGAGCCGGACTGGGACTCGCTCGGCCGGCGCATCGCCGACAGCGTGCGCGACGGTGTCCGCTCCTCGTTTGCCGACAGCGACACCGACTGGGACGAGTTCGGCCGGCGCATCGAGGAACGCATCCGCGAAGAGCTGCGCACCAGGGGCCGCCACTAGCGTGAACCGCCCAGCCGCGCTCGTCTGCCTGCTTGCCGCAGTCGCCGCGGCCGCCACCTTTGTCGGCGACAACACCTGGACCCTTCCCGCGGGCGAGACCCGCATCGGCGACGCCTATTTCGGCGGCACCGTGCTGCGGCTCGAGGGCCGGCTCGACGGCTCGCTCGTCGCGGCCGGGCAGAGCATCACCGTGCGCGGCGCGGTCACGCGCAATCTTGTCGCCGCGGCCCAGAATATCGAGGTCGAGGGCAGTGTTCAGGGCGACATCTTCGCCGCCGGCGCCGCGCTCAGCCAGTCCGGCCGGGTCGACGGCGCGCTGCGCGTGCTCGCCGGCGCCGCGTTCGTCAACGGCAGGGTCGGGCAGGACGTCGTGGCCGGCTGCGCCACGCTTGCGGTCGGCAAGGACGCCGAGGTCCGCGGCGACGTCGTCGCCACCTGCCGGTCGCTCGAACTGGGCGGCACCGTGCGCGGCGACGTCCGCGCCACCGCCGCGACCATCGTCATATCGGGCTCGGTGGACGGCGACGTCGACGTCACCGCCGGCGAGAAGCTCGTGCTCACGCCGGACGCGCGCATCTTCGGCAACCTGCGCTACCGCTCGGCCAAGCCGCTCGACCTCCAGAATCCCGACCTCGTCTTCGGCACCATCGAACACATCGGCATTGCCGGCGCCGACGAGCTGCGCGATGCCCGGCGCCTGCGCCCCCGGCCCAACCTGTTCGTCGCGTTCTTCCTGCCCTTCGCCCTGCTCTCGCTGGTCGGCGGGCTGGTTGTCGGGTTCCTCATCCTGGCGATCTGGCGCCACCGGGTCGACGACGCGCTCGACCGCGCGCTCGGCCGCTGGGCAAGGACCGTGGGCCTGGGCGCGCTCGGGTTCCTGGTCGGCCCGATGACGATACTGCTCGCCTTCGCGTTGATAATCACGATACCGGCCGGGCTCATCGCGCTGGCCGCCTACCTCGTGTTCGTCTACCTCGCCAAGGTCTTCTGCGGGATGTTTGTCGGGCGCCTGGTGTTCCGGGTGTTCGGCGCGCCCGACGCCTCGATATGGCTGACCGCGCCGATCGGCATCACCATAGTCTACGCGCTGACCGCGATACCCTTCGCCGGCTGGATAATCTGGCTGCTGACCCTGGCCGTCGGGTTCGGCGTGATAACCGAGCTTGTCGGGATGACGCGCCAGCCATGATCCGCCGACGCACGCCCTCGGGCAGAGGAGGGCCTATGCACATGCGCGCCGATAATTCCCGCCGGCCGGCGCCGTTGCCGGCCGGCCTGTTTTGCACATGGAGGAACCGTGCCTGACCATAACCCGCCGGCCAGCCCGGCAATGCAGCGCTACCTTGAACTCGCCCGCCAGAACCTCGCCGAGCGGGACAGACGCTTCCGCGCGGCGAAGAGACTGCGTTTCGACACCATCGCGGTCCACGGACTGTACGATGTCGAGGAGTCGCTCGAGCGCAACCACGGCGCGATAATGGAGCCGACGCTGTTTTCCTCGGCCCAGGCTTACCGCGATTCCGACGAGATGGAGCTCGCGCTGTCGTACCGCATACCGACCTGGTGCTACACGCGCATCCACAACCCGACGCTCGGCTTCCTCGAAGACAAGCTCGCCCTGCTCGAGACCTACGGCTCGGACATCGACGCCGGTTGCTGCACCTACTCCTCGGGCATGGCCGCCATCGGCAACACGGTTGACGCGCTGATGGCCCTGCCCGGCACCAACCCGCCCAATTTCGTCACCTCGTGCCAGCTCTACGGCGGCACCTATCAGCTCTTCGACGCGCGGCTGAAACGCGAGCGGGGCATGGATATCCGGATGGTCGTCAACGCGAACGACATCGACGAGTGGCGCCGCTGCATCGACTCGAACACGCGCTTCCTCTACGGCGAGATGCCCTCCAATCCCGGGCTGGCGTTCTTCGACCTCGCCGCGGTCGCGGCGCTCGCCCACGAACACGGCATTCCTTTCGTGGTCGACTCGACCATCGCATCGCCCGCCCTGCTCCGCCCGATGCTCCACGGCGCCGACATCGTCATCCACTCCGCGACCAAGGTGATGAGCTGTTCCGGCCTGGGAATGGCCGGCGCGGTCATCGCCCGCAGGCCCATCACCTCGAACATTCCCAACGACGAGCTGCGGGCCGACTTCGCGCTCTGGCTCAAACGCTACCCCCAGCGCGAACAGGGCGGCTGCCTCCACCCGTTCCAGGCCACGATGACGCAGGCCGACCTGCGCACCCTGCGCACACGGGTTGACGCCTGGAGCTCAACCGCGCTGGCGGTGGCGCGCTTCCTCGAAAAGCACACGGCCGTGCTCGCGGTCAACTACCTCGGGCTGGAGAGCTACCCGCTGCACGAACTCGCCAGAAAATACCTCTGGCTCGTCGACGCCGAGCACGACGCGCGCTACGGCGGGCCGGTCAACCGCTACACCCACATGATGTCGTTCCGGGTCAAGGGCGGGCCCGGGGCGGCGCGCGCGGCCTTTGACCGGTTCCGGATGATCTGGCGCGCCACCGACCTCGGCCGCGTCAAGACCGTCGCCACGATACCGGCGATATCCACGCACCTGCTGCAGGGCGAAGAGGCGCGCAGGAAGGCGGACGTGCCGGCCGACCTCATCCGTCTCTCGGTCGGCGGCGAGCATCCCGACGACATCATCGCCGACCTCGAACAGGCGTTGGGCGCGCTGTGACAAGCTACTACTCCACCAATCTCTCTTCGCCCGATGTCGACCTGCGCGGCGCGCTTCTCGGCGGCCAGGCCCCGGACAAGGGCCTGTACATGCCGCGCGAACTGCCCCGCATCCCGGTCGACGAGATCCGCGGCTACGAAAAGGAGCCGTACCCGGTCATCGCCTTCAACGTGCTGCGCCGGTTCACCGAGGGGCTCGTGCCCGACGACGAACTCTGGCGCATCTGCCACGAATGCTACGACTACCCGGTGCCGCTCGACCTCGTGCGCGACAACCTGTGGCTTCTGCGCCTGGACCGCGGCCCGACCGCCAGCTTCAAGGACTTCGCCGCCCGGATGATGGCCCGGCTGATGCGCTACTTCCTGCACCAGGAGGGCGGCCGCATCACCATCCTCACCGCCACCTCGGGCGACACCGGCTCGGCCGTGGCCCACGCCTTCCACAACGTCGACGGCATCGCGATGGTCGTGCTTTTCCCGGTGAAGGAAGTGTCCGATCGCCAGCGCCGCCAGATGACCACGCTCGGCGGCAACGTCCGGGTCGCGGCCATCGACGGCAAGTTCGACGACTGCCAGGCCCTGGTCAAGCGCGCTTTCGCCGACCCGGACCTCAAACGCATCCGCTTCTCCTCGGCTAACTCGATCAACATCGGCCGGCTCCTGCCCCAGTCGGTGTACTACTTCTACGCCTGGGCCCGACTGCAGAAGGCGGGCGAGGCGGCGGTGTTCTCGGTGCCGTCGGGCAACTTCGGCGACATGTGCGGCGGGATGCTGGCCCGCAGGATGGGCCTGCCGGTCGAGCGCTTCGTCATCGCCACCAATGCCAACGACGAGTTCCCGCGGTTTCTGGCCACCGAGCGCTACGAGCGGGTCGACCCGTCGCGCGTCTGCATCTCCAACGCGATGAATGTCGGTCACCCGTCCAACCTGCCGCGCCTGGTCGCGCTCTACGGCGGCCAGATGGACGAGAAGGGCAATGTGTCGCGCGCGCCCGACTTCGCCGCGCTGCGCGCGGACATCTACCCGGCCAGCATCGACGACGACGGCACCCGCGCCGCGATCAGCGCCACCTGGCAGAAGCATCGCGTGATGCTTGAGCCGCACGGCGCGGTCGGCTGGGCCGCGCTCGAGCGCTACATCGCGGAAACCGGCCTGCCGCAGCTGGGCATCGCCATCGAGACCGCGCACCCGGCCAAGTTCCCGGACGAGATTGTGCGGCTCACCGGGGTCGAGCCCGAACTGCCGCCCGCGCTCGAGGGGCTCGACGACAAACCGGAGCGCTACGACTCCGGCCCCAACGATTACGCGTGGTTCAAGGACTACCTGCTCAAGGCCCACCGGTAGGGCTGTCAATGTGAAGTACATCATCTTCCTCGGCGACGGGATGGCCGACCTGCCGGTCGCCGCGCTGAGCGGCAAGACCCCGCTTCAAGTCGCCAACAAGCCGACAATGGATTCGATCGCGCGCGAAGGCGTCTGCGGCCGGCTGGTCACGGTCGAGGACGACATGCCGCCCGGGTCCGAGGTCGCCAACCTGACCGTGCTCGGCTACGACCCGCGCGAGTGCTACCAGGGCCGGGGCGTCATCGAGGCCGCGGCTATGGGCGTGCCGTTGTCCGACACCGACCTCGCGCTGCGCTGCAACCTCATCTGTCTTGAGAACGGCACCATCAAGAACCACTCGGCCGGCCACATCTCCAACGAGGAGGCGGGCCAGCTTGTCCGCTACCTCAATGCCCGGCTCATACCGGCCGGCGCCCGGCTCTACCAGGGCGTCTCCTATCGCCACCTGCTCGTGCTCGGCTCGGGCTCATCCGAGCTCGACTGCGCCCCGCCCCACGACCACGTCGGCGAGGCGGCCGAAGGCCTGCTGGTCAAACCGCGCGTTCCGGTCGCCGCGCCGACCGCTGACCTGCTCAACGACCTCATCCGCCGCTCCTGGAAACTGCTCGGCGACCATCCGCTCAACCGCGGCCGCGTCCGCGAAGGCAAGGACCCGGCCAACTCTATCTGGCCGTGGTCGCCCGGCCACCGGCCGCGGATGCGCACCTTTGCCGACCTCTATGGTTTCACCGGCGCGGTCATCTCGGCAGTCGACCTCATCAAGGGCCTCGGGGTCTATGCCGGCCTGGAGATAATCAACGT
>CBFGIY010000112.1:0-5316 GCA_965648935.1 Caldifarciminota bacterium
TTTGACCTTCGCATCCTGATACTTGCCCCGGCGGGCACAGCGTGCAGTTCGCATATCGCCGTTCGTTTTCCGGCATTTCCAGTTTGACATCTGCAATCTGCATTTTGACTTGGCGGGCGCAGCCCGCAGTGCTCTAGCTTCCGCCTTCGCCGGTCTCTGCCACGGCTGCTGCCACCGCTTGCTCCACCAGGGTCATGATTCCGGGATCAAGCTTGCGCAGCGTCCACTTCAGCCGGACCGCGGCCAGCTCATTGTCCAACGCACCGCGCGGACAGGTCCTGAGCAGCTTCATCACCTCACGGCCAAAACTCGCGTACCAGAACCGCAGCCAGCTCGGCACGCCCTGAGAATCGGTCACCTGGCGCACTGCCTGGTTCACTGCCTGATTCAGGCCAGCCTGCTCAGCATAACGCTCGGCCATCAGCAACCGCTTGAGCGGGGTCGGCTCATTCGACCCGGCCCGGTTCACGCCCTGCCAGTACCGCCGGATTGTCCTCTCGGTCCGGGTTTCATTCCCAGCTTTCCTATCATCTTTTCTCATACAAACCTCCTGCGCGCTCTGACTGACTCACGCGCTCTGTGCGTTCTTCGGTTCATCACAGGTATTAGAGCCGCCAACCGGCTGAATCTAACACCGAATGAGCGTTCAGCATCGGGACTGTCGGCGTCCAGGCGCGTAACCTGCCGTCGTTCAGCGAGTTGCATTCAGAGTCCAGTCCTGACAACCGCTGTCCGGTAGGCGGTTCCCCAAGGCATTCCCATTGGCATTTCCGGCCTGGCTGTTACTGTCACCGGTCTATTCCATGCGCTCGGCCTTGGACTTGTGATTCTCGTCGGTCAGGCCGCAGGAAAGCCAGGGTGAGATTTGGCTGGCATTGCAGCCGGCATGAGCTGCTTGATGCTGGTCGACATGGTCAGCGTGATGCTACGCGGCACGCCGCTCAGCACGACGACCGGCACTGGCGCCGGCACGGCCAAAGGCATCTCGCAATGTACGGCCAGCGGCAATCCTGGCGGTACAACCTGCGGCGCAGTCTGTTGGTTCGTGTTCAGCCGTGCCGGTTCTTGTGGTTCCGTGCCGGATTCAGCCTCCGAACGTTAGGGGCAAACCATGCTTGACTTGGCGTCGGCCCTACCTAACATACCAGCATGTACCCTAACGGGATGCTGAGCGTCGATGCCTAGACTGACTCTGCCGCAGCTTGAGCGGCATCTTTTCGAGGCTGCCGACATCCTGCGCGGGAAGATGGACGCGTCCGAGTTCAAGGAATACATCTTCGGAATGCTCTTTCTCAAGCACTGCTCGGACGTGTTCGAGCAGGTTCGCCAGCGAATCATCGAGGAGAACATCAAACGCGGCCGCAGCCAGGCCGAGGCCGAGAAGCGCGCCGACGACCCGACGCGATACGCAGGTTCGTTCTTCGTGCCGGAAAAGGCACGCTGGACATATCTGCGCAACGAACTGCATCACGAAGTCGGCAACGGCCTGAACAAGGCCCTGGCCGCGCTTGAGGAAGCAACCCACCAGATCCTCGATGGTGTTCTGCAGCACATTGATTTCACCCGCAAGGTCGGCAAGACCACGCTCTCGGACCAGAAGCTGCGCGACCTCATCCGCGTCGGAATCGAGATTCCGGTGCAGGGCTACGACCCGGCGCCTTGGCAGGGCATTACCGACTACTGCCTGTAGGATGAATCCAGCAGAGTCTAGGCAGTTGTCGGCAGATACGACGGAAGGGTGCCCTCACAGAATGACCATCGAAGAACTACGCGGACTTCTGAGGTTCTACCTTAGATGCATAGAGGAAGAAGACCTCAGACGCCTGAGATTGAGACGGTCACAACTGCACACGTCCTTTGCGGCCCCGTGGACGGGAAGAGAACCATTGTTCCATGCCGGCTCCGTGCAGGTGTACTTCGAGACTTCGCTCGTTTCCGACAAGAGACTGCTGACACGCGGCCGTGCACAAGCTGGCGAGACGGAGCGTTTCTTCTACGGGTTTCCGATTCTGCTGGACGAGGAAGACATGCTCACGCCTTTGTTCTTTGCAGAAGTGGAGATTGAACCGGGCAACACAGGATTCACGATGCGCCTCACTGGCACTGAGGGCATTCAAGCGAACGAACATATACTGCGTTCGTACGGACTACAGGCCGAGGAGGTCTTGGCTGCACGTGCGGAGATGGCCGGAGAATACGGGACGTTTGAGGCGCGCGTGCGGGCGATTTCCCAGTACCTCGGACTTGACGCGCCCAACTTGGCGAGTCCTGACATCGAACCATTGCCTAGGAGCAGCGGCGGTCAACGGGTGTGGGTTAGGTGTCCAATAGTGTTCCGCAGCGAGCGCAGCGTCTACACAATGCATCTCAGGGACGAGCTCCAGAAGCTGGCTTCCTCGAAGCATCTACTGACTGCTGTGCACAGCACCGCCCTTGGTCACATCCTGGGTTTACCCGCGGCCGAACTGACTCCGCAAGACCGAGGCGAGCGGCCGAAACGCCGCGGTGTGCCTGCTACGGCCGCACAGCCTGCCGCGAGAGTGCTGGAGGTGTTGCCGCTTAACGAGGCCCAAGCCGAAGCAGCCCGACAAGGATTACAGGAGACACTCACCGTCGTGACCGGGCCGCCTGGAACCGGCAAGTCACAAGTTGTTGTTGACCTGCTGGCGGGCTGCGCACTAGCGGAGCAGCCGGTTCTGTTTGCCAGCAAGAACTCCAAGGCGGTGGATGTGGTATGCAGGCGGGTAGAGTCGTTCCTGGGCAGGAACGAGAACTGGCTGCTTCGCGTAGGTAGCAAAGAGAAGACCGAGGAGTGTCGCGACCGCATACTCGCGCAGCTTGAGGCGTTGGGCAACACGGCAACAATAGCCGACCGGGCGCCATCCACAGACTCTCTGGCTGCCGTCGAGTCAGACTTGGACGAATGTCGGCGACTGCTGGCAAACGTCGGCAAGGTCCGATCGGCTCTTGCGGAGGCCACCAAGCTGCGGCGGTCGACATTTTCCCGCGTCCCCGTAGAATGGCGGGATGCCGTCAACTTGACCGATTGGACTCTTTCAACCGGGTTGGTCTTCCGCAAGCTGGAGGAACGACTCGTTTTCCTCGCAGGCAAGGGGCGCGGCCGACTCGGGTGGCGTCTGGCGAAGGTACTAGCCGGCGGTCTGTGGCACAAGAGGCTGCGTCGTAACCTCGTCAGGGCTCTGTCCT
Source organism: Caldifarciminota bacterium (assembly GCA_965648935.1). Classification (GTDB taxonomy): domain Bacteria; phylum Hydrothermota; class Tepidihabitantia; order Tepidihabitantales; family Tepidihabitantaceae; genus CBFGJX01. Next base: position 3,208 of record CBFGIY010000112.1, read on the forward strand.
CTCTGCCTGAGAAGGTACGCCAGGAGTGCGAAGCAGAGCTGGCAGCATCGGGGTCCAGCGAGACCTCGGCTGACGTAGCTACGCGATGTCGTGCCTTGGCAGATTTCCTCGATGCAGCGTCGAGTGAAGACTCCCTTCGTCACTTGCTTCGTCAACAGCCCGGCGTGACCGAGTTGACCGAACGTCTGAGAGGAATTCAAGAGCACCGAGCAGCCCTGCTGCAGGCCAAGCTCAGAGCTACATGGACGGCGCGACTCAGGGTGCAGTTGCCTCAGGTACTCCACGCTGCTCGTCGCTACTTCGAGTCTACGCTGGACTGGCACTGGCGAAAGAACGGCTCTGACTTCACCGGGGTTGTGTCCGACTTGAGCCGCTTTCTTCCCTGCTGGGTTGTCACGAACCTCAGCGCAAGACGTGTCGTGCAACTTCGACCTGGCGTCTTTGACTTGGTCGTCATTGACGAAGCCAGCCAATGCGACTTCGCCTCTGCCATTCCGTTGTTGTTTCGCGCGAAGCGGGCCCTGGTCATCGGAGACCCTCGCCAACTGCGACACATCAGCACGCTCAGGCATGAGCAGGAGCACGACCTTGCGACACAGAGTGGAGTTCACTCCTTGCTTGACCGGTTCTCCTACACCCGCCGCTCGCTATACGATGTCGCCGAAGGCGCATCGCTGGCTTCCAATAGGCTGCCGATCTTTCTCGCGGAACACTACCGCTCACACCCGGCGATAGTAGAGTACTCTAATCAAGTATTCTACTCCCGGCGACTTGTCCCACGCACGAGAGCTGACTCGCTGGCGTCGCGTATTGCACCACTCCGGGTTGGCGTCTTCTGGCACAACATCCAGGGCAGGGTGCCGGTCTCTGCGCACAGCGCATACAACCAGGCAGAAGTCGAAGCTGTCGTCGCGCTAGTCAGTGGTTGGATGACGAGCAATCAGCGGGACTCTGCAGGATTCGATATCGGTATTGTTACCCCTTTCCGACTTCAGATGGAGAAGCTGGAAGAGGCAATCAAGCGGCAGCCCTGGTGGAACGACCGGGAAAGAAGGGTCACCGTGGGAACTGCACACCGCTACCAAGGAGATGAACGTGACGTTATGGTCTTCTCTCCAGTAGTGGCCCAGGGTCTTCGCGACCACTCGCGTAGGTGGGTTGCGGAAACCGAGCAGCTACTGAACGTCGCCATCACACGCGCGCGTGCTGCTTTGCACATCGTGGGCGACCTAGGTGCGTGCAAGGAAGCAGGTGGCTATCTGGGAAGCTTCGCCGAGTACGTCAGCACGATGGCCCGAGTCGGTCATAATGCTGGGACGACTGAAGTGTATGGTCCCGAGTCGGAGATGCAAGAGCTTCTTCAGCGTGCCGGGGTGTGGTTCCTCCCGCAGTTCCGCGAAGGACATTACAAACTCGACTTTCTCGTAGTCTCGCCGACAGGGCGACACTTCGATGTGGAGGTGGACGATGCCAGCCACTTGCTGCCAGAGCGCATTGAGTCGGATGAGATACGCGACCGCTATCTCGAGTCGCGTGGATACACCGTCGTCAGAGTTGACACAAGGCTCTTGCGCACCAATCCCGATGAGGTCGAGGCGATGTTGCGGAGACTTGCCTGAAAGGAGGTCCAGATCGCGCCATTGCAGAAAAGGCGGATCGTCTTAGCCGCCAGTTCTGGGTCACGAAAGACCAGGTCGAGGCGCACAAGCATGAGGAATTCCGGTGACACAGTACGCGATTCCTTTGGCCGGCCTGTCCATTGACGAGATTGCGATTGTCGAAGGTCGGCCACCGTTCGTCGCTTGTCGTGCCTCGTCAATCATCCGTGAGCCTTACCCGCATTCCCTTACACGAGGATGCCAGACTGCGCGGTTCATCCAAGTGAACCGCGTCCCTTGGGCACGGCCTTCCGGCTACGATGGCTTGACAGTTCCGCCCGCGGGTTATAGAATCCGGGCATGCCCGAGCGAGTGGCGTTACGAGCACGTGCTGGTCTGGCTGCGGCCATCGGCCTGCTCCTTCTTGCCGTCGGCTGTACGCGATTGGACAACCTATTTGACAATCCCAAGGGCTGGGCCGGAAGGAGAGTGTGCCTGCTCGGAAGGTCTT
>CBFGIY010000113.1:0-5177 GCA_965648935.1 Caldifarciminota bacterium
CAGTGCGCACCGTGCCGTTGCCCGACACGACGTACATCGAGTTGTACGAAGCCTGCACAATCTCGGCCGTGCCGTCGCCGTCGAGGTCGCCGGCCGCCGCGCCGGTCGCGGGCACGTGGTCGAGTGCGACCGGCCACGCCCCGGACTGGACCGCGCCGTTGTGGCGCACTGCATAGAGGTAGCCGAGGCTGCCGCGCCGCTCGCAGACGATGACCTCGAGCGTGTCGTCGCCGTCGATGTCGGCCAGGGTCGGGGCTTCGTTGAAGTAGCCGCCGCCGCCCCGGAAAGGCCAGCCGGGCTTGACCCGGCCGTTCGCGTCGAAGAGGTAGACCGGGCCGGTGCCGCTGATGAACGACCGCGTGCCGACCGCGATGTCGAGCGCGCCGTCGCGGTCCACGTCCGCGACCGCGGCCGCGTACTGGCACGAGTCCACGCTGATGTTGACCGGCCAGCCGGGATAGTCCGTGCCGTCGTAGCGCCAGACATAGACGTAGCCGTCGCCGCTCGGCAGTATCACCTCGAGCCGGCCGTCACCGTCGAGGTCGGCGGTCGCGACCCCGCGCGACGGGCTGTACCACCCGGCCCCGACCGACTTGGGCCAGCCCGGCATCAGGGGCAGGTCGGTGGGCGCGTACTCAGGCGCCGTCTCGCCGGTCGCGCGCACGGTGGCGATGCACGGCGCTTCGGCTTCGGGCCCGGTCACGGTCATCTCGAGCAACTCGGCGCTCGCCGCGCCGAACAGACAGAGCAGCACGCAGAACATTCTCACGTTACCTCCTGTGGCCGTCTTCGGCCAGTTCAGCATTCTACGCCGAAGTCGCCCTGCTTCAACACCGCGCGCGGCGCCCAGAACCGGGCCGACTGGGCGATACTCGAATCTGCCCGGACGATACCCCGTCGCCAGGCTCGTCTCCGTCTTCGCCCTGTACCGCTCATCCGCCGTTGACGCGCGCGCCGCGGCGCGTTAGGATGCCCGGTTGTGTCTGAAGTGAACGCGCCCCAGACCGCGCCCGCGCCGGGCACGACGCGCACGGCCATCGCGCGCGGGGTGCGTATCTTCGTTTTCCTTGCGGTCGCGGCTGCCGTGACGGTAATCGCCTTCACCGCGAGCCGCGAGACCTGGCTCGGTCTTGGCCGCGTCAAACCGCAGTGGCTCGCCGCGACCCTGGTCCTGTGGACCGCGGCCGCGTTCTTCGATGGCGCGCGCCTGGCCGCGCTGTCGCACGTCGGCGAGAACCGGATGTCGCTATGGGGCTCGATCGAGGTCATCTACATCGGCTATTTCATGGCCGCGGTGACGCCGTTCCAGGTCGGCGGCCTGCCGCTGCAGCTCTACGTGATGAACCGGTGGGGCATCAGCCCGGGCCGGGCATCCTCAATCCTGCTTATTCGCGGCGTGCTGTTCTACGGCATCCTGCTCGCCGCGGCGCCGGTGGTCGGCCACCTGATGGGCGCCTCGACCGCGCTCATCAAGGTGCTGGCCGGCTACATCTGGCTGGTCCTCGCGCTGGCCGTGGCACTGCTGGTCGCCGGCGTGGCGTTCCCGAAACGGGTGCGCGCGCTGCGCGAGCGGCTCTCGCTCGCGCCCCGGCCCGGCCTGCTGCGGCGCGGCCTGGTCTGGCTGCTCAGAGAATTCGACGAGTTCACCGCCGGCCTCAAGCTCTTCCTGCGGCCGCGCTACTACGGCTGGCTGGCCCTTGCCCTGCTCCTGACCGTGGCCGCCATCTGCGCGCTCTTCGGGATGAGCGAAACCCTCCTCGCCGGGCTGGGCGTGGTATCGCGGCCGCCCCACGCGATGGGCCTGAGCATGCTGCTGGCATCCGTGCTTCTGTTCGTGCCGACCCCGGGCGCGAGCGGCGTGGCCGAAGCCGTTGCCGCCGGGCTGTACCGCGCGATATGCCCGGTCTACATGCTCGGCATCTACGTGGTGCTATGGCGCCTGTTCAGCTTCTACCTCGGCGCGCTGGTCGGCGGGTTGTTCACGCTGCGCCACATCACAAGGAAGTAGGGCGCGCGCCGAGCGGCTCTGGCCGGGTTCGCCCTCAACAACGCTGCCCGCGGCGTCTGCCGCGGATTGACTTCCCCGCCCCTCCGTTATAGAATACCAATCGTGGTTACGCCGAGTCGTCCGCGTGCCCGCGGCCGAATTCTGCTAACACCTTGCATTACAACATCTAACATCAGGAGAGTGTGAGATTTGACCGACCAGACCGCGCTGGAATCGCTGACCGCCGGCAAGACCTTCCTTAATGAACTGCAGGAAGGCGTCTGGGTCGCCGATTCCGACGACAAGATCATCTTCGCCAACAAGGCGCTGGCGCAACTGCTCGGCTTCTCGTCGGCCGAGGTGCTGGTCGGCACATCCTGGCACGAGCTCTTCCCCGAACCCGAGCTGAACAAGCTGCTCTCGACCCGGTCCGGCCACGGCGCGCGCCAGCTCGGCGCGACCGTGTTGCTCGGGCGGTCCGGCCGGCAGGTGCCGGTCAACATCACTGTCTCGCGCCGCACCGTGGAAAAGCGGCCGTGGTTCATCGCGACCGTGGCCGGAGCCGGCACCGCCGGCCCGGCCGATTCCACCGCGCGCCAGGTGATGGAGAACTCGGTCGACGGCATCTGCATCATCGAGGACCGGACAATCACCTACGCCAACCGCCGGTTCGAGGAACTGACCGGCTACAGCGCGGCCCAGGTGCGCAACCTCGGGCTGGACCGGCTGGTCCACGCCAAGTACCGCGCCGCCGTGGCCCAGAGCCTGGCCGACCCCAAACGCCAGCTCGTGCCCGTGCACCACGAGGTGCGCATCGTCAACCGCACCGGCCGCGAGGTCGACTGCGAACTGCGGCTGGTCAGCGTCGACACGGGCGGCCGCCCGGCAACGCTGTGTTTCCTGCGCGACGTCACCCAGTTGCGCCAGGCCGAACGCATCCGCACCGACCTTGTCGCGATGCTTTCGCACGACCTGCGCACGCCCCTCGCCTCGATCAAGGAATCGATTTCCCTGCTGTTTGAGACCGCGGCGGCCAAGCTCGAGGAACGCCAGCGCCGCTACCTGACCATCGCCCGCGAGGAGATCGACCGCCTCAACCGGATGATCGACAACCTCATCGACGTTTCGCGCATCGAGGCGGGCAAGGTCGTGCTCCGGCTCGACGGCGTCGACCTTGCCGAAGTCATCTCGACCGCGGTGCAGTCGATGTCGCTCCTGGTGAGCAAGAAGAGCCTGACCATCGAGCGCAGCATCCCGGCCCGTCTCCCGCTCGTGCTCGGCGACCGCGACCGCCTGCTGCGCGTGTTCGGCAACCTGCTCGACAACGCCATCAAGTACTCGCCGGTGGGCAGCACCATCCGCATTGACGTCGGCTTTGTCGACCCGGACGCACCGGTCCTGTCGCAGGAATCGATCCTGCCCAACACCGGCTACGTCCAGGTGACCGTGGCCGACTCCGGGCCGGGCATCCCGGCCGAGTTCCTGGACCGCGTGTTCGGCAAGTTCGAGCGCGTCGACCCGCACGGCCCGGGCATCGGTCTGGGCCTGGCCAATGTCCGCTCGCTGGTCGAGCTGCACCACGGCAAGGTCTGGGCCCATTCCAAACTCGGTGAAGGCGCGAGCTTCACTTTCATCCTGCCGATAAAGGAAGGCATTTAGCGTGGCCAAAATACTTCTGGTCGAGGACGAAGAAAACCTGCGCGAGCTGGTCGGCGGCCGGCTCGAGGCCAACGGCTTCGAGGTCAAGACCGCGGTCGACGGCTACGACGCGCTGTCCAAGGCCAAGACTTTCCAGCCCGACCTGATCATCCTTGACCTGATGATCCCCAAGATGGACGGCTACACCGTCTGCCGGATGCTCAAGTTCAGCGGCTTCGCGGAAACGCCCATCATCCTGTTCTCGGCCCGGTCCTCGCCCGAGGACGTGCGCCGCGGGCTGGATATGGGCGCCAACGGTTATGTCACCAAGCCGTTCGAGCCCGAGGTGCTGCTGGGCAAGATCAACGAGCTGCTCGCGGCCAAGAACGCCCCTGCCGCGCCGCCCCAGGCCCCGGCCCAGCCTGCGCCCGAACCCGAGAAACCCGAGGTCGCCGCCGCGCCCCAGCCCCAGCCGCAACCCCAGCCCGCGGCCCCGGCCCAGCCCGCACCGCGGCCCGTGCCCGGGGCGGTGCCGACCGTGCCGGGCTCGGTACCCACCGTGCCCCGGCCGCCCAGCCATTGAGCCGGCCGGCTCTGGCCCTTCCCCTGCCTGACCGCGAGCTGGCCGCGCTCGTGCGCGCCGCCCTGGCCGAGGACATCGGCTCAGGCGACATCACCACGCGCCTGACCGTGCCGGCCGGAGCCAGGGCCCGCGCCGTCCTCGTTGCCCGCTCTGCCGGCACGCTCGCCGGCATCGCAATCTGCGAGCGCGTCTTTCGCACGCTCGACCGCCGCGTCAGTTTCGCCGCGCGGCTGTCCGACGGCGCGGTTTTCGCGCGCGGCGCGGTGCTGGCCCGCATCGCCGGCCCGGCCCGGCCCCTGCTCTCGGCCGAACGCACCGCCCTGAACTTCCTCCAGCGGCTCTCCGGCATCGCCACCCACACCGCGCGGTTTGTCGCGGCGGTCAGGGGCACGCGCTGCCGCGTGCTCGACACGCGCAAGACCCTGCCCGGCTGGCGCGCGCTCGAAAAGTACGCGGTGCGCTGCGGCGGCGGCGCCAACCACCGCTTCGGCCTGTTCGACATGGTGCTGGTCAAGGACAACCACATCGCCGCGGCCGGCTCGATAACCGCGGCGCTGGCGCGCTGCCGCACCGACCTGCCGGTCGAGGTCGAGTGCCGCACACCGGCCGACGTGCAGGAAGCGCTCGCCGCCGGCGCGAAGCTCATCCTGCTCGACAACATGACGCTGGCGCAGTTGCGCCGCTGCGTGAAGCTCGCACGCGGCCGTGCCCGGCTCGAGGCATCGGGCGGCATCACGCTGGACAACGTCGCGGCGGTCGCCCGCACCGGCGTGGACTCGGTCTCGGTCGGCGCCATCACCCACTCGGCCCCGGCCGCCGACATCGCGCTCGACTTCCTGCCCGCTTGAACCGGCCGCGCCGCGGGCGCGCACCGGCGGCGTTTGACACCCCGGAGGTCGAAACTAGAATTGGCCGATGATTCCCCTCAAGAGAGTTGTCGTTTTCGTTCTGATTGTCGGACTGGCAGTG
>CBFGIY010000114.1:0-5011 GCA_965648935.1 Caldifarciminota bacterium
TCGAACTCGCGCACGCACCGCCCCGCCGCGTCAAAAAGCCGCGCGGTTGCGCGACCCGCACCGGGCAGAGTCACGCTCACCCGGCCGCGTGCCGGGTTGGGCGCAATCCGCAGCGCGCTGACTCGCCCGACGTGAGCCTCGGCGATGCCCAGCGTCGGTTCGACGATGGCAAGACCCGCGCCCCAGTCAGCAATGTAACAGCGGCCGGCCTCGACGTGGGTTGCATAGGCCTGGTGCGGTGTATCGTAGTAGGCCGCGAGCCGCGGGTTCGCTGGGTCGGCCGTGGCGAGTATGCGCAGCCCCGATGTCGCGTCCGAGACGTAGGCGTAACCCGGCTGGAGCCGGACCGCCATCGCCTGACCCGGGGTGTCGTACACGCCGAGCTCGACCGGCGCCGCCGGGTTGGACACGTCGATGAACCGCGCCCCGCTGTTGCGGTCGGCGATGCAGGCCAGCGTACCCAGCACGTCGACTCCGAAAGCGTAGTCGGGCGTGTCGAGCGAACCGACCTCGCGCGGGTTCGCCGGGTCGCTCACATCGATCACGCGCAGGCCGGCTTCACGGTCCGCCACATAAGCGTAGTCGCCCTGCACCGCAACCCAGCAGGCCAGCCCGGGCGTGTCGCGATGTCCGACCTGATACGGGTTGGCCGGGTCCGCGACGTTGAGAATGCGCAGGCCCGAGCCGCGCTCGGCGACATAGGCGAGGTCGCCAACCACGCAGACGCCCATCGCGTAGTCGGGCGTGTCGAAGCTGCCCAGGAGGACCGGGTTGGCCGGGTCGGCGAGGCCATATATGAGGATGCCGCGGCTCCATGCCGGGATGTACAGCCGCCCGTCCGCGACAACTGCGGCCATCGCCTGGTCCGGAGTTGCGAGATGCCCGACGCGGCGCGGGAACCCGGGGTCGCTCACGTCCAGCACATACAGGCCGATGTAGCCATTTGCGATGTAGACGTGGTCCGCGTAAAGCGCGACGCCGTGCGCCCAGGCCGGCGTGGCGTATGCCCCGACGCGGCGCGGGTTGACCGGGTCGGCCACGCTGACGATGCGCAGCCCGCCGTCCCAATCGCCGATGAATGCTAGAGAATCCTCGACGTCGATACCGCGCACGAACAGGAAGTCGGGAAACCGGCCAAGCAGCACCGGGCTGGCGGGGCTGGACGCGTCAAAAGTGACCAGTCCCCACGTCCAGTCGATGACATACGCTCTGTTGCCGACAAAGTCTACCCCGGCCACGCCGTCAAGGTCATCCGAATGCCAGACCTCAACTGGATTACCTGGTTCGGCGAAGGATATCACGCGCAACCCTCGTGTCTCATCCGCGACATAGGCGTAATGACCGGTAGCGGCCACGGCTCGGCACGCACCGGGTGTGTCCAACCGGCCGACCTCGCAAGGCGCGGCTGGGTCGGATATGCCCATCACGACGAGGCCCGAGTCACCGTCGGCGACAAGCGCGTAGTCGCCGGCGAGGGCGACCTCGGTTGCCCGGCCCCGGGTGTCGCACGAGCCGAACCGCCGGGGCTGGGCCGGGTTGGACACGCCGTAGGCGACCAGGCCCGAATCGCGGTCCGCTACGTAGAGCCAGGAATCGCGCACCGCAACGCCGAAGGCGTAGCTGGGGGTGCGCAGGTCGGCCAGTCGCGCCGGCGCGGCCGGGTTGCTGACATCGAACACGGCGACCTCGCCGTGCGCGATGTAGAGCCGGTCCCCGGCCAGGAACAGGTCTCGGACGAATCCGTTGGTGCGAATCGCCTCGCTCATTAGCGCCGGACTTGCCGGATTGGAAACATCAATCACCAGGACGCCGCCGCCCGAAGCCTGAAACGCAAGCCGGCGCGCCGGGTCGACGGCGACGGCCGTCGCAGCGCCGAAAGGCCAGTTGCCCACGAGCCGGCAGTTCAGGGTATCGGTTGCCAAAGCCGCGCCGACAAGCGCGGCGAACAGCAGGAATATGCGCAGTGCTCTCATGGCGTATCCTATCCGCGCCTAGCGGGCCGTCCTGACCGCGCGTGCTGAACCCGCGGCCGCGCCCTCAAGCCTCACGATGTAGACGCCCGGGGCCAGGTCCGCGGCGTTCCAGTCGAACTCGTGCCGGCCCGCGCCAAGCACGCCGTCAAACAGCGTCGCCACGCGCCGCCCGCCCGCGTCATAGACCGCGCAGGTCACCTGCCCGGCCCGCGCCTGAGCGAACTGCACGCGGCTGGTGGCGTTGACTGGATTGGGCGCTACGCGCAGGCCGGTAGGCAGGGAAGCGGCACGGCCTTCTTCAACGCCCGAAGGGCTGAGAGTGATTCTGTCGGCGGAGACCTCCGCCCAGCCGCCGCCTCAGGTGCCGCTGTCATACGCATACAGCTCCAGGCAGAGCTTGCGCACCAGGCTCGGGTTGATGCCGGTCAGGTTGTTCTGCAGCTCGTCGCGGATGGAAAGCTCATAGTTGTCCCAGCGCTCGGGATTGTTGATCTCGATGAGATTCGAGGTGTCGCTCCGCACCCAGTTGCAGTACTGGTCGTGCAGGTAGAACCGGGTCTTGCCCAGATGCCGGCCCGTCTCGTCGAGGTAGCGCACCATGAACACCGCCACCGGCCAGCAGGTCGAGGAACCGCCGCCGATGCGGAAGCGCGCATCGAAACTCAGCGTCACATCTACATCAGGAATGTCGACGGTCTGATACAGCGATGCATAACTGGCCAGGGTCTTGTACACCCGCGCGGCGAACCCGGGAACCGGTTGACCCAGTGTGTCGGTTCGTTCGAACCGCCCCTCGCCGACCACGCCGACAATGGTGTCGCTCCAGCCGACGTCCAGCGGCTGTTCGAAATCGCCGTTTTCGACCATCTGGGCACTACCCAGGCCGGCCAGCACGAGGACGGCAAGGACTGCCGATCTTGCTCTCATACCTTAGACCTCACTTTGGTGTCTTGTTGCCTCTCGATCAGGGACCGCAATAGATTGTCGCATACCGGCGCAGAGCTGTCAATCGCGACGCTTGACCCGCCCTGCCGGCATCCTACAATGCCTCCAGCCCAAGGAGGCACTATGAAGTTGAAACTGCTGCTGCTCCTGCCGCTCCTGGCCGGGTTCGGTTTCGCGAACCTGCTCACCAACGGCGACTTCGAGCAGGACCTGACCGTCGGCTGGACCTACACCGACTCCGGCTACGGCACCCACCAGGCCGACCGCCAGACCGGCTATCACCCCGACCCGGACTTCGAGGCGATGACCTACCAGTACGACAACCCGGGCTGGGCCCGCCTGTCCCAGCGGGTTGACGTACCCGGTGTGATGCTGGAGTTGAGGTTCAGCGCGAGCTTCGAAGAAGCCGGCGGCTCCTCGACCTGCTGGCCTGCGGCCTGCGTGAGCATCTGCTACTACGGTACCGGTTCGACCCTGCTCGGCGAGACCCGCTACTACTACTCGACCTATGCCGACTGGACGCCATCGTCGACCCTGAGCCTGCATCGCATCACAAACCCGGCTTGGACCGACTACTGGCTTAACATCGCCGACGAAGTCAGCACCAACCTGCCCGGCATTGACCCGGGCGACGTCATCCAGGTCGATGTCGCCCTGCTCAGTTACACCTACTCGGGCTGAGGGACCCCGTGGGCGAAGGTCTTCGCCGACGACATCTCCCTCATCAGCACCGCCAACGGTCCGTACCTTGTCTTCCGCGGGGCAACCTGCCTCGACAGCCCGCCCGGCGGCAACGCCAACGGCCGATTTGACCCGGGCGAGACCGGCCGCGTTCTTGTCGGCCTGCGCAATGTCGGCAACCAGGGCGTGGCCAATACCACCGCGCGCCTGCGTTCGGGCCACCCGCTGTTCCGGATAACCGATTCGACCGCCACCTATGGCTCGATCCCCCCTGACTCGACCGTGCGCAACGACGCCGACCCATTCGCCGTCGAAGTTGACGCCTCGATGCCCATCGAGACACCGGTGCCGCTGACCCTGCTCGTGTCCGGCACGGACTACGCCGACACGCTCCGCTTCAGCATCACGGTCGGCGAACTGCGTGCCATCGACCCGATACCAGACAACGCCAGCCCGTCGCGCTACTGGGCCTACGACAACGTGGATGTCGGTTACTCCCAGCGTCCCGACTTCTCGTGGGTCGAGATCAACAACCTCGGCACCCGGCTGACCCTGGCCGACGACCAGACCGTGGTCGTGGACCTGCCGACCGGCTTTGTCTGGAAGTACTACGGCACGCCCTCGAGCCAGATATCCATCTGCGGCAACGGCTGGGTCGCCCCGGGCTATCAGACCGTCTCGACCTATACCAACACCGCCCTGCCCAATTCCGGCATGCCCGGCTTCGTCGCGCTCAACTGGGACGACCTCTACCCGCCCACCGGCGGCGGCGTGTGGTACTGGCACGACGCGGCCAACCGCCGTTTCATCGTCGAGTTCGACAGCGTCGCCTACTATTCCAACCGCGCAGTTCTCGACAAGTTCCAGTTCATCCTCTACGACACCACGATGCGCACCCCGACCGGCGACAACGTCTTCACGCTCCAGTACCTCACCGCCAACGGCTACTCCTCCAGCACGGTCGGCATCCAGGCGCCCGACCTTGCCACCTTCATCCAGTGCCTGTTCGACGGCGCCTACCACCGCGGCGCCGCCCGCCTCGATGCCGGCCGCGCGATCAAGTTCACGACGGTCGAGCCGACCACCGGCGTCGCCGAGGAACCCCGCTGGCACACGTCCGCAGGAATGCGCATCCGAGCGTTCCCCAACCCGTTCGCCGGAACCACCCGGCTTGAGGTCGAGCTGGCCCGGCCCGGCGCGGTCAGCTGCCGCGTCTTCGACAACACCGGCCGCGTCGTGCGCACGCTTGCCGCCGACCGGCCAACCGCGGCCCGCGCCAGCCTCGCCTGGGACGGCCGCGACGACTCCGGCAAGTCGGTCGCGCCCGGCATCTACTTCTACCGCTTCACTGTGGCCGAGGCCGATGCCTGGGGCAAGCTCGTGCTCACGCGTTAGCTCTCCTCCTTGGAAAC
>CBFGIY010000115.1:0-4965 GCA_965648935.1 Caldifarciminota bacterium
CATCATAGACCGCGACCGCGCGCGCGCCGGGCGGCAGGCGGCCCGCCGCGCGGGCGCGGGCCGGGTTGGGGGTGACCCACAGGCCAGTGCCCGGTGCGGGCAAGGGCCGCGCGGCAAATCCGCCCGGGCTCGCCGATGAGAGTATCGTGGCGTGGCCGCCGCAGGCCCAGAGCGGGCCGCCCGGCTGGCGGGCAAGGCCCAGAACCCAGCCGCGCGGCGACGGCGAAACGTATTCCTGCTGCCAGGTCGCGCCGCCGTCGGTGGTGCGGTAGATGTAGCCGCGGCCGTCCTCGCCCGGCTGGGACCCGGCCGGGTTGCCGGCCGCGGCCCAGCCGGCCAGCGTGTCCTCGAACAGGATATCCTCGAAGTAGAAGTGCGGCAGAGTGCTTATCGCCTGCCAGGTCGCGCCGCCGTCGGTGGTGCGCTGGACCGAGCCGCCGTAGGCGCCGAGCCAGCCGCGCCGGTTGTCCAAAAAGCAGATTGCCGAGCCCTGGGCCGGCAGGGCCGGGGTTTGAGCGGTCCAGGTCTGGCCTCCGTCAGTGGTGTAGTGGATGAAACCGCCACCGCCGCCATAGCCGCCCGCGGCCCAGCCTTCGGTCGAGCTCGCGAAGTACACGACTTCGCAGTACTGGGTGACGCCGAGGTTTTGCGCGGTCCAGGTGACCCCGCCGTCGGTTGTGGCGCGCATCGTGCCGTTGGAACCGCACGCCCAACCGCGGTCGGGCGTGGCGAAGTGGAAGTAGCCGACCCAGGCGGTGGTGCCGATGCTGTGGCTGGTCCAGTTCTGGCCGCCGTTCGTGGTGCGGTGGATGCGCGCGGAGTTGCCTTCCTGCAGCATCCAGCCGCGCTGGGAGTCGATGAACTGCACCTGGACACCGCCGGGCGCGGTGCTGGGGCTCCAGTTCAGGCCGCCGTCCGTGGTCTTGAGCGCGTAGCCGCCGCCCGCGCTCGAGCCGGTCACGACCCAGCCGGTGCCGGGTTCGGACCACGCAACCGAACCCCAGAGCGGGGCATAAAGCTGCCAGCGCGTGTTGGCGCCGTTGTTCTCGGAGCAGAGCACCTGGGAGCGCCCCTGCGCCACCCAGACGCGCGAGCCGCGGTACTGGCAGCCCGAGCCGTAGTCGTAGGTCGGCAGGTTGTAAGGGGTCCACGTCGAGCCGCCGTCGGTGGTGACGACGACGCGGGCGGTGGCCGGGCTGAGGACCTGCGTGGCGAGGACGGCGACGCGTAGCGTATCGGGCGCGTCCAGCGCGTAGTTGTAGTGCAGTCCGGTCTGGCCCTGGATTGTCCAGTTCGCGCCGCCGTCGGTGGTGTGCAGGATCGAGCCGGCCGGGGTGCGGTAGATGCTTGATGTCGAGGCCCAGCCCTTGCGCGGCGTGGGGAAGCAGATCGATGAGACCGGGCCGGCGCCCGCGGGCAGGTTGTGGCCCTGCTCGGCCCAGGTCGCGCCGCCGTCGGTGGTGTGATATATGACCGGGTCGATACGCGAGTTCTGGCCGACAATCCAGCCCCTGAGCGAGTCGGCAAACCAGATGTCTTCGGCCGAGTAGCAGTCCGCGCCGAAGGAGATGTCCTGCCAGCTCGCGCCGCCATTGGTGGTCTTGAGCAGCAGCCAGCTCGCGCCGTCGTTCCAGCCGCCGGTTATCCAGCCCAGGGTCGGCGAGACGAAGTGGACGCGGCCGAGCTTGCGGCCGGAGGGGCTGGTCTGGCGCTGCCAGGTCGCGCCGCCGTCGGTGGTGCGGATAATGTAGCCGCCGCCCCCGACCACCCAGCCGCTGTCAGCCGACACGAAGAACACGCCGCCGAGCGAGACCGAGGTCGGGTTCGGAAAAGCGACTTCGGACCAGCTCGCGCCGCCGTCGGTGGTGCGGAAGATCGCGCTGCGCACTTCACCGCCGGCGCCGTCCGAGCCGACGAGCCAGCCGCGCTGGCCGTCGCGCGAGAAACAGAGGTCGCTGGCGCTCACCGAGGGCAGGGTCAGCCGGGTTTCCCAGTCAAGGGGCTGGGCAGAGAGCGCGGCCGTGCAGAGCAAGACAGCTATCAGGCGATTCATAAGTCTCCTTGGGTCGTGTTCGGTCAGCGGCGAATGATAGTGCCGGCGCGGCCGCAGGGCAAGAGGGGTCAGCCGCCCGGCACCGAGGGCAGCTCGGCCCGGACAAGCAGGTAGCGGTTGCGGCGGCGCGCGATGAAGCGGATGCGGTTGCCCGATTCGAACACGATGCCGGAGAGCAGCTCGTCATAGCGGCCCGCGACGCTGCCGTCCAGCAGCACGGCCAGGCCGCGCCCGGATGGGACAGCGCAGGCGTAGCGTCCGAGCGGGCCGAGCGCGAGCCGGGAAACGTCGGCGTAACGCGGGCTGACCCGGCCGCCCGCGACGACGCGCCAGCCGTTGCTGACCCGGGCAATCCAGCCGACCGATGAGCCGTCCGGGCTGAAGCAGAGTCCCTTGACGGCGTCCTGCTCAGCGATGACGCTGTCGTCGAGCAGGACGATCGTGGTGCCGAGCGGGCGGCGCAGGGCCGCGGCAAGGCGCGTTCCGTCCGGGCTGAACACCAGTTCAAGCGGGGTTTCGGCCGGCTCGCGGTCGATGACGCGGCCGGGGTAGCGGGCATACAGGCGCCAGCGCGGGCCGTCGCGCAGGGCCCAGGCGACCGCCGCGCCGGTCGAGTCGTAGGCCGGGCCGACCATCGCGTCGGCCGCGCCGATCACGCGGCCGTCGAAGATGAATACCGGATCGAGGTGGCCGGCGATGTAGCCGAGGTGGGCGCCGTCCGGGCTGAAACCGAGACTCGAACGGCTGATGAAGTCGCGCCAGGGGTGGCCGATGCCGTCCGCGACGACGCGCGCGAGCCGGCCGGCGCGCTCGATGCGCGCGGACCGGCCGCCGGTCGGGCTGAGCACGACCGAGCCGGGCACCGCGGTGTCGCGGTCGGACTGGCGAGCGCCGTTGATGAACGCGGCGCGCGGGCCGAAGCGCTCGAGCGCGGTGAAGCCGACCGCGGCGCCGGCGCGGTCGAGCACGGGCGGGTCGACTTCGGCGAAGCGGCCGAACTCCTGTCCGGCGAGCGCCACGGTCCACTCGGGCGCGGCCAGTTCGGCCGGGTCGAGCCGTGCGGCAAAGGCCAGCCCGGAGCCGTCGGCGCTGAAAGTCAGGGCCGTGACCAGCGGGTAGCTCGCGACAGGGCGGCCGTCAAGCACCACGCGCTGGCGCGAATCGGCCTGCTCGACCCAGGCAAGGCGCCGGGCATCGGGGCTGGCGAGGAAATTCCAAGTGACGCCGGGCTCGCGCGCGGCGATGAGCTGCTCGGTGACGCGCACCGGGGCGGCCGCAACTTGGCCGATGAGCGCGAGCACCAGCGCGGCCAGGGCAGGCACGGCCTAGACCGGCGCGAAGCGCAGCTCGCTGCCCGACTGATCGAGAAGGCGAAACAGGCCGGTGTCTGTCAGCGCGGCAACAGCCTCGGCCGCGGGCGTGTGGTTGGCGCGCACAAACAGCGCGCCGCCGGGCTTGACGATGCGGCGCAGCTCGCGCGCCAGCGCGCGCCGGTCGCCGATGGCGTGCAGGCTGTCGATGAGGAGGACGAGGTCGGCGCAGGCGTCGGGCAGGCCGCTTGAGTAGCCGCGGGCAAGGCTTGAGCGGACATTGGTCAGGCCGTGACGCTCGGCCGCGTGGCGCACCATCGTCATCGCGCGGGGGTGGATGTCCACGGCCCAGACCGTGCCTGAAGGCCCGACGCGGCGCGCCAGCTCGGCGGTGAAGCGGGCCGGGCCGCAGGCGTAATCGACTACCGTCGTTCCGGCCGCGATGCCGGCGCGGTCGAGAACGCGGAACGGGTACTGGAACAGGGAGAGAACCCGGTACGACCGGGCCATCATCAGGAACGACCAGTCCGACATCGGGCGAGGCCGTTCTTGTTCCATCGCTTCGTCCATCGGTTTCAGGATAGCGCCGGCCGGCCCGGCGTCAATGGGCCGGTATGGTCAGCGACCCACGACCAGCGGCAGGATGGTGGCGCCGGCGCGGAGGAAGTAGAGGCCGGAGGGGAGAGAGCCGAGGTCAATGTCGAATGAAGATTGTCGACTGTCGATTGGACGGCTGAGGACGGTGCGGCCGGAAGGGTCGCAGACTGAGAAGGACGAATGACGAAGCCCGAATGACGAAGGGATGGTGAGCGTCACCCGGCCGCGGGTGGGGTTTGGGAAGGCGGAAAGAGAATGACGAAGCTCGAATGACGAATGACGATTGGAGGATTCGGACAGGCCGACCGTCGAATAGAAGATGCGATGGCGCGGCATGTAGTCCCGCGGCACACCCATCGGCGCGGTGGCCGAGTTTGCGTTGCATGCCCGGTTGTCCGACGTGTAGAAGCCGCGGTCGTACACCGAGTTGTTGTCGTCGCCGGACCAGCGGTACTCGATGATGAGGTTCGACGTGCCGTCGTAGTCGTAAGGGTAGTTGAACGCGAGGCCGTGCCAGGTGTTGTTGGTCCAGTTGAGCGTGAGCGGGTTGGCCTCCAGCGCCACGACCGGGGTGTTGCCCGCGTAGTTCTCGTCGAATGTCGCGACCAGCTCGGTCGCGGTGGTGGGGCAGCAGAGGACCTGTGCGCTGTAGAAGATGCCGTGGTTGTACACGTCGCTGCCGCAGAGCAGTTGCACCGAGTCGATGCGGCACGGCCCGGGCATCTCCGAGGAAAGTACCAGCACCTGGTACCGCTGGCCGTCGCCTCAGCCGCCGCAGTAGGGCACGTTCATCAGCAGGTTCCCGCCCGCGCCCAGCTCGACAAACTGACCCAAGAGCGGCGCGCAGACCAGCAGGCACAGAAGCGCTGTTCTCATCGGGTCAGAGTAGGGCGGCGACGAGCGGCTGTCAATGGGGCGGAAGCCCTTGGTAGTATCCTGATGTGTGTGTAGATTTGGCGAGAGAGAGAAGGGCCGGGCGAGTCCTGTATCCTGTTGGTAATGGCA
>CBFGIY010000116.1:0-4908 GCA_965648935.1 Caldifarciminota bacterium
TCCCCTGGGCGACGCCTTGGAAACGATGATTGCCGAGTTCGAGCGCGACAACCCGGGAATCGACATCGTGCCGGTGTCGATGGGCGGCTACTCGACCCTGTCGCAGAAACTGATGGGCGCGGTGCAGGTGAACGCTCCGCCCAACATGGCCCAGATGTACGAGTCCTGGACCACGCAGTTCCACGCCCTGGGCAAGCTGCTGCCGCTGGACACTTTCGTGCGCGGACCGGACGGGCTCTCCGGCGCCGACCTCGCCGACTTCTACCCCGCGTTCATCGACGACAACACCTGGGACGGCGTGCTCGTGACCCTGCCGTTCAACAAGTCGGTGCCGGTCTATTTCTACAACATCGAGATGCTCAAGAACGCCGGCTACCCGCAGTTTCCCTCGACCTGGCCCGACTTCCGCGCGATGGCAAAGAAGCTCACCGACCGCAGGGCCGGCGTCTGGGGCACGACCGGCGGGGTCAACGAGTGGATGTTCGGCTGCATGCTGCGCCAGCAGGGCGGCGACTTCATCGACGAGCCGACGAAGAAGGCCCTCTTCAACTCGCCGGCCGGGGTCAAGGCCGCCCAGTTCATGCGCGACATCGTGGCGCAGGACTCCAGCGCCCAGTTCACCTCGGGCTACGACCCGCAGAACGACTTTCTCTCGGGCAAGATTGCCGCCATCTGGGGCACCTCGGTATCGTGGTCCTTCATGAAGCCGAACATGACCTTCCCGGTCGGCATCGCCGCGGTGCCGACCTGGGACCAGCCCAACGTGCTCTCGTTCGGCACCAACATCGGCGTATTCCGCACCGGCACGCCCGAGCAGGCCGCGGCCTGCTGGAAGTTCATCAAATGGTTCACCGGCGCCGAGGCGCAGGCCGAGTGGGCCGCGCGCACCTCCTACGTGCCGGCGCGGCGCTCCTCGCTCTCGGTGCCGGCCTACGCCGCGCTGGTTGACTCGATTCCCGGACTTGCCGCCGGGCTGGCCCAGCTCGAGTGGATGTCGTTCGAGCCGCGCAGTGAAGCGTGGTTCGCCGGCCGCCGGATACTGGGCGAGGCGCTGGAGAAGGTGATGCGCGGCGAGAAGAGCGCCAAGGCAGCGCTCGACGAAGCGGCCGTTGCAGTGGAAAAGGAGCTGGCCAAGTGAAGAAACCCCTCGGCACACGACAGCCATCGGTCAGGAAGCGGTCAGGTTTCGTCCCGGTCGCGCTGCTGCTGCTTGCGGCAGCCGGCATCGCCGCGGCCCAGGTGCTGCCGGTGCGCGCGGTGCGCCGCAACGATTCACAGGGCGTGCCCGAACTGGCCGGCCAGGTCGTCACCGTGACCGGCGTCGTGACCGTGGCCACCCAGTTCGGCGGCTGGGGCCCGGCCTATGTCCAGGACTCGACCGGCGGCGTCGCCATCTACGGCTCGCAGGTCGGCTCGCTCTCCATCGGCGACTCGGTCACCGTCACCGGCACCGTGAAAAACTACTTCGGCCTGACCGAGCTTGACCCCATCGCCAGCCTCAACCGCCACGGCGCGGCCGGCACTCCGCGGCCGCGCGAGTTCGAGGTCGAGTGGGTCGCGCTGGTCGACACCGCGGCAGGCTACGTCGAGAACGAAGGCTGGCTCGTGCGCTTCGACAGCGTCGAGATTGCCCACACGCCCGGCCAGCGCTTCGCCGCCAACACCAACTACAACATCACCGACCCGCGCGGCAAGACCACGCAGATTCGCATCGACGGCGACGTCGGCGAGCTGGTCGGCCGCGAGATTCCCGACGGTTTCGTCGCGCTCACCGGCGTGATCGCCCAGTACAAGCCGGCCGCGCCCTACTGGGGCGGGTACCAGGTGATGCCGCGCATGGGCGCCGACCTCGGCATCGAGCAGCAGTACACCAGCATCCGCGCAGCGCGCATCGACGCCAACGGCGACGGCATCCCGGACCGGCGCGGCCAGCAGGTCACGGTCACCGGCATCGTCACGGTGCCGGACAGCGTCTTCGACAACCGGTATCTCGACATCTATGTCCAGGACACCTCGGCCGGTGTCAACGTCTTCTCGTTCACGATGCAGAACCTCGCCCTCGGCGACAGCGTCAGCGTCGCGGGCACGGTGGACTGGTACCGGGGCAAGACCGAGATCGCCAGCGCGACCGTCACGGTGCTCGCCGCGGGCCGCAACCTGCCCGAGCCGCGCCGCCTCACCTGCCGCGAACTCAATGTCGAGGAGTACGAAGGCGAACTGGTCAAGGTCGAGGGCGTGACCACGGCCGCGCTCCTGCTCTCGGGCGACTTCACCTTCCAGATTGACGACACCTCGGGCACCGCCGCGGTGCGCATCGACGCCCAGACCGACATCCCCGGCCTGGTCTGCGTCGCCGACACCTTCACGCTCGTCGGCATCAAGAGCCAGTACGCCGCGGACACGACCCGGCCCCTCACCGGTTACCAGTTCCAGCCCCGGTTCCGCACCGACTTCTCGCGCAACGCCAACGACGCCCTGCCCCTGCGCACCATCCGCGAAGTCCAGCGCCCGGGCCCGGACGGCGTCACCCCGGCCCTGCTCGACTCGCTCGTGCGCGTGCGCGGCCGCCTGACCGGCCCGGCCGCCTCGTTCTCCGGCGCCACGACCAAGAGCCTCTACATCCAGGACGAGACCCAGGGCGTCAACGTCTACGGCTGCTCGTACATCACCGCCGAGGAACCGCTGCTCGACACCCTCGGCGTCGAATGGGAAGTCATCGCCCGCGTCACCGAATACAACGGCCTCACCGAGCTGGCCAACGGGATGATGTGGGTCAGCGACACCGCGCGCCGGCCGGTCGAACCCAGGCTGCTGCCCTTCAACACCGGCCTTGCCGAATCGATGGAAAGCGACCTCATCACGGTCGTCGGCGACGTCATCCAGCCGCCGGTCCGCTCCGGCGCCGGCTACAACCTGACGATAAAGAACGGCACGCCGGCCATCGCGGTGCGCATCAACGACGCGGCCGGGGTCGGCGTATCCTGGATAACCCGGGGCCGCCGCATCCGCGTCACCGGCATCGGCGGCCAGTACGACAACTCCGCGCCCTACACCTCGGGCTACCAGCTCCTGCCCCGGTTCAACGCCGACGTGCGCGACACCACCGCCGCGTTCGAACCGGCCGAACGGCTGGTCATCGACACCATCACGCCCAACCCCTTTGCCCCGGAACTGGGCGAAGTCGCCACCATCCAGCTCAACTCGCCCAAATCCGGGTACCGGCTCAACGTCGAAGTCTACGACATGCGGGGCCGGCTCGCCAACAGCCTCCTGTCCAACGCGCCGGGCGGGTACTACGACCTCAAGTGGGACGGCACTGACCGGCTCGGCCGCCGGCTCGCCGCCGGCATCTACCTCCTGACCGTCAAGGCCTCACGCGGCGACGGCCAGACCGAAACCATCACGCGGCCCCTCGTGCTCGCGGTCAAACTCAAGTAACGCTCGACCGGAATCGCACGCGGGCGGCCTTCGGGCCGCCCGCGCCGCTTCTTGGGCAGTCTGGCAGTCCTGCCGAACCGCCCGACCGCCGCGCCAACTGCTCGCGCCCTGAACCGCCAACCCGACCCCGACAAGTCCCCGCTTCCTGCTCTCCCGACTGGCCCGGACCAGGCCGCCCTGGGGACGGTCCCCCGGACCGCCGAATCAGGGCCGGACCGCGCGAAAGCAACTTCCGACTTGCCGGCAAGTGCCCGACGCAATGTCGGTTGCGATTCGCTGCCCACAAACTGCCGGCCCGCACCGCACGAAATCTGTCCGGGCCGGCGGCCGACCGGAATCGAGCCTGCGATTGAGCCCGGAGAAAGCCGCGGACCCGGCGTTCCTGCCGCGGGCAGCCAGACTCGATCGCAAGTCGCGATTGACAACGGCCAGTATATGGCTAGATCGATCATCCATGCCAAGACGCAAGGCATCCACGTTCCGGTTCCCGCTCTGCTCCGAGAACCCCCTCGACATCGAGATGAGCCATCCGCTCGTCGAGTGCGTACATGTCTCGGACTCTGCGCGAACACACACAGCAGAGGATAGGGAGCAGTTGCCTTTCGATCTGGCGTACCGAGATGAGGTTCGCGGCATATGGCTGTACCACGCCGACTGCCTAACATTCATGGACAGGGTGGCCGCTCGCCACCCGGACGGCTGTTTTGACATGATCTTCGCCGACCCGCCGTACTTCCTCAGCAACGGCGGCATCACCTGTCAGGCGGGGCGAATGGTCTGCGTTGACAAAGGAGCTTGGGACAAGAGCCGCGGTCCGCAGGAGAATCACGAGTTCAACCTCGCATGGCTCGACCGTTGCCAGCGAGTGCTGAAACCCAACGGCACGATCTGGGTTTCGGGAACCGCGCACATCATTCACTCGGTCGGCTACGCCATGCAGCAACTCGGGTTCAAACTTCTGAATGACATTACATGGGTCAAGCCCAACCCCCCGCCGAATCTCTCTTGCCGCTACTTCACGCACGCAACCGAAACTATCATCTGGGCTGCCAAGAACAACAAGAGCAAACACTACTTCAATTACCGGCGAATGCGCCAACTAGCCGGTGGCAAACAGATGAAGTCGCTGTGGTTCGACCTCAAAGATGCGCCTACGGCGCCGGACATATGGGAAATCCTGCCCCCCTCATGCGATGAGAAGGTATTTGGCAAACACCCAACGCAGAAACCGGTCGCCCTGCTGCGACGGATCGTCGAAGCTGGCACACAAGAGAACGCATTGGTGCTGGACCCTTTCGCTGGTAGCTGCACAACAGGCATTGCGTGCTTGGAACTGAAGCGCAAGTTCATCGGCATTGAGCTCGACCCCGGCTTCGTTCACCTATCGGTTCAGAGAATCCAATCCGCTGGCGACCGAGCTAGCATCTTTGCGTCAGGATAGCTTGTGGAACGAGCTCAGGCGCTGGTGAG
>CBFGIY010000117.1:0-4826 GCA_965648935.1 Caldifarciminota bacterium
TCTTCGGCATTGATGTCCTTGGCTTCAATACGAGCGAGGACCTGCGGGATGCGGGGGGTGCCTTCTTTGTCCCTCTCGAAGCCGTAGAGCATCCGGGGCGCGAAGTCGTCGGTCCAGCGCAGGATGATGGACTCGGGCGAGAAGTCGAACAGGAACCGGGCGTGGTTGCCAGCGACCTCGTTCAGGTTGACGATGGCATCGAGTACAGCCAGGGCTCGGCTCTTGTCGGCTAGGTCTTCGGGCGTGAGCGCGAAGCCGTACTGGTAACGCGTAGCGTGGACTTCGGTGCCGTAGGGGACCGGGTCTTTGCCGGTGCTGGAGGCTGACGGCGTAGCTCCGACGCTTGCCGCGTTGAACGTGATGTCGCCGGCAAAGGGCGTGAGCGAGACGGCGCGAGTGACTTCAAGCCGGGCGCGGCGCTTGTCGCACGTGCCTTTGACGCGAGGCTTCTTCTTGTCCTTGCTGCCCTCCTCCTCGTTGCCCTCTTCCTTGCCGGCCTTGGCCGACATGAATCCGAGCACGTCGTCGTCAAGGAAGCCGTCCCAGCCGTCGAAGTCGGGGTTCTGCCATTTGTGGGAGTCCGCTTTGTCGTCCCACATGCGATTCAGCTTGAGCTGGGCCGCTTCCGCGATGCGTTGCCAGTACCAGCGGACGGCATATCGGATAGCCTCAGCGGACACGGTCGTGTGGACTTCGCCTCTCCAGAGTATCTTCTGGAGCGTGGTGATGTTGCCTTCGTTCTCACCCCGGTTGTTGGCCGCTGTGCCGTGGTGGGTCACAACCAGACCGAATAGGTGTTTGCTCATTGCTTGACTCCTTTCTCCTAATCCCTGCTGCCCGGGTACGATGCCAACGCCAGCAGCGCGAGGTCCTTCGCCTCGCGCCAGTTCTTCTCTTCAAAGAGCGGCAGAACCTGCTGCCACCAGTTGTCGCCGGCTACCAGCAGGCTCTTCTCTCCTTTGTGCAGCGTGCCACCGCGTGACCACAGGTCCGTGATGGTCTCGCGCAGCGTGGCCGCGTTCTTGCAGCGGGCGATGCTTACACGCACCTTCTCATACTCGGTGCCCCAATCTGCGCCGCCGGGACGGCCGTGTTTCTGGCCCATGCGTCGGCGCAAGGCTTCCTGACAGGCCAGAACGAAGAGGCGTTCCGGGCCTCCAGGCATAACTTCCGTGTCTCTCACCATACTCGTCAGTCCTCCCTTCTCATAGCTGAATACGTGCCTTCGTCGGACCTCGTCCGCTACAAGGTCGGCAAAGCCCCAGTACCATGCCTTGCGGGTACTGATATTTCGTGCCACCAGGTCAGGTACCAATGGAACATCCCAGAACGGATCCTCACCTGCGCGGCGGACCAAGCTGGGCGCAAGCCAGCCGGTGCACTTGCGGTACAAGTTAAGAGCTGCCTCCGCACCGGCCCGCACGGTGAAGAGATGCACCCGCGTCTTCTGCCGGGTTGACCACGGCACAGTCCCGAATGATATGACGCGGCATTGTGCGCTGCGCAGGTCGGGCAGCAGCCCGGCCGCGTGCAATTCGGCCAGCACCCGCATCCCGGCGTCGGCGCTGCCCGCTGCATGGAGTTGTTTCACGCCGTATTGCATGAACAGGGCTCGGGAGCGGGCGTACTGCTCCAAGTTCGTCACCTCGGGCAGAACCAGCGAGTACGCGGGACGGACGCCCTGGCCACGGGTCTTGACCTCGAAGCATATCGCGCCGACCGGGGCGAAGCGCAGGGCCAGCGCACGAACAGCCGTTTCCGCTAGTTTCGTCTCGCCATAGGCAGAATGGCGCTCACTACCGCCGGGCAGGCACCAGCCGGCAAGCGGAACCGGCTTGCCTGGGAAGATGTCCTGCTTCTGGTGCGCATAGGAAGAGGCCCTTCGGTACTGCAGGACGTGCGGGAGTTCGTCTATCACCGTGTTCGCGCTGCCCTTCTTGTCGGACGACGGGTCTGCCTTGCGAGTCAGGCCGTGTTGCAGGAAGGTGCCGAGCATCGCAGCCTGGCGCACTACCGCCTGCTGTACGTTGTCCGTAGGCTTCCCCAAGGCCGGGAACCAGAAGAGTCCTCCCTTATCAAGCTTGAACGATTCCTGAATCAGCCAGTCGAAGAGGCGCTTTGGCTCCGAGCCATATACGAAAGTGACACTCGTCCGGTCCAGCTTCCAGCCGGCTCCGGTCGGGATTTCGCGCATCAGCTTCTTGTCTTGCTCAAAGGCCCTCAGCGTCATCCACAGCCCGGCGAGCCCAGCTTTGTGCATGACCGTCATGCCGGGGTCAGACAAAGCGATGGTTACCTGGTCCGGCACTACTGCAGGTTTCTTCTTGCCCATGTTCCTCCTGTTTCCTCTGAGTAATCAATGAAGCCCTCGGGCGCGACAAATGCCGAGCCGATTCGCTCCCAGCCGCCGATTTCCGCCGATACCTGCCGACTGAGCGGCATCGGCAGAGACCGGCGCACTACTTCGGGCGTCTTCGGCCTGCCTCTGCCGTCCTTGCAGAGCGGGGCATCAGTGGACAGCAACACCTGTACTGAGTGGTCGCCTTCACGCAAGGGTATCTGGAAGGACAGCGGGCCGGAGTCGAGCCAGGCGGATTTCGCAGCATCGGGCGGCAGTCCCGCGTCTAGTTTCTCAAACTCAGTGGCAATGTCGCGTTGCGATACCGGCTTGCCGCACAGAGCGCTGAGCCAGCGGGTGACAGCCGGCCGGTTGAACTCGTCTCTTCCGTAAGGCATCTCTGTCGCCGGCTCTAGGAACACTGCGCGGCAGGCGGGCGTCCCGGCTTGCGCCCGGCGGTTGAGCCGACCGAGGCGCTGGATGAGCGCAGGGATGGGTGCAAGGTCGGAAACCAGCAGGTCGGCGGAGATATCGAGCGAGACTTCGCAGACTTGAGTGGTAATCGCCAGCACGCCTCCATCTGACTTGAACCGGTCAATGACGGCTCGGTGCTTCTCAACCCGGTCGCAGTAGCGGAAGCGGCTGTGGTAGAGCAGGGGATTGCAGGTCTGCGCTTCCTGCCAGAACTTGACCGCACGCGGCACGGTGTTAGATACCCACAGCACCTTGCCGCCGTGCTCAAGCGTGCGGCCGATGTCTTCCCAAGGTGGTGAGGTTATCGGCAGCAGTAACTCGTATCTGGGCAGGTTCTCAAGGGCCTCCGGGCCATTGACGGTCTCCAGTCGAATACCCGTGGCCTCCACCGTTTCCCGCAGCGCGGCGAGCCGGGCCTGGGGCAAAGATGCAGTCATCAACAGGAGCGGTGTTCCGGGGAATGCGCGGATGAAGCGCAGAAGCGCGCCGAAGAGGCGGTCGTCATACTGGTGGACTTCGTCGAAGACGAACGCACCGGTGGCAATCGCCGGAAAAGTGAACAGCGGCCGACGGTAGTTCTGAATCAGGCCGAGCACCTGATCTGCGGTGC
Organism: Caldifarciminota bacterium; assembly: GCA_965648935.1. Taxonomy (GTDB): domain Bacteria; phylum Hydrothermota; class Tepidihabitantia; order Tepidihabitantales; family Tepidihabitantaceae; genus CBFGJX01. Next base: position 3,423 of record CBFGIY010000117.1, read on the forward strand.
AAACAACCAACGCAGCATCCATCCCGGTCAGCGACTCAAACCGGGCGGCCTGTTCCATCTCATCAGCGGAGCGATCCTCAAGCAGGCCCTCAAGGTCAACCTCACTGCGGCTGTGAAGAAGGACCGTCTCGAGTGCAGAGTCTGACTTGAGAACGTAGTCGCGGAAGCCCTCAGTAGCCGTGCCTGTGGTCGGGTAGCAGAAGAAGAGCTTTCGACCCGCTGCGTGGCTTGCCGCCCACAGATACGCCGCGACGGTCTTGCCGGTGCCGCATCCGGCGCGGACAAATGCTACCCGGTTCGCAGTTCCGGCAACCTGTCGCTGAAACTCGCGGGGCTGGTCAGAGCCAAGCCGGGTCCGGGCGATGTCGTACAGGTCGTCTTCGCTGCAAACGCGGGACAGCACTTTCGTGACCCAAGCGGCGATGTCGGTGTCCTGCTTGGGCAGGGCCGAGCCGACTGCGTCAGCGCTTATGAGTAAGGCCTTGATGAGCGCCACGAAGCGGCTCTGCGCCTCCTGCGTATCAGGCAGGTCCAGCAGCCAGTCTCTGAGCGCAGCCAGGGGCCGGTTATCGGTGTTCGCAAGAGTGACGGGCGAGAGCTTCGGAGGTTCGTCCAAGCCGAGTCCATTGCGGGCAAGTTCGAGACAGGCCGCGAAATCCGGGTGAGACGCGAGGACGGTCAGCGGCTTGGCATTGCCCGGCCGCCAGGTGAGGTCAGAGCCGTCCTTCAGTTTGAGATGATGGCCCAGTACGGCTGCTATCACGGCATCGCGCCCGCGCCCCGGAAGCTCATTGAACAGCCAACGGTTCAGGTCGGCATTGCCTGCCAGCAGCCACGCTGACAGCCAGTCGTGGCGAAGCGCCTGAGGCGTGCCGTGTAGAACCGCTTCCTGAAAGTGGCTGTTTGCCTTGCCCAAGTCATGGAGCACCGCTGCCAGCAGGAGAGTACGTCGTAGTTCTGACTCGGCTACGCTCCTGCTGAGGCCCGTCGAGAACAAGAGGTTCGAGCCCGCGACCTGCAGTATCGTCTCGGCAGCGGCGAGAACAGAGCCCAGATGTCCAGACAGGGTCTCGGCCTCGCGCGGAGAATCCGGAGTCTTGCTGCTCTTGGCCAGCAGGCGGGCGAATGTCATTCGCGCACCGGCACGAAGATGCCGCAGCCGAAGCGGCGGCGGCCGCCGATGCCGTGCTCCTGGAGCCTGAGGGATTCGTCGGCGGTGAGACCGCTGACTTGGACCGCGAAGCCAACGACTTCCTTGTCGTGGATGCGAATGGTGCGCCTGGTGAAGGGGGCGCGTTCCGGGTCGGACCCGGACCTGCCTTCGAGCGGCTGCGATGAGAGCCGCTTGAGGAGACCGGGCGTTCCTTTGATTTCGAACGAGGCCAATTCGGCCCGCACCGCCTC
>CBFGIY010000118.1:0-4778 GCA_965648935.1 Caldifarciminota bacterium
TGCGCTAGTGTCAGTAGCTGAAGTTCGGGTTGGCTCTAGAGACAGCACTACAGCAGGAGGTAGTGATGCCGTACGCCAAGTGTCAGTAGCTGAAGTTCGGGTTGGCTCTAGAGACCGAGGCGCGGGCGACCCACAACGCGACCATCAACGTGTCAGTAGCTGAAGTTCGGGTTGGCTCTAGAGACCACCTCCCGGCGCCTCCCCATTCGAACTTGACAGAGTGTCAGTAGCTGAAGTTCGGGTTGGCTCTAGAGACCGCCACGGAGGTAAGGCTCTGGTGGACGCACTGTTATCAGCGCCGGCGCGAGCATGAGGGCGTTCAGCGCTTTCGTCTCTGCGTGAGCCGGAGGTGTAAGTCGGGAACCGCCCGAGCCTCAGGCGGTTATGTCTTTGCGAGCATCCTTGAATACCCCCTTCAGGGCCGCGATGCTCGCGCTCCGAATTGTCACAGAACACGGAAACCCGAAACTATATGCTACTCGTGGTGCTATAGCCATTGAAGGCGACGACACGTACCACGCATTCCGTATCCCTGTAGGATACGATTCAATGTAGTATCACCCCGCCCGATGTCAAGCCGGTCAGATGACCACGGTTCGCTGGTCGGCATCCTCCATCGGGATGCCGATGACCGTGGCGGCTTCGCGCGCCGCCTGCTCGTCGGGACCAAGGTCGATGATGAGGGTCTGGTCTTCCTTGTGGTTGATGTGTTCTTCGATTGCCGACTGCATCCGGACCCGGTCGATTTCCCGCAGGACGCAGAAGAAGACCGAGTATTGCCAGTGCTCGCCATAGCCCTGCATTGCCTTGTAGACCTTGCGCCAGCGCTTGGGGCTGCAGATGTCGTAGCAGACAAGGTAGCAGCGGCGCATCAGCGCGTGGTCAGAAACGCGAGGGTCGGCACTTCGCCCATCAGCCAGGCCGCTATCATCCGGGCGTGAAGCGTGAGCATCCGGCGGTAACTGAGGCGGTAGTCGAAGGCCGGGTGAGTGACGAGCGTGTCCATCCGGCGGCTCCAGGCTTTGAAGAAGGCGCGGCGGCCCGCGTCGGTGAATGAGCATCCGGCGGCGGTGTCGAGGAAGTGGCCTTCGCCGACTTCGCCCTTGTTGAACAGGGTTATGGCAACCGAGTCGGCGACGAGCGGGCGGAAGGGCTCCATCAGGTCGAGCGCGAGCGCGGGCCGGCCCGGCCGTGACACGTGAAGCGCACCGATGGAGGGTTCGAGCCGGGCCTGGCGCAGGGCGGCGACACATTCGTGCGTGAGCATTGAGTAGGCCATCGAGAGGCAGGAGTTCACCGGGTCGGGCGGCGGGCGGCGCTGGCGGCCGTTGGCATCGAACCGAGTACCCTCCGGGCCTTTGAAGATGCCACCGAACGCGCCAAAGTAGAGCGCGGCCGCCTGGCCTTCGTGGCCGCGCAGGGCGTCGAGCGAGTCGGCGGCGCGGGCCTTGTCGGCTTCGTTGTCGAGGCTGTCGGACAGACCGGCGGGCAGGTTGGGGTGATTGCGCATCAGGACAGTGCGCTGATTCTCTATCTTGGCGACCAGCAGGGCGCGGGCCAGCTCAAGGCGCGTCGCGTCGTCGGCAAAGCGTCGGACCTGGGCGGTGCGCACGGCGGCGCTTGTCGCGTCGAGCGGGTCGAGCATCGCAACGAGCCGGCCGGCCCCGGACAGGAATGCGACCGGTATGCTCTGGTCCGCCAGGACGTGCAGGGCCTGGGTCGTGACCTGGACCGAGCCGACCAAAGCGAGGCTCTCGATGCCGGCAAGCGGCAGTTGTCTAGCCTCAATACCCTTGCGGTCGTAGACAACGAGAGATTGGCCGGAAACGGTCAGCCGCGCGCCTTGCTGCTGGACGATGACCTGGATGCCGTCGTCGCGCGGCGGCCAGAGTTTGCGCGGCGAGACTTCGTCGTCGGACCCGGTCGAGCGGGCGCAGTTGACCTCGTCGGGCAGGCAAAGTGGCTGGAGCGAACAGCGCGGACATCTGGGGTCGTTGACCAGCGGCAATGGCCGTGCTCCGGCCGCGCAGGCCTTGGCCGCGGCCAGCGTGGCGCGGGCCTCCTGCCTGAGGGCGTCGTCGACCGCAATTGAGAGGCGGCGGTGTTCTTCGGCGTAGTACACCGTGGCGCGCTCGACGCGAAAGCCAGCTTCCTCCAGCAGTAGCGCCTGCAGGCCGACCTGGACCCGGTCGGCAGGCCACGGCTCGGCCTGGGCGAGCGCGGGTTCATCGGATTCCTCAGGGTCATCAGGCGGCGGGGCCACCGAGAGGCGGCGCGGTCGGCCCTTGCGGTACTCGACCGGGACCGCGAACTCGCCCTCGACCTCGGCAAGGTCGAGCGTAGCGGTCAGGCCGAGCGTCGTGCTGGACAGGGCAAGACTGCGGATTGACCTCGGCCGTTCGGGGTCCTCGGAGGCAGCGTCGTCCTCGTCTGCGGCGGCGCTGGGCCGGTCAACCCGGCGATGCACCGCGCGGCCCTTCTCGGTGTCGTGCGAAGGCAGGAAGATACCCTCGACCGCCATGTAGTAGAACAGGCGCGGGCAGTAGGCATACTCGGCGACGCCGCGGCAGGGCCAGAGTTCCGGGTCGGTCATCCCGGCTCAGCGAGCGGCCGGCAAGCCAGACCACTTGCGCAGTCGCGCCACGGCCCGGGCCCTGACCCCATTCCAGTATTCGGAGTAGCCCTGCCAGTTGCCGGATTCGACGGGCGCAGCAGACACGTCGCGCCAGGCGTTGGCGATGTCCTTGCCGGCCGCCCATTCTGGTAGCAGTTCAGCGGCGAGGGTGAACGCTGTCGTGCCTTTGCATTTCTCTTTGGCCGGCCTGCCATTCCTGCCGCAGGGGACCCACCACCACTTGCCCAGCCAGTCCGGGTCGAGGAGTGCCCGCAGCCCGATGTTGGCCGCGGCGTTGAGGTCGGCCTGCAGGCCTTTGGCCGCGGGCGAAGCGGGGTCGACCGAGACGAAGAGGTCGCCGCCCTGCTGAGGGATGCGCACGGTCTTGCCCTTGCCGTCGCGGCCCTGCCAGTGGTCGTAGAGGTCCGCGAGGTAGCGGCTCTCGGCGTCCTCGGCCTTACGAAGCTCCTCTAAGCGCGGCTTGTACCGCTTGATGAAATCGGCAACCGGCACGTCGGCACAGCGGATGCCGGGAGCGCCGGTGCGCGAGTCCTGACGCGAGGTGTATTTGGGCATCACCCGGTCGAGGTAGATACCATGGAGTTCACAGACCTCTTTCAGGCGCTCGGCGACTCTGGCTGCCGACCAGGTCATCAACTGGCGGTTCTCGCGCCGGGTGCGGGTCTGCTCGGGCCGGTAGAGCTCAAGGTCTTCAATCACGATTGCATGACAGGGAGCATACACCGGTCCAGTCGGACGAGGCTTCCCCGACCCGGGTTCACGACCGATGCCGAGCGCGGCCTCGGCGATGCGGGAAGCAAGCTGTTTGACGCGGTTGTCGCGCATCCTTTCGAGCGCGTCGATGATGCGCTGGCCGAACTTGTCGAGCGAGGAGTCGTCTTTCTGCGGGACGTTCTTGCGGACGTCGGCCGGTTCGGGCCGAGTGTGGTACGCTTTCATCAGTTGCCAGAGTTCGCGGATATTGGTTAGCCGGTCAAGCGACAAACCGCCGACCTGCCGGATGGCCGGCCCGGCCGATGACCCGCGCGACAGCAGCCAGCGACGCAACCAGCGCAGGTGCGCCTTCCAGTGTTTGTCGTCCTCAAGCCAGCGGGCAGTCCAGAGGGCGTTGAGCTTCTGCCGCAGTTGCGGGTTGCGGGCGAGCCGGTCGGCGGCGTCGGGGAGGAGTGCGCGGACCTTCTTCGCGTGCGCTCGTCGCGCGGGGCTGGATGCACCCTCGTCCGGGGGAGCGGGCAGGTCCACGCCGATGTGCTGCTGCCACAGTTCCGCGGCCCAGTCATCGGCCCAGCGCCCGCCAGTGAACAGGTTCTGCCAGAGTTCGAGGGTGTCGACCAGCAGCTTGCCTCGCGTCTCGTCGGTGAGCTTCTCCCAGCCGCCGCCGGGCACGGGCTTGCTGTCAGCAGTGAGATTGAAGGCGATGCGCGCGCGGTCGCCGTGACGGCGCAGGCCGAGACGCGCAGTGCGCAGCGCTTCTGACATCAGGTCGCTCACCCGCCACGGCAACGGCTCGTCGTCGGGACGGATGCGGCCGAGTTTGGTTTCCATCTCCGCGACCGCGTCACGCTCTTCCTTTGATGCCTTGCGCGCCGGCCGGTCTTCGCCCTGCAACTTGATGAGGAACTGGCGGTCAAGCACGGCCCACATATCCGGGCCGGTGCGGCGGTAGATTGACCGGGTGGGCTTGCCGTCGCGCCGGGAAACGATGTGCAGAGCGATGTCACCAGGCTGAGGCGGCTTCCGGTCGGCCTCGCGGCAGATTCGTGCCATTTCCTTTTCGGACAGCGTTTCCCACACCGCGCAGGCCGCGGCAAAGCGATGGCCGAAATCAACGGACAAGACACGCAGGCCGGGCAGGCGGCAGAGGCCAAGGCGCGCATGGCCGCTGCGTTCCCTGTTGTGCTCGCGGTGCGGTGTGAAGCCGGTCCGCAGCACGCCCTTGGCGTCCTGGTATGAAAACGCCTCGACGTTGCCGGCGAGTGCCAGCTTCTCGATGTAAGCGAACCACGGCCCCTTGTCCTGCGGCTGTAGCCGGGGCGAGAACGAAACGAGCCACTGCAGGTTCCGGCGAGCGGCCAGCGTCGTGCTGTCCCAACCGCGCCCGGCAACGCGGGCCGCGATGCGGTCGAGTTGGGCGCGCGGGGCC
>CBFGIY010000119.1:0-4760 GCA_965648935.1 Caldifarciminota bacterium
GAACGCAAATGTGCAGAGGTGCCGGAGTTCAGCACCCACCAGTTGGCGCCGCAGTCGGTCGTCTTCATGATCGTGCCCGAGTCGCCGGCAATGAACCCGGTCAGAAGGTCTACAAAGAACACCGAGTGCAGGTCAACGTACCGGCCAGAGGGCGGAGGCTGGAAGTCAGCCCAGGTGTCGCCGCCGAAGATGTAGCGGAGAATCGTACCCGAGTCTCCGACGACGAAGCCGGTGTCCTTGGATGGGAAGTGCACCGACCTCAGTGTCCTCTGCGTGTTCGAGGCAATCGGGACCCAAGTAGCACCGCTATTGGCCGTGCCGAGCACCACACCGTGCTCCCCGGCAACGTAGCCGGTCAGCGTATCCGTGGGAAAGCAGACACCGAAGAAATCATCGGACGTGAGGCCGGCCTGCGTTTCCCATCCGTACCGCTTGCAGTCTCCAACAATCCAGGCCGCGCTATCCACGCTCCGATACCCGATCTCGGGGAATATGACTGGCTTGTCGGTCGCCTGGCGCAGGGTGTCCAGCCGCCGAAGCCACTTTCGGCTCCAAGCCCAAGGGTTGTTGCAGCCCGGCTCGTTGCCCGTATGTACGTCGTCTACGTTCGGCCGCTGAAGCGACGCTGTATCTCTCCACGGGTGGACCGAGTCAGGCTGATACAACGAGTCGCGGAACAACTGGAAGTACGCATCCACCCCGACAAAATCCAGGTCGTTCCAAAGCTCAGGCAGCACCGTGTCGTCGTTTGGCCAGTCGTTGAGAAACGTGCACAGCGCGGCAAAGGTTATCGGCCCAGAGTACGCCTTGCGCACCGCCGGGATAATCAAGCTGCGCCAAAGAGCCAGCTCCTGACCGTCATCCACCGCACGGTTGAGTTCCGTGCCGATGCAGAGCAGCTCGCAGTTCGTCGTCTCAGCCATCTGCGCATAGGTCGTGATGAAAACCCGATAGTCCTCAAACCACTTTTCAAGCACACCGGCTCCCTTGGGGTCATGCTTGCCTCTGAAGTCACCGTTGATGCAGTCGACATGCGGCTTGAGCACCACCTTCAGGCCAGTGTTCCGCGCCCAGGCTATTGCCTGACCCAAAGCGTGGGCGGACGGTGAGGCCGGATACATGGTGTCGTCAATCATCCGGATGCTGCCTGCTCCGACACTGTCCATCCAGCCAACCGGCACGATCGTGACCCAGTCTGCCCCGGTCTGGGCAAGAGACTCAAGCGCCAGCTCGGTGCGGGGCCACTCGTAGATGTCGCTGTGGTGCCGTTCGGCCGCCATGCTGATCCCGCGCTGAGTCCTGACCGCCGCAAACCAGCACCGAAGCACCTCCTGAGCCGGCTTGTCCTTCGGGCTGTAGCTCAAGTCTTCGCTACCGCCCTGGTTGGGGTCTGTGGTCCACTCGTGCCAGAACCAGCCGGCAAACCAGGGCTGGCCCAGAAGTGAGTGCAGCCCGGCAATGTAGCAGTGACGCTGTATCCGGTCGTCATACGGGGCGCTGATCTGTTCGTCCCACGGATGGAGGTAGCAGCCCTTGATGCTCCGATAGCCGACTTCGGTGAACACCAGAGGTTTGACCGAATCAGACCAGCCTTGACCGGCCCGAAATGCCTCAATCTCGGGAATCCACCTGGTCTTCCAGACTTCAGCCAGGTACCTGATTGTGTCGCTGAGCGGGTTGGGCACGGCGTCGTCGTTCAGCGGAAAGTAAGCGTTGATGCCCATGACATCGAGCGAGTCCCAGAAAGGAATGCTGCGGTAGGTCCGCCAGTCTGCCGCATACGTGACCGGACCCAGAAACAGGCTCTTCACGTACCTGACGATGGCCGCCCACTGGTCGCGTTCCCAGGGCTCATCCGCAGAGTTGTCCAGCTCGGTCCCGACGCAGAACATCGCGCAGGTCTCTTCCTGGGCCAGCACAGCAAAGTGCCGGATGAACGAGGAGTAGGAGTAGAACCAGGTATTGTCGTGCGGGTCATGCAGGCGCGGCTCCACTCCGCTCAGGCAGTGCACCTCAGGCTTCATGAATACTCTGAGTCCAAGTTGCCTGGCCCAGCGCACCGCCTGCCGCACCTCAGCATCTGACGGCGACTGGTCGAGCATCCAGAAGACGCTCGACGCGCCGGTGTCCGACATCCACCAGACCGGCACGACGGTGACCCAGTTTGCGCCTGTGGTCCTGAGCAGCTTCAGGGACTGATACGCATCGTCGGTGTTGTACGGGTAGACGGACGAGACCCGCGTGAACTCGATGCCCTTCATCATCGCGTCCGGGCCGGCAACCTGCGCCAGTGCCATTCCCGCCGATGCAGTAACCAGTAGTGCTGCGACCAGACATGTGTTCCGGCTCATTTCTCAGTCATCTGTCTCCAACTGTCATTCCGAGACACAGCCGAGGAATCGTCGGTCGGTCCTTCCTTGCTCCTCGCTCCGTGCTCATCGTTCATCACTCACCGCTCATCGCTCTGCTCGCGCCTACTCCAGCTTCACGACCTTCACCTGGTCCAGATCTTGTCCGCCTTCCACGACAATCGTGTACACCCCGGCCGGCACAGCCCAACCGTCGTCGTCCTTACCGTCCCAGATCACCTGGTTGCTTCCCGTGTCACCGTCCAGTCTCCTTACCCGACGTCCGGCCGCATCGAAGACCAGCAGTCTCGGTCGGGTGGCGCCGCTGAACAAAGACCTCAGATACGTCTCCGACCGGAATGGATTCGGCTTGGCACTCGATGCCGGTTCTGGTGTCTGCGCGACCGAGTGATCATCGACCACGCCTCCGTTCTGGACGTACTTGATGGTCAGGATGTCATAGTTGTACGTGCCAGCCACGTATACGCAACCCCTATCGTCAACTGCGATTGCCGCACCGATGCAGGGGACCGACTGAAGCCCACTGTACGTCGCTATCCAGGCAGTATCTCCGTCAGGGCCGTACTTAATGGTGACACAGCCGAGCAGCGGGGGATCCGGGTACGCCCGTATTCGGCAAACGCCCGTGACGTAGGCGTTGCTCTGTTCGTCAACGGCAATGGCGTACGCTGCGTCCCGTGCGTGCGCTGCTCCGTCGTGGCGTCGAACCCATAGCTGGGTGCCGTCCGCGTCATACTTGACGGTCGCGTAGTCGTAGTCGTTTCCCATGCTTGAACCGGTAACATATGCGCTTCCATCTCTGCCAACCGCAATGGCACATGCTTCGTCATCTCTCGCATCATTGTCATACCTCCTGCACCATAGCGTCTCGCCGGTCGGGCAGTACTTGATGGTAAGATAGTCCAGTGCGGTTACTGCACCGTCGCTTTGGCCGGCGACGAAGACATCTCCGGATGAGTCTGTCACAACGCTGTTGGCCCAGTCAGCACCGTGCTGCGGCCCGTCATAGGTGGAAACCCACAGCCGGTTCCCCGATGCATCCCACTTGGCAGCCAGAAGGGCGCCGCCCGGACTAGTATCACTACACCAGCCAGCGATGCAGATATCACCCAGCGGCGTCATCGCCATCGCGTCCGCGGCATCGTCGTAGCCGGCCCAATCATAGAACCTGGCCCACGCCGTATCACCGCTCGGCAGGTATTTGACAACGGCGACGTCGGCCGTCGTTCCCAGAGTCTCGCCGCACAAGACCGCGTTTCCCTCCACATCCAGACCAAGACCCTTGCCGCGGGCCCGTGTGCCAAACAGGCGCGTCCACACAAGCTGGCCGGTTGAGCTGTACTTGACCGTCGCAATCCGGCCATTGCCGGTCGTACCAGACACGAATACATTCCCTTGAGCATCTACTTCAGCTCCGCTAGGTGTATCATCGCCGCCAAAGTCGCGTCGCCTGACCCAGGCGGTGTCGCCGTTCGGATAGTACTTGATGACGACGAAGTCGAGACCGGTGCCGACACCTGTGCTGCTGCCAGCGACGTACACGTTCCCTGCTGAATCCACTGCCACCAGGGTCGCAGCGTCGCCCGAACGCCCCGGCCCGTCGTAGAGCCGCACCCAGGCCGTATCAACGCTCGCGGTCGCGTGCCGCGGAACCACCAGGGCCGCGAGCACGAGTGTCAGAAGTGGCGCGAATAGTCTTCTGTTCATTAGAACGTCCTTTCATGCACCAACAGCCTGGTCCCGGCCGTTCGCGCGGTCAAATCAGAATGGCAGTTCCCATTGCTGCTTGGTAAGCACATCATCGTTCCCCTCCCGCAGTCGTGTCGAAGACCACGACCATGTCCTCGAAATCCGGATACGGCGGGCTGAACTTGTCAGGGTAGTCGAGGTACTGGACGTAGAAGCGGTACCTGCCCTCTCCGGACAGAAACCGCCACTCAGTCTGAAAGGTCGTCTGCCGGCCCAGGTTGAACCAGTCGGTCGAGTCGAGCTTGATAACGGTATCACCGTTGCCGTAGTACTCCTGGAGCAGCCTGGCTGCATCAGCCGGGCCGCCGCCTTCCCAAGAGCGCGACTCCAGTTTGAGATGCACCAGCGGCACGCTTACCTTGCCGTTCTCAGGCACTACCACGTCCAAGCTGCCGGTCGGGAAGTGTCTGACATGGTGACCAAAGGAGCCAGGGTCCAAGGGTCTGGTCGAGTACCATCGGGTCAGCGCAGTTTGGGCCGGCTTCTGCTGTGGGGTGAAGGCGTCTATCCACCGTCCGTTCTGGCACTGCCGGGGCGTCGGCTCAGTCTCCCAGCCCCACCAGTGGAATCCATAGAACCACGGCAAGGGCCTGAGGTCATCCCGGCTGCCCCAGAAGGCCCGGAACGCAGCCTCGAAGCAGT
>CBFGIY010000120.1:0-4366 GCA_965648935.1 Caldifarciminota bacterium
GCCGACGAAAAGTTCGAGGTCGCCGTCGTTGTCGATGTCGGCGAAGCGCACCGCGTCCGAGGGCAGGCCGTCGCGCGCGGTCCAGCAGGGCAGGGTGTCGAAAACGCCGCCGTTGTTGCGGTAGATGCGGGCCGAGTCGGTCTGGTTCGCGTAGGCGTCGCCGGCCGAGATGGCGAGGTCGAGGTCGCCGTCGAGGTCGAAATCGCCCAGCGCGCAGTCGAACGAGCTGTGCGGGTCGCGGGCGCGCCACCACGGCGCCGGTCCGAGCGCGGCGCCGGTGTTGCGGTAGATGCGCGCGAACAGGCCGCCGGTCGTGCTGGGCCCCAGGTACGCCACCGCGAGGTCAACCAGGCCGTCATTGTCCACGTCGCCGGCATAGCAATGGCCGAAATTGCCCCGGTCGGACGAGCGCCACGACGCGACGGTTTCCAAGGTGCCGCCGCGGTTGAAGTAGACGCTGTTCTGGTCATCGGCCATATCGTTGCCGTTGGATATGCAGTAGTCCAGCCAGCCGTTGGTGTCGATGTCGGCGAACGCGCCGCCGGTCGAATAGTCGTTGTCGCTTGAAGTCCACGACGGCGCGCTGCCCAGTGGAATCGCGCCCAGGGCGACGGCCGCGAAAGCGCACAGCAGCGCGGTCGAGCGAAACGCCCTGACACCGGGAATCGAGTGAATCACAGCCTCAGTCTAGTATCGGCGCTGGACAGGGTCAAGCAAACAGGGAACCGGCGCAAGGCGACCGAAGGCCGGGGCGAAAACAGCATCAGAGAAGCGGGGGCCGGAGCGCAGAAAGCTCTCAGCGGCGCGCCGCCGCGCGGGCCCGGATTCGGGCTTCGGGCCGGTGCAGAGCGATGACCGGTCGAGACGCGGGGCAGAGCGCACCGGCTTGTGCCGCGCAGAGACCTGCGGCAATGCGCCCCTGTCGGACTTACAGCAAGACTCGCGCTGGCTTCCGGCGCAAGCATGCGCCAGACCGCCCAGTGGGCGGGGGAGTCAGATTCACCGTAGGCGACGTAAGAATCCGACAATAAGACGCTTCGTCCCGGAAACCGGCCCGCGTCCGCCTGTAACACTGATTACAGTCAGAGTCCCGGTGTTGAGGGGAATTCCTAATGAACCGGAGGGGTGGCTCCCGAAGAACCCTTGGGGCCAGAATGACGTGGGTAAGAATTCCGCACTGGCGTCCCGATCAGCAAATGGTGGACGGGGCTGGCACTAGCGTAGAAACCGGCTAACACGTATCCCATATGTGCTTGGACGACGCTGTGCCAGGTCGCTGAGTTCGACCTTGGGCTTGGATGTGCTCGCCTGCCGCCTGATCTGCAGGGTCATTTGTGCCGATGAAGGCGGTTGAGGCGGGGTTACCGGCCGGGTTACATCCGCTCGACGGTCTCGATGCCCAGCAGGCCGAGGCCGTGGCGGATGACCGAGCCGGTCATTTCAACCAGGTACAACCGGGCGCGGAGCAGGTCCGGCGTTTCTGAGCGCAGGACCGGCACTTTGTCGTAGAAGGCCGAGAAGTCGCGGGCCAGGCGGTAGATTCGTCCGGCGATGCGGTGCGGCTCGTACGTTTCGGCCGCGGCGGCGATGGTTTCGGGGTAGCGGGCGATGCCGCGCAGCAGGGCGAGTTCTTCGGGCGCGGTGAGCAGGGCGGCGGCCGAGGGGTCGAGCGGCCCGGCGGCCGACTCGCCGTGCGCGGCGGCGGCCTTGCGGAGGATGGAGCGGGTGCGGGTGTAGGCGTACTGGAGGTAGGGCGCGGAGTCGCCGTCGAGCGCGAGCATCTTGTCCCAGTCAAAGACGACTTCCTTGATGCGGGTCTGTGACAAGTCGGCGTACTTCATCGCGCCGATGCCGACGATGCGGGCGATGCGGCTCTTTTCCTCGGCCGGGAGCTCGCGGTCGCGCAGGACCGCTTCGGCGCGGGCAATGGCTTCCTTGATGACGTCTTCGAGCAGGATGACGCGGCCTTCGCGCGTGGACATCCGGCCGCCGGGCAGGCGGATGAGGCCGAAGTTGACGTGGACGCAGGGCGTCGAGTGGCCGAGGAGCTTCAGGCCGGCGTTGAACTGCTTGAAGTAGAGCTGCTGTTCGTTGCCGACGACATAGAGAATCCGGTCGGGGTGCCAGGTCTCGATGCGGTATTCGGCCGTGGCGATTTCGCGGGTGGCGTAGAGGCTGGTGCCGTCGGACTTCTGCAGTATGAGCGGGACAGCGATGCCGGCCTGTTCGAGCGGGATGGCGATGACGGTTTCGTCGGCGCCGACCGCTTCGTCGCCGCCCACGGGCGCGGGCGGCTTCTCGTGGCGGGCCGCGCCTGATTCGAGGGCGCGCCGGACGATTGCCTCGAGCCGGTCGGAGTAGAAGCTTTCGCCGAGCTGACGGTCGAATCTCACGCCGAGCAGTTCGTAGATGCGGTCGAACTCGGCCCGGCTGAGCGCGACGAAGCGTTCCCAGCGCGACCGGGCCGAGGGGTCGCCGGTCTCGAGCCGGCGGAACCAGTCGCGGGCCGCGGGTTCGAGCGCGGGGTCGGTCTTTGCCTGTTCGTGGAATCGCACATAGAGCGATAGCAGGTGCGCGGTGGGGTTGGCGGCGAGCTCGCTTTCGTCGCCCCACCTGTCGAAGGCGCAGAGCAGTTTGCCGAACTGGGTGCCCCAGTCGCCGAGGTGGTTGTCGCCGATGACGCGCCAGCCGAGGCATTCAAAGATGTTCTTGAGGGCCTGGCCGATGATTGTCGAGCGCAGGTGCCCGACCGAGAAGGGTTTGGCGATGTTGGGCGAGGAGTAGTCGATGACGATGGTGCGGCCGGCACCCGAACCGGACCGGCCGTAGGCGTCGGGCGCGCGGGCGAAGTCGGCGCAGACCGCGGCGGCGAAGCGCGCCGGGTCGAAGCGGAAGTTGAGGTAGCCCTTGAGCGGTTCGGCCGCGGCCAGGCCGGTGCCGGCGAGGTCGAGCCGGGCCGCGAGTTCGGCGGCCAGCTCGGCCGGGTTGCGCCCGAGCGTCTTGGCGGCTTTGAACAGCGGGACGGCGAGGTCGGCCGCGATTTCGCCTTCGGTGTCGCGGATTTCCGCGGGGGAGAGCGTGATGCCGCTCGCGGAGAGCAGTTCGGCGAGGCGCGAGCGGGTGCGGGGCAGCAGGTAGTCGGTCACCAGCTTGGGGCCGGGTGCCGGCTACTCGTTCTCGCGGACGACCCGGATGACCTGTTCGGGCGTCTCTGCCCTGGTCAGCGCTTCGCGGACGTCTTCGCGGCGCAGGAGCTTGGACAGGCGCGCCAGCGTGACGATGTAGTCGGTCTTCTGCTGTTCGGGCGCGGCGATGAGGAAGACGATGTGCGAGAGCTTGCCGTCGAGGCTGGAGAAGTCGACGCCGGCTTCGGAGCGGCCGAACGCAAGCACGATGCGCGCCACGGCCGGGGTGCGGGCGTGGGGTATGGCCACGCCGAGCCCGATGCCGGTGCTTTCGAGGTTTTCGCGGCGGGCAATCGCGGCGAGGAACGCCTCTTCGTCGGTGATCGCGCCGGACGCGACGAGGGGTTGGACGAGTTCCTTGATCACTTCGAGCTTCTCCCTGGCGCCGAGTTCGAGCAGGATGGCGTCGGGCGAGATGAGCTCTGATATCTTTGCCATCACGTCTCCTTGTATCAGGCGAAGACCACGGGTCTTTCGCTCTGGCGGATGAGGTCGGCTGCGTTCAGGCGGCTGTCAGCAGGGACCACGATGAGTTCAACTTCGTAGCTTGAGCCGAGCTGAACCAGCCGGTCAAGCGGCTTGCCCTGGTCGAGCAGCAGCGAGATGCGAACGTCGCTGTCAAACGCGTCGTCCTCGATCTCATACAGCCGCTGCCAGGCCTGTTCTTCGGCCTCGGGCGCCGGACCGCTGCCCGGAGCGCCGCGCTGGGAATCGAGCACCGCGACCGCGAAGACACGGCAGCCGAGCCCGCGCGCCAGTTCCAGGGCCCAGGCCGCGGCGTGCGCTGCGCCGGGCGTGTCGTCGACAAAGAGCAGCAGTCTTTCAATCATTGGTCACTTCCCCACGCAGAATCGGCTGAAGACTCTATCGAGAATGTCGGTCTGGTTGGGCAGGGCATCAATCTGACCGAGCATAGCCGATGCCGAGCGGATTTCAAGCGCGGCCGAGTCGAGACCGGGCGAACGCTCGATCGCGGCGAGGCGGTCGCGGGCCGCGGCGAAGACCTGCAGGTGGCGCTCGACCGTGGTCAGCGCCGCGCGGCCGGGCGCGGCCCAGCGCAGGACGCGGCGGCGCAGCGCGGCGATGCCCTGGCCGGTGCGGCAGGACACTTCGAGCGCGGGTCCGGGCAGTAACTTTCGGTCGAGCCGGGCGGCAAGGTCGGTCTTGTTGACCACCAGCGC
>CBFGIY010000121.1:0-4325 GCA_965648935.1 Caldifarciminota bacterium
CGGACCAGTGCCACCACCACTTCCCCGCTTACCTGCAGCGGACTGGAATGCGGTCGCCGACTGCAATCCGCCAGGCCAGCCAGACCGTCGGCCTCGTACCGCCGCAGCCACTTGTAGCCGGTCTTCCGGCTGATGTTGTACTGGCGGCAGGCCGCCGCCACACAAACATCTGGCTCCCGCGCTATCATCACAAACTCCGCCCGCAGACCCTGCAATCCTGACACAGACCAGGACATAGTCGCACCTCCGTACGTTAGTGTCACCTATGTCCTGATAATAACCTGTTACCAATGTACTGAGATCGTACCGCGGTCGCCGCGGCCCATGACAGGAGCGACCACCGCCCTCACTCCGCGACTGTCACGGCCGCCGCGATCCCGGCCGTTCGGAAAACGGAAGGGCGGAGCTGCCTCCGCCCTTCCTGCACTGACCTGGCCGTCTACCTGAGCACGGTGGCCTTGGCCCCGACCGTGCCGGCCGGTGTCTGCACCTGCACCAGGTACACGCCGTTGCCCAGACTCCGGCCGTCCAGCTCGAACTCGACCCAGGCGCCGCGCAGGGCCATCCGGGTCTCGCTCTGCACCAGCCGGCCGTCCGAGGAGTAGACCTTGAACCGGGCCGGCCCCGCGACCGGCACGGTGTACTGCACCCGCGCATTGCCCGAGAACGGGTTGGGCGTGACATCGACGACAACTGCCAGTTGCGGCGACGTCGGCAAGCCCCGCTCGCAGACTGCCGGCACCTCATCGCGATACACATAGATGGCGCTGTCGGCGAAGCTGACCACATAGATACGCCGGTCAAAGGGGTTGGCCTCCACCGCTATCCCGTAGTCGGGTAGCTGGGCCCAGCCCAGCACGGAGTCCGTGGCGCAGTCGATGGAGACAAGCCAGTGACCCGGCACGCCCCCGACGCGCGCGCTGGCGATGACGTAGAGCCGGTTGCTCCACTCCGCGTAAGTCATGCCACTCAGCCACCACTCCTTCGGCGGCGGCCAAGGCGGCTCGATGCAGTGCAGTACAGTCTCGGCCCGGCAGTCGGTAACCTGCAGCGAGTCCGTGGTCATCCCTGCGATGTCGTGCCAGTACACCTTGTCCTCACGCGGCACCACGACCGGCTTCTCCAGGCCATAGAAGCTCCGGTAGCGCCGGATGACCGAGTCGCCGGCGCAGTCTATCACCGCGCTGTGGCCGATGGCCTCTTCTCCCTGCAGGTAGATGCGCCGCCGCTGCGGGTAGTACACAGCATATCTTGCCCACAGGACACCGGTGGGAAACGAGCGGACGACCGAGTCGGTCGCGCAGTTGATGACGTTGAGCCGGTCACCCGTGCGCCAGCCCCAGCCGCCCATGTAGACCTTGTTTCCGGCCGAATCCCACACGCTCACGCCCGCGACGCTGTCCAGCGGGTTGAGGACTTTCACCACCGAGTCGGTCGCGCAGTCGATCACATAGCCGACGCCCAGCCCCGCCACATACAGCCTGCTGCTGGTACGGCTGCAAGCGCTTCGCCCCGACACACCAACGTTCACATGCCCGAACAGCGACTCGCCGACGACGTCGAGCACGGAGATCCCTGGTGGTTGCGTGGCGACTGAGTGATAGAGCTTGCTGCCTGCATGACACAGCTCACCAGCGTCATAGTCACCCCAAGCCGCACTCGTCTGGAGCGAAATCGTCTGGCGATGCCACAGTGACGGCACATCAAGTATGTAGATCAGTCGCTCGCGCGTAACCGGCTCCCGCACGTGTACGTGGACTACACTGCCGCCCCGAAGCAGGTACGTGGAGTAGACCCGTGCCCGGAAGTGAACGGTGGTATCCGGCACCTGCTGTGTAAGAAGGTGTACGAGGAGGATGAACATATCGCTTACCCTCTAGAAGACCACCGACTTTGCGGCCACGGTCACGCCGTTGACCGTTGTCCTGACGAGATAGGCTCCTGGCGCGAGTCGCCCGGCACCGGAAAGGCCGTCCAGAGTGAATTCGTGCCGTCCAGCGGTCACGACCCCAGCGTCCCAGCCGTGCACCCGGCGCCCCGCGGCGTCAAAGACACTCAAAGTGACTCGGCCGGCAGTGGGCACGACCAGCGTCACCCGGACTCCGCCACGCGCCGGCCGGGCAGTCAGCCCGGGCCGCGCGCCCGGGATGAAGGCGGCAGTCTGCGGGCCATCGCCATCGTCACTCACCCACTTGTAGAAGTTGGATTCATCGGGCCACTCGTATTCACCGCTTATGACCAGCGTCAAGGGAGCGCCATCGCCGTACGTGATGCCGGACCCGTCCGCACACTCACGTGGAAGCAGGCTGCTGCTAACCTGTGTCCACTCGGGTATTGCGGAATTGTACTGCCACATGATGCCGTAGGGATTTGAACCTTCAGTAGCCCGCAGCCGCGTCTGGCTTATGCGCGGGGCGAGCGATGCCCCGCCGTACTGCTGGAATGGGGTGGAATCCAGCTCCTGCCAGCGATCGACGGTGTCGTTGAGCGCATATGACCAGAACTCGTGCGAGCCGTTCCCCGCCATCACGTACAGGCTCTCTTTCTCGAGCAAGCCAGCCTTCACGTACACCATCGCCGCGCCATCATCGAAGTTGTAGCCCGAGGGCTTGGGGTCACACTCGACCCAGTCATAGCTCAGCGTGAACGAGCTCGTAGCGCTCCAGCCGCTCCAGGTGCTGTCGTCCGCCTGCCAGGCCGAGCGCCAGTGGTACGTTCCCTCCGGGACCGCTTCAGAGCAGATGAACTCGCCCGTCGGCGTCAACTCATCGAGCAGTATCCGGCCGAAGTGCGGCCCATCGCTCATCTGCACACGATAGCGCACCGCCTCGGATCGGTCAACCCAGTCCAGCACCGGCCGCGCCGTGGCGAGTACTGCTCCAGCCGGCGGGAAGACGCCGGTTGCGCCCGTTGAATTGGCTGTCAGCTCGAACTGCCGCGGCCGGGACCAGTCTCCAGCCCGGCTGCTGCGGCTATACCGAGCCCGGTACCACAGCGGCCGGTTCAGCGGCAGTCGCCCCCGCGGCAGCCGGAACTCCCCGCGGGTGCTGGTTGCCGTGTAGGCCCTTGTGCTGAAGTCCGGTGAAGTCGAAACCTGTAGCTCGTAGTCGGACACGCCGCGCACCGCCTTCAGGTCGATGATGCCGCCATCGGCCATCTGCCCGCCCTCGGACGGGTACATCCCGTCCGGCGCGTAGTCGACCTTCTCGAACGCCCTGCGCCAGAGCCGCCTGCTCCCGCCCGGCAGGTAGTACAAGAAGCCCGCGATGAGCGAGATGTTGTCCTCGCGCGGATGAAAGGCAAGCGCCACGCCGCCGCCGGGCGGCTCGGGCAGGCAAATGGGTGTGTCCTCGGGGTCCAGCCACTTCCCGGCCACGCCTACACCGGACAGAAAGGTGTAGACAAACAGCTCGCCGTCGTTTGCGTCCGACGCCACGAAGATGCGCGCGCCCTTCGGACCCTCGCTGCACATCGCGCCGAACGAGGCAATCGCATCCGGCATGAAGGGGACGGTTTCGTCCGGCTCAAGCCATCTCAGTCTGAAGATCAAACGCGTAGAACTCATCGCCGTAGCCCCCGACCGTGACGAATACGTGCCCGCGCGCGCGGGCGCAGCAGCCGCCGTCAAAGACTTCGGCCTCCTCGTCAGGGCCGCCGACGGGGTGCAGCTTGACCCAACCTGCCTGTGCGATGGACGGTGCTGCGAGCAGCAGCACCAGTGCTGAGACAACCAAGGCCTTCATCGTCTACCTCCTGCAGTAGCCACAGACCTCCGGTCGCTTCCGGTCCCCATGGTCCGGCGCGTTGCTGGCGAAGACCCTTGTCAAAGGTCGAGTCTGGCCACTGTCTTGCCGGGCTCCTGCCAGATTGTACAGGGGGGGGGGACGCTGTCAAGGGGACATTCTTCACACCATCTGCACCCGCCCGGCCCGGGTCGATTGCCTCACCGCCCGCCTCTCCTCCGGCTGCTAGCCCCCTTCCCTCGTCCGCCCAGCTTCCCGTCTCTCGTGTCTTTGGGATGAATCGCGCGCTCTGAAAAAGCGGAAGGGCGGAGTTGCCTCCGCCCTTCCTGCACTGACCTGGCCGCCTACCTGAGCACGGTGGCCTTGGCCCCGACCGTGCCGGCCGGGGTCTGCACCTGCACCAGGTACACGCCGTTGCCCAGACTCCGGCCGTCCAGCTCGAACTCGACCTGGCTGCCGCGCAGGGCCATCCGGGTCTCGCTCTGCACCAGCCGGCCGTCCGAGGAGTAGACCTTGAACCGGGCCGGCCCCGCGACCGGCACGGTGTACTGCACCCGCGCATTGCCCGAGAACGGGTTGGGC
>CBFGIY010000122.1:0-4284 GCA_965648935.1 Caldifarciminota bacterium
GGTATGTTTTCTGTGGCACTTTCCGTCCACGGGCCGTCTCCGACCCGCAGCCTCGCTCTTAACGAGTGCCTTGCCCTATGGTGCTCGGACTTTCCTCCCGTTGCCGGGCGACCGTCCGACCCGCCTCGACCACAGTGTAGCGCGCGGCCGCGGCCGAGGCAAGAGTTGGGGAGACCCACGGCCGTTGACAGGGCTTGGATGCGACATACTATGGCACTATGACAGCGCTGAATTGGCGGGTATCCCTTGGGTTGGTCTTTGTGGCTGCAGTCGTGACGGCCGAGGCACGGCCGGTGGATGTGTTCGACCACGAGGCGGTGATGGAGAGCCTGTCTGGGGTGTCGGTGTGAGACTGCGGGATGGGCGGTCAGGACTTCGGGCAGGCGGCTTGACGGGTGCAGGTCCGGGCCTAGGATGATGGCATGAACAGGCGGATTCCGGCTGCCTTCTGCCTGGTGCTGGCGCTCTCGGCGCTGGCTGTGGCCGTGCCGCAGGACTGGTATCTGGACTGGCTAGCGCTACAGGAAAGCCTTGAATCGCTGCGTCCCTGGCAGCGTATCCGCAGCTTGGCAGATAGAGGGCTGTACCGCGACTACTGCGCACAGAGTAGCTGGGTCCCGGACTCGCAAGGCCTTTCCTGCATCGGCCGCTGGAGCTACGGACCCTCATACAAGGTCTCGGTTCACACGGTCGGGCTCGACACTATCATCTTGCTGACCCGCGGCTCCGGCGCCACCTTGGCGCGGTTCAGGACGACCGGCCAAGTCGCCATCGAACCACTTGGCGAGATTGACTGCCACGGCATCCCGCATAGGGCAGTGATGAGCGGTTCTCTTGTCTGCGTCGGCGTCCAGCGCGGCGGCACGGGCCTTGAGCTTTTCGACGTCAGCGACCTGACCGCGCCCCGGCGCACGGCCCAAGTCAGCCTGCCCAGCGTCAACGACATCGCAGTGGCCGACTCGCTGGTGTACTTGGCCTGCGCCGACGACTCGCTGCGCATCTACAGCATCGCAGACCCGTCTGCGCCGGTGCGCGTCGGAGCCTGCCGGGACACCTCAGACTTGGCCATGTGCTACGCCGACGGCTACTGCTACCTCGTGCACGCCTCAGGCGTCAACATCGTCGACGTCCGCGACCCGCGTAACCCGCGCCGGGCAGGCAAGATAGCGGGCAACGCGCCGCTGGCAGTACAGGTAAGGGACAGCCTATGCTACATGACCACCGAATCGCAGGGCCTGCGTGTCTACGACGTCGTCGACCCGGCAACACCCTTCCCGGTAGGCTCCCTCTCCGTGCCGGCCGCCGTCGACCTGTGCCTGCCACAGAGCTGTGATACGCTGGCTGTCACCTCCTATCTCCACATTATCAGCATCGCCAACCCAAGCTCCCCGCGGCTCATCGGTCAGGTCAACTCGCCGGGTTGGGATGACGGCGTCGGCATCGCCCCGGCGCTGGACTACGCCTTCATCGCCGACCATTTCGACGGGGTTGTCGCGGTCGACCTTGCCAACCCGACGTCCCCGGCAATCGACACGATGGCGCTGGCCGGTGGTCTTGCGGTAGATATCAATGTGGACAACAGCCGGGCCTACATTGGCAGCCAGTACACTGGGCTGACGGTGCTCGACGTAACGAACCCGGCCCTGCCGCGGACGCTGGGAAGCTACGACACGGTCGGCCAGCAGCCGGTGTTCACGTCCGCGATTGGCCGGGATTCGTTCGCCTACCTCGGGTGGCCCCGGCCGCGAGTGCTGACAATAGACGTCGGTGACCCGACGCGGCCTGTCCGGGCCGCCGGCTGCGAGGGGATGTTCGCGTGGCCCGAGGACATGGTCCTGCGTGACTCGTGGCTGTTCTGTGCCGAAGCCAGCCGTTTCCAGGTCGTCAACGTTGCCCGGCCGCGTGAGCCAAGGCTGGTGGGGAGTTGCGTCACTCAGGATGGCAACTACTTCGGCTTGGCGGTCCAGGACTCACTCGCCTATCTCATCAGCGGCTCGCTGCAGGTGGTGAACATTGCACAGCCAACCTCGCCCTGGGTTCTCAGCAGCACCCCAGTTTTCGGGTTCGGCGTGGCTGTTCGAGATACTTTTGTCTACGTTCCGTATGGCTACGACACGTTGCGTATCTACAGCGCGGCTAACCCGTCATCGCTACGGCTGCTCGGCTACGCTCCGCTCGGTTCGCACGCGTGGGATGTCGCCCTGACCGGTTCACACGCCGTTGTCGGGACGTGGAACGGGCTTGTGCTGGTCGACGTGAGCGACCCGCAATCGCCGGCCAACATCGCGACCATCTCAACGCCCCGCTCCACACGCCGCGTGGTTGTGGACTCAGGGCTGATCTACGCCGCGATGTACGAAGCGGGAATCGGGGTCTACGAGGTTGAGTCGACTGGCATAGCAGAGAGTGGCGAAGCCGAGCGACGCGCCGGGTGCGTAGTTGTCGTGCCGAGCCCTACAGCAGGCAGATGTATGTTGCGCCTAAGCGGACAGCGCAGGGAGCGACTGACTGTGTGCGTAGTCGACGTCAGCGGAAGGGAGGTGATGCGCCGTCTGGTGGCTGAAGGCAGCGGGAGTGCGGAGCTGGACGTCAGCGCCTTGTCTGCAGGAGTCTACACTCTCGTGGTCAGTGCCGGGCGAACAACATCAACGGCCCGGGTTATCAAACGGTAGCTGTCGGAGGAGGACAAAGTGAAGAGGGTTTGCTGCTGGCTCTGCGTAGTATCTCTGCTCGTCGGCAGCACGGCACTTGGGTTGCTGCGTGCATACAGCATCGAGCCGTCGATGGCCAGCCTCTCAGGTTGGACTACGCTGCAGAACAACCAAGTCAGCCAAATCGTCACCTGTTGCTGGGATGATCTGGACAGCGCCTCGGGCGCGCATGTTGAGCTGTTTGCCGGCGATACTGGGCTGGGCGGCGAGTACCAGCTCAGCGTGAGAACGCATCCCGGCGACTTCCCCATAGCCAGCGGTGCCGGCCACGCAAGTCGCTCACACCAGTGGGTGCGATTCGACAACCTCAACGTAGCTTACCCCGAGTCGCTGCAACGAGGACACAGACTCGAGTTCCGTTTCACGCGCACGGGAGATAGCCTGAACTACTTCTACCGGACCGGGGACCCGTACGGCAATCAGTTCGGGTACATGCTGGTCGGCTCCGAGCATCATACCGACAAGGACCTCTGCATGCGGGTCTATGCTCGCGCCCGCGTCGGTGACGAGTTCGGAATGCAATCGGTCATCTTCTGGAAGAACGATGGAGACGGACCGTGGGACGAAACGCAGCCCTACGACCGACCTAACTGGGGAGCGTGCATCCAGCGCATGAAGGACTGTGGCGTGACGACCGACAAGTTCGGCTACGGCTTTTGGGGCATCGTGCAGCCGAACTCACCAGGTGTCTACAGATGGGACAGCCTGGACGTACTCATGTCTGAATACACGACGCGTGGGCTGGAGCCAGCGATGCACTTCGAGGGCGTCGGCGGCCGCATGAACTGGACGTTGATGGACAACTGGATGAGCTGCTACAACCGAGGGGGCGCCACGCATTTCGCGCGCAACCTATACTACCCAGTGCTGCACGACTCCAACTTCACCGGTCGGTACGTATTCGAGTTCGTCAAGCGATACGGCCCGAGGGGGGAGTTCTGGGCGACCCATCCGTCGCTGCCCTACAGGCCGATAGAGCTGTACGAGACTCAGAGTGAAGCCTCAGCCTGGCAGCTCCGGCCCTGGCGCAACTGGGACGGTCCGTGGCTCTACGAGCCGGGCGGGCGAATCATCAAGGACTCGACATACATCGCGGTCTATGAGAAGTGGCGGACGGTTTTCCCATCAGGAACCGACAACGCACGGCTGGACCGGCGAAGGTGGAGCTTCCTGGAGGTGTACGCGAGACACGCCAAGGTCGTCTACTCTGCGATGCGGCAGGCTGCGGATTCACTAGGCGTGCCAGCGGAGTCAATGCCGCGTCTCGCAGTCTACTGCCCGACAATGCCAGATGGGGAGGGTTTCTACCTGCGTGACTGGCTGCGCGGCCTCCAAGAGTTTGGGCTTGACGACAGTTTCGACATAGCCTCCTACCACCCATACTACCCGAGCGTGTCGCAGCAAGAAATGTACCTGGACTCGCTCCGGTACTACTTCAGAGATGGGGGCTCCTGAAGCCGCGACCGACTTGGGTCTCCGAGGAAGGCTGGCCGACGATTGCCCAGGAGCCGAGTTGGCTGCCCGAGGCGGACTCACTCAGGGCTCACCGAATTGTGCAGACCTACGCCACTCT
>CBFGIY010000123.1:0-4258 GCA_965648935.1 Caldifarciminota bacterium
CCGAACGAGAACCTGAACTGCGAGTTCTACCGCAACTATGTGCGCGGCCGGACAATCGGCCAGGCGCACGGCATGGCGCGCGATTTCCTGCGCAACGAGTCGTTCTCGCAGATGTCGACGCGCTGGGCGCTCTACACGAACACGCTGCAGGGCGACCCGACGATGCGGATGTGGCGGACCGCGCCGCGCGCGCTCGCGGTCATCGCGCCGGACACCATCGCGGCCTCGCCCCAGGTCCTGACCGTTACGGTGGACTGCGGCGACGAGCGGATGCGCGGGGCGCGCGTCGCGCTCACGCACGGCGACCAGTTGCTCGGCCGCGGTGTCACCAACTCGCTCGGTGTCGCGAGTTTCCCGGTGACTGCGCCGGGCGACACCTGGACGCTTGAGCTCGCGGTGACGGCGCAGGACGGGGCGTTCTGGACCAGGCCGGTGCGCGTCGCGAGCGCCTGCCCGGGGCCGCTGGTCGTGCTTGACCACGCCTGGGTTGACGACCCCAACGGCCGGCTGGACCCGCGCGAGGAGTCGGACGCCTACTTCACCGTGCGCAATCTCGGCGCGAGCCCGGCCGATTCGGTGGTCGGGCGGCTGTCGTCGCTGTCGCCCTGGGTCACGGTCGTCGAGTCGATTGCCGAGTACGGCCCGATCGCCTCGGGCGACACGGCCAAAGGCGGCGCGTACCGGTTGGCGGTCGGACGCGACTGCCCGCACGGCCATCGCGCCGAGTTTGTTCTGCGCACCTTTGACGGCACGACCGAGTGGCGGTCGCAGGCCGAGCTGGTCGTGGGCCTGCCCTATCCGAGCGGCGGCGCCTACGGCGTGCTCGACACCGGCAACTACGTGCTCGCGGTGCCGGGCAACGGCGGCATCGGCACGACCCAGTGGCGGGGCGAGGGCTTCGGCTGGGTGTACACCAAGGACCGGTCCTGGACCAATTCCGCGCTGATGCACGGCGGTCTCATCCTCGGTACGGACACGTCCTGGGTCGCAGACAACTTCTACGGCGCTCCCGACTGGCGCGTCTGCCCGCTGGACTTCGCGGTCGAGGAGTCGGTGCGGCAGATCTGGCCGCCCGAGTTCGGGGACAAGCAGTTCTACGCTCGTTTCTCCGACGCGAATCACCCGTCGCCGCGCGGCATCACGGTTGCCCAGCGCGTGTACGGCGGGGCGAGCTTGGCCCACGATGACTTCGTCATCTACGAGTACCGCATTCATAACACCGGCGCGGCCGCTGTCGAGAATCTGTTTGTCGGTGTCGCGTGCGATTTCCGGACCGGCAACTGGAACGTGAACGACCTGTACGACTACGCCGGGACCGACTCGCTGCGCATCCTTGCCTACTGCAAGTCTTCCCCAGAGACGACCGCACTCGGTATCCGGCCCATCTATCCGCGCGGGATGACCGGGTTCGCCAACTGCCTCAACAACACCGTCATTGCCGACGGGTTCACCAAGGCCGAGAAGATGAACTACCTCGACGGGACTCTGCGCTCGGTGACGGGAACGACCATCGGCAACTGGCACGCGCTCGCTTCGTCCGGGCCTTACAGCATTCCCGCGGGCGACAGCCAGATAGTGGCGTTCGCGCTCGTCGGCGGCCGCACGGTTGCCGAGATGCAGGTCAATTCCGACACCGCTGAACAGTGGTACGACCCGCCTACAGCGGTCGAAGAGCGACCGGCCGCGGCGCGGTTCGTGCGCGGAATCGAGGTGACGCCGCGCGTGTCGACCGGCAGCATCACGGTACGCTACCAGCTCAGCCGGGTCGAGCCGCTCGAGCTGGCGCTGTTTGACGCCTCAGGCCGCGCGGTCAGCCGGGTCGTGCATCAGCCCGCCGGGCTTTCGGGCAGCGTGACTTTCACTCCCGAAGTTGCGGGCCGCGGCGTCTACTTCCTGCGCGTCGGAGACCGCGCCGACAAGGTGGCGATCGTCAGGTAGGCGTCAGCGGCCGGCAGCAGTTCGCTTGTGTCAACGGGCGGCTCCGGAAGGGGCCGCTCGTGTTCATTCCATCCACTCGGGTCCTAGAAAAAGGCGCGGCTCCCGTTTGGGAGCCGCTTCGCTAAACCCGGAAGGAGAGACGAGTGAACTGCAGGCTACATATGCGGTCGACGCAGCGACATCAGCTTGATGCAGTCAGCGGGTTGCGCCGATGGGGGCGTAGTAGGTCTTGGTGTGGTGTTGATATATGACTGCAGGGCGAGCTGAGATGGACCACTGCGCCGACCTGATTGCCTTTGAGTATTCCGGGCCGGCAGGTGAATATGGGGGGGACCACAGAAACGCAGTTTTGTTTTCACCTACGCGGAACCCTGCCGGCCCGGAAAACCGCTGGACGGAGGTTACGGAGCGGTTTGTACCTGCCGTTTGATAGGCAGTGAACTTGTAGTACCCGCGGACAACACTCTCGAGTTTCACCGTGTCGTATTCGTTCACAATCCGTGCCATCGGTGCCCGTGACGGTTAAGTGATTGATATTGTTGGCTAACAGAGGTTCTCGCCGACATCGATGGGCACGCGCGGCCAGTGCGCGTGGTTCGCTACCGCACCCTAACTGATTGGAAAACAGCATTTTGCCTGATGCGACACGGCGACCGAGCCAGCCGCGGTTTGCTTCGGCCGGTGCGGGAGGCTGTGGCTGACAGCCTATCCTATTGTTTTTGTGTTACTTAGTATGCGGTAACCAGGTGACATTCTACTGGGCGACGGTCTGGGTCCTTTGTGGCGTACGGCAGCGAGCCAGAGGCTTTGGCCCTACGGCAGGAGTTCCATCACTTGGCTGACTTCACCGCGCGGCGTCTCATACCGGACAAGGCGCTGGGCACCGGTCTTCTCGTACCAGGTCACGATGATGAACTGGCCGAGGTTCATCAGAACCTTGCGGCAGTCGAATGTTCCGGCCGGGACCGTGACGGTCTCTTCGCCAACCAGTCCGACCGTGCCTTCGAAGAGGGCTCCGCCTGAAGGCGGGCCGAGCGGGTTCACCGCCTTGATGGTGACTGTGTTGTCCCGGGAGAGCTGGATCGACCGACCGAGCATTATGAGCATGTCCGAGTCGAAGGTGGCGGCGTCGAACGGCAGAAGACGCTGAATCTCCTGCCCAGCCGCGTAGGTGGCGACGGCCGCGGCCTCGCGCGTGTAGTTGACAGCGGTCGTGGTCAGGGCCGGGCCGACTCGGACGAAGCGGAACGACGATAGCGGCCTCAGGCTGTCCGCGGTGACGAAGACGATGGACGAGTCGGTCGTTTCGATGCTGCCCGAAGCCGTGCGCGATACGAGCTCGATGCGCAGGGCCTGCCGTTCGCGGAAGACTTCGCGGCTGACGAGCATCGCCATCTGACCGATCGGCTGGCCGCCGACCGAGATGACATACCGGCTGAGCTCGCCGTCGGGAATCGGCGGGATCTGGACCCGGACCGTGCGAGCGGTGCTGGTGCGGCCGCAGAACACGCCCGCGAGCAGTAGAAGGGCAGACAGGAGGACAGCAGGTCTTCTCACAGTAGCACTCTCCTTGGGTGGATTTCGCGGGCGCGGCCCGCAGGCTCAGTATAGCCGCGGCCACGCGGGTCGGTCAAGCGTGAAGCACCCCAGCGCAGTTTGCCTTGACACGTCTTGGGGGTGCTTTCTATAATTATATGTGCCGCCGCGAGGTTACGGCGGCCGAGGAGTGACGCGCGAGATTCGCGGCTGTCACAGCGCTGTTGGTCGGCGCTGCGCAGTTGCCGCGGGCTATGGCGCGGTTTCGCTTTCTTGACAGGAGGATCCGTGAAGCGTGTGCATGCTGTTGTACTGGTTTGTCTTGTCCTGTTGTTGTCCGGCGCGGCACTGGCGATGCCGCCCCTGCCCGGGCTTGACATCGACTACGCGGAATGGGCAAAGGAGCGCGAGCGGCTGGGCATCGACGTCATCCAGCGGCCGGTGCGCGACGATGGCGCGGCCGGGATGCGCAACACGCCGGGCGATGTGAGCCTGCTGGTGTCGGGCACGAAGCGCTTCTTCGCGGCGTGCATCCAGTTCCCGGACCAGGCGCTGACCTACTCTGTGGCTTCGTTCCAAGCGATGCTGTTCGGCACGTGGGCTTCGGGCAGCGCGGCAGACTACTATCGTGAGGTGTCGGCCGGCCGGTTCAACATGGTCGGCTCGGTCGCGGGCTGGTACACATCAACAAACAACCGCGCCTACTACGGCTATGCCAACGGCTCGGTCCGCGCCGCGATGCTGGCCAAGGAGGCGGCACAGGCTGCGGATGCGACCGTGAACT
>CBFGIY010000124.1:0-4202 GCA_965648935.1 Caldifarciminota bacterium
GGCTTATTCAGAGCCTCTTTGCGGGAAACCAGCCGGCCGGGTCAGGCACTGCGCGCTGGGACGGCACCGACGGCGCGGGCCGGCCCCTTGCCCGGGGCGTTTATTTCCTGCGGCTCGAGGCCGCGGGCCAGCGCACCGTGGTCAAAGCCGTGATGCTCGACTAGTTGCAGGAAAACACAACAGCGGGGCGCGGGCAACCGCGCCCCGCGCGCTTCCAAGCGGCCTGACACGAAACTGACTCGCCCCACATACCCCCCTCACACACGCCCCTGACAATGGCCCACTCTGGCTCAACTGGAACTCCAGCGTTGGTTCCAGGCTGTCAGCAGGGGGTTATCTGACTCCGCGTTGCCTCGGGCAGGGGATGTATTCCTCCATCCCCTGCCTGCTTTATTCGCCGGCCCTCGGCCGGACCAGGACCCGCTTCAGCTCGCCGCCCGGCCCGACCGCGAACACCACCCCGGCCTGCCGGCCCGGCGCGACCAGCCTGCCGGCCGCGTCGTAGTACCGCCACCCGGGCACGGCGCTGCCTGCACTCGCCCGCGCCTCGCGCGCCAGCCCGGACCGCAGCGGCGCGCGCTCAGGCCGCGGCCGGTCATTCGAGAAGGCATCGCCGTTTGAGTCCGGGTCATAGCGCCAGAACTCGCGCGTCGCGTTGCCGCGCAACAGATACACGCTGCCGCCCAGCGCGGCCAGCCCGGTACCCTTGCGGCAGGCCCGGCGCGGCACCGATCGCGGCACGTCCTCAAGCTGCTCCCACGTGTCGGCGCTGATGCGGTAGCGCCAGAACTCCAGTCCCCGGCCCTTGGTCAGGTACAGCGCGTCATTTCCGTCCCACGCCAGCGCGGCCCCGGAGCCTGTGGCCCGCGCCCGGCCCGCCCTGCCGACACGCGGCACCCCGGCGCGCGCCGCCCACGAGTCGCGCCGCGCGAAATACTCGTAGAACTCGCCCGACCCGCCTTTCAGGCTGAAGACGCGGTTCCCGGCGCTCGCAAGGCAAGTGCCCCGGCGCGGCCTGCGCCCGAGCGGCCCGGCCGGCATCGGCCGGCGCGCGTGCCAGCGCCGCACGCCCGGCAGGTAGCAGAGCAGCTCATGCGAACCCGCGCCTGGCAGCGCGAAGAGCTTGAGCGTGTCGCCGCGCCAGAACGCCAGCGCCGCGCCGTGCCCGAACCGCCGCACATGGGGCGGCAGGGATGGGCACGCCTGCCACGAATCGGCCGCAAGGTCAAGCCGCCACAGCTCGCCGCTCTGCCGGCCGCGAATCGCGTACAGCCAGCGGTCGCCGTCCCAGGCCAGGGCCGCGCCGCCCCCGGTCCGGCAGGTCTCGCCCGGCGCGGCCCGCGCGGTCCACGCGCTTTCCTGCGGCGAGTAGGCCCACACCTCACTCGAACCGCCCTTGAGCGCATACACCTTGCCGCCGGCCCCGGCCAGCGCGCCGCCATCCAGCACCGCTGCCCCGCGCGGCCCGGCCGGAATGTCGGCCAGCCGGGTCCAGCGCAACACCACGGTCGACTCCACGACGACGTTTCCCGCCAACTGGTCATTGCCCGGGTTGATGTCGCCGCGCAACGCCACGCGCGCGAAGGCCGAATACTCGCCGCACGTCGCGCGCCACGCCGGTAGCGCCGCGGTCGTTTCCCGGCCCGGCTCGACCGTAACCAGCGTCGACTCCTCGTAGCTCGCGCCGCCGCCCGACCCGATGCAAAGCCTCAGCCGGATAGCCTCGGCCTCGTCCCCGAGATTGGCGATGCGCACTGCCGGCGCGACCGGGCCCGCGCGAATCACCCCGCGCGGCGCGACAATCTCGCGCACCGCGGCATCAATCGGATGAACCCGAAACACTGCCGCGACCGAATCATTCCCAGGCCGCATATCTCCGCCCGCGCTCACCCGCAGGACCGCGCGGTACCAGCCGCCGCGCGTCTCCCACGAGCCGAACTCGACTGCGGAATCGGCCCCGGCCGGCAACTCCGCCACGACCGAATCGGCATAGGCCAGCGAATCCCCGGCCCGCATCTCGAACCGGCAGCGCACCGACTCGGCCTGCGTGCCGTCGTTGGCAACCCGCGCTATCGGCGACAGCGTGCCGAACCCGACCTCCTCGGGCGGCACCTCGATTGACCGCGCGGCCGCGTCAATCACCCGCACGAACACCGCCCCGGCCGCGGTGTCGTTGCCCGGCTCGTGGTCGGGCCGCGCCGCGAGCGAACAGCGCACCTCGCTCTCGCCGCGCTCAAGCGCCCGCCACTCGCGGAATCGCACCGCGAGGCTCTCGCCCGGGCCAAGCCCCTCGACCCGAGCCGAGTCCAGCCAACCCTGCCCGATCCACAGCAGCGCCGCGAACGACTCCTCCAGTGCGCCCGCATTGAACACCGTCACGCGCGGCTCGACGACTGCGCCCGAGTCAAACTGCCCCACCGGCGCGACAATCCCGCCGACCCCGACATCGCGCAACGGCACCGAGAACCTCTCCGACAGCGTATCGTTCGCCCCGTTCATATCACCGGTCAGCCGTACGACCGCGCGCAGCGTGTACTCGCCCGGCGTACTGCGCCAGGCCGGCAGCACGACCCGCGCACTCGACCCCGGCGCGATACCCAGCACAGTGTCGGCCTCGTAGACAACTGCGGAATCGCGCGCGATGCTCACGATGCAGGTGCAGCGCGCCGCGAGATTGCCGCGGTTCGCCAATGCCACCACCGGCGCGACCGAATCCTCTACCACCTGCCCGCGCGGCGCGACAATCGACTCGACTGCCGCATCCCGCACCGCGACGAAGAGTGAATCCCGCGCCGCATCGTTGCCGCGGGTGCGGTCGCCGGCGATGCGGGTTGAGCAGACGACCGAGTTCCAACCACGCACGAGGCAGCCCAGCGAGTCGAACCGGACAACGGCCGTATCGCCGCGGGCAATCGAATCCAGCACCGTGTCCACGCTCACGCCCGGCCCGTGCAGCCACACCGGCACCTGCCGCTCCACCGTATCGCCGAGGTTCGCCAGTACGACAACCGGCACCACCACCCTGCCCGAATCCACCGTATCAGGCAGCGCCTCGAACCCCAGCACCGCCACATCGCGCACGAACTCCCACCGGCGGAAGTAGATGTCGGTGTTGCTGCTGCTGTGCCGCTGATCGGTCCAGATGACCTGAACGCTGCCGTCCGGCCCGCACGAGACCGACGGATTGTTCCGGCCGATTGACGCCTCGGTGAGTCTCTGTGCGCCCTGCCACTGCGTGCCTGCGGAATCGGCAACGGCGTGATGGATCTGCATGACCGATGTCTGCCCGGGCGCGCACCACGACAGGTTCGGCCGGCCTGCCGCATCGTCGGCAACAGCTGCCGGCCTGGCCTGCGGGCCGGCGCATTCGACGGGCACCACCGCCTGCCAGCCGCCCCCGGCCCATGTCCGGATTCGCAGAGAGTCTGCTGTCCCGCCGGACTTGCTCCAGACAGCCCGGTAGATGCCGCCGCGTCCGGCACTGATGCTTGCCAGCCCCCCACCGACACTGAGAGTTTCCAGTGGCTGAGGCTGATGGTCCACGAGCAACCGGGCGCACACCAAGCGTGGAGTGGACGCGCGATTCCACGCGACTGCTGCGTGAGTATCCGATGCCGCGGCGATGCACGGGTTGCTGTACGCGCTCCCGTTGTCCTCGCTCAACACGATCGGCGTCCGCCAGCCCGCGCTGTCCCGGATTGCGAACAGGACATTCTGGTGCTGCGCCGGGTAGGTGGTAATCCAGACGGCCTGCGCCACGCTCGTGCCTGGGCTGGCGATGCTCGGGCTGGCCGAGCCCGACCCGCGCCAGACCGTCTCGACCACGCCCCACCCGCCCGCAACCGCGCGCATCCTGTAGCAGATGGCCGGGATGATCGTATTCGCCTGCCAGATGACGTGAACGTTCCCGGCCGGGTCGGCCGAGACCGAAGGGAAGACGGCATCCCTCACGCCGGCAGTGACCGCAGTGTCTGCGCTCCATTCGCCCGTCGCCGCGTCGCGCCGTGAATACCACACCTGACTCGTCCCGCCGACATCGCCATACCACACCGCGTGAACGTTGCCGGCCGAGTCGACAGCGAGACAGCGGGCGTTGTTGGGCGAGGTGCGGTCGGCGGCGTTGGTGCGCGCGGTGATGCGCTCCTCGCTCAGCCAGCCGCCGAGCGCGACTGCCGCGGCCAGCAGGGGGAACAGCGCGAAAC
>CBFGIY010000125.1:0-4195 GCA_965648935.1 Caldifarciminota bacterium
CGACGGCGATATGGAGATAGTCTTCACCTCCAACCGCCTAACCAGCGCCGACTCGCTCGGCTACGTCTACGCACTGCACGACGACGGCACGCTTGTGAGCGGCTTTCCCCTGCGGCCGTGGGGCTTCACTTACCTGAACGGGCCGAATGTGGCTGACGTGGACGGCGACGACTCGCTCGACATCATCGCGGTCTCGTCTTACTCGGGCCGCACCGACGTCACCATCTGGGAAGCGGGCGTGCCGTTCAACCGCGCGGCCTGGGAATGGCCGACCTACCAGTTCGACATGGCGCGCACCGGAGTGTACCGTTCCTACCAGACCGGTCTTGCCGAGCGCGGGACCGCGCTCGCCCGGCGCGGCCTGCGGGTTCAGCCGAGCGTCGTGCGGGCCGGGTCGGTCGTGAAGATGGGCGCGTTCGAGGGCTCAAGCGTCTTGCTCGTCGACGCGGCCGGCCGGACTCGCGGCGAGTTGCGCGCCGGCGCCGACGGTGCGCTCGGACTGCCTTCGGACCTCGGCGCGGGCGTGTACCTCCTGCGCGCCGGTACAGGTGTCGCGCGGCTGGTAGTGCGCGACTGAGCCGTATCGACAGCATCTTCCGGGGACAGGTATCTGCCTTTCCCCGACCCTCATACTACCGGTTGTGGCTGAAACAGCCGAAGCCTACCGAAACCTGGGGACGCTACCCCTGTTTCTGTTGACAGCACTAGCGATGAAACCTGGGGACGCTACCCCTGTTTCTGTTGACAGCACTAGCGATGGACGTAAGGTGGTCGCATGCCGAGGATGGCGCGAGCTGTTGTTGCCGGGATACCGCATCACGTGACCCAGCGCGGCAATCGTCGGGAAGAAGTGTTCTTTGGTGAGGCTGACTTTCGTCGATACCTGTCGCTGCTGGAGGAGTACGCGTTCGCCCGCGGGCTTGAGGTGCTGGCCTACTGCCTGATGACCAACCACCTGCACCTCGTGGTGGTGCCGGCCGAGGCTCATACGCTGGCATCGGTGCTGAAGCCAGTTCACCTGCGCTACGCCCAGTACGTGAACTGGACCCACGGCATTGGCGGCAGACTGTGGCAGGGGCGGTTCTTCTCCTGTGCGATGGATGATGCGCACACGCTGGCCGCCATCCGGTATGTCGAGCGCAACCCGGTGCGGGCGAGGATTGTGCGCCGTGCCGAGAACTACCAGTGGAGCAGCGCGGCAGCTCACGCCGGACTACGCACCGACCCGCTGCTGTCGGACATCACCAGGCTCAAGACATCCGCCGGAATCGAGGACTGGGCCGAATGGTTGCGCGAGACCGAGGAGAGCACGCTACTGGACCAACTCCGGCTGAACACCCGCACCGGTCGACCACTGGGCACCGACGAGTTCGTGAGTCGTATCGAACGCAAGATTGGCAGAACCCTCAAACCGCAGCCCGGCGGCAGACCCCGAACGCGGCAGCCAAGGGAGAGGCGTAAACATGGGTAGCGTCCCCAGGTTCCCAGGTTCCCCGAGGTTCCCAGGTTCCAGCCGGACGAGGCTGAGCCGGAAGGCGGTGCTAGCGGAGTAACATCTTCTTCGGAGGAGCATCGGGCGGCGGCGGAAGTCGCCGCCCGATTGGCGTCCGGACTCGCACGGCAAGCGCACGGGCGGGAACTGCGGCTGGCGTCTGCCGCTGCTTTACAACCGCGCGCCGCTGTCCTATAATGCCTCTTCACTCCACGATGACCGACACGCCAAACACGAACCAGAGCGACTTCCAGCCGCGCATCGTCGCGTTCCTGTGCAACTGGTGCTCGTATGCCGGGGCTGACCTCGCCGGCATCTCGCGCATCCAGTACCCGCCGTCAATCCGCGTGGTGCGCGTGCCCTGCTCGGGCCGGGTCGACCCGTTCTTCATTCTCAAGGCCCTGCAGAACGGCGCGGACGGCGTGCTGGTGTCGGGCTGCCATCCCGGCGACTGCCACTATCTCACCGGCAACTACGTCGCCCGCCGCCGCTTCGCGGTCCTCAATGACCTTCTGGAGATGGCCGGCATTGAGCCGGGCAGGGTGAGCTTCTCCTGGGTGTCGGCCGCCGAGGGCGAGCGTTTCGCCGCGGTCGTGCGTGAGGTGACCGACAAGGTGCGCTCGCTCGGGCCCAACCGCAAGCTGGTCAAGGAGCCGCTGTGAGCCGCGAGGCCGAGCTGCGCCGGCGCGCGAAGGAACTGCTGACGGAGGGTAAGGTCGCGGTCGTGGTGGGGTATCGCGCCGCCACCCGGCCGGGCCGGGCCCAGCCTGCGTTCACAACCTCACCCGAGGATTGCGAAAGCCTCATCTTCGACGAACGCTGCGGCCAGAACCTCGCCAACTATATCATCGGCTTGAAGCACAGAGGCCGCATCGCCGTCATCGCCAAGGGTTGCGACTCGCGCTCGATCGTCTCGCTGGTCAAGGAGCACCAGCTCGACCGCGCAAACCTGCACGTTATCGGTGTCGGCTGCGCCGGTGTGCGCGAGGACGGCGAACTGGACGAGGCCTGCCGCACCTGCATCCAGCGCGACGCGGTCGAGTATGACGAGTTCATCGGCGAGCGCGCCGCGCCTGAGCCGGCCGAGCTTCCGGGCGAACCGGCCGACCCGGACGCGCGCTGGCAGGAGTTCGCCGAAGAGGCAGGCCGCTGCATTCGCTGCTATGCCTGCCGCCAGGTCTGCCCCAACTGCTATTGCCCGGTCTGCTTTGTCGACACCGGCCGCCCGGCCTGGCTGGGCAGGACCACCGAACTTTCCGACAACGCGGTGTTTCACCTGATGCGCGCCCTGCACATGGCCGGTCGCTGTGTCGAGTGCGGGTCCTGCGCGCGGGCCTGCCCGATGGGCATCGACCTGATGAAGCTCAACCGCAAGGCCGCGCAGATTGTCCGCGAGCGTTTCGGCCACACCGCCGGGATGAAGCCGGACGAGCCGCCGCCCCTTGCCGCATTCGACCCCGAAGACCGCCAGGAGTTCATCCGGTGAAGGAACGCGTCATCATCCGGACCGAGCTGGACAGGCTGCTCGACGAGCTGGCCGCCGCGACCGCGCTCTATGCCCCGGCGAAGCACTCAAAGAAGCAGTGGACCGAGTTCCGCCGCGTGCAATCCTCGGCCGAGGTGGACACCAGCCGCATCAACACCAAACAGCCGGTCAAGGGCCTGTTCTTCCCGCAATGCGAGGTGATGTTCCGGTTCAGGCCCGGCCAGGCGCCGGAGGAATCGGCCGCGATCGAGGAACGAGTGGTGTTCGGGGTCCGGCCCTGCGACGCCCACGCGCTCGAGGTGCTGGACAAGGTCTTTGTCGACCCGGCCAGGCCTGACCCCTATTTCCGCCGCCGCCGCGCCGCCGCAACCGTGGTCGGACTCGCCTGCAACGAGCCGGCCGACACCTGTTTCTGCGCCGGGGTCGGCGGCTCGCCCTCGGGCACGCGCGGCCTCGACCTGCTGCTTGTCGACCTCGGCGGCCGCTTTCTCGCCCGGCCGGTCACGCCCCGGGGCCAGAAGCTTGTCGAGCGCTTTCCCGAGGCCGGTCCTGAGGACCTCGGCCGGGCGCGCGAACTGGCCGCGCTCGCCGACTCGAAGATTTCCTGGGCCGCCGATACCGCCCGGCTGAAGCACAGGCTCGACAAGGGCTTTGACTCGCCGGCCTGGGAGACCGTGATGGACTCCTGCGTCAACTGCGGCGCCTGCACCCTGCTCTGCCCGACCTGCCACTGCTTCGACGTCACCGACGAGGAGCACAAGGGCCGGGGTGCGCGCGTGCGGGTCTGGGACTCCTGCCAGTTCTGCATCTACTCCCAGCACGCCTCGGGCCACAACCCGCGCAACGCCCGCCACTCGCGCTGGCGCAACCGGGTAATGGACAAGTTCAAGTACACCGTCGACATGGTCGGCGAGGTGTCGTGCGTCGGCTGCGGCCGCTGCATCATCGAGTGCCCGTCAAGCATCGACATCCGCGCCACGGTCGAGGCGCTGGAGCGCGCCCTGCCCGAGTGACATGAGCGCCAACCCCTACCTGCCCCTGCCGGTGCGCGTCGAGAAGGTGACGGTCGAGAACGACGCGAAGGACCTCAAGACCTTCGACCTGTCCTTTGTCAACCCGGCCGACGCCGCGGCGTTCTCCTATCGTCCCGGGCAGTTCGGGTTCATCTCGCTGCTCGGGGTCGGCGAGGCGCCGTTCGGCATCGCCTCGGCGCCGGC
>CBFGIY010000126.1:0-4099 GCA_965648935.1 Caldifarciminota bacterium
TCGGCCGTGGCGCACCGCCGGGCGATCAGCGCCGTGCGGCGCGGGTCCTCGCGGCGCCAGAGCGGCAGCCCGCGCTGCCGCAAGAAGTCCTCGTAGTCCAGGCGAAGCTCCTCCAGGCTGGCCCGAGCCACATTCGTAAGCTTGAGCTCCATCTTCTTCGACGTGCCGGACGCCTGGCTGCCCTCGGCGATGTTCTGCACCCCGCTCCGGGCCGCTTGCACCATCTGGTCGTGGGTACGGCTGCGGCGGTCGATGTAGCGGTCACAGAACCGCACCGTCACATCGTAGACCAGCTCGGCAACCTGGAAGCTCTTGAGGTTTCGGTAGCCGCCGTGTTTCGGGATCAGTGCTTCAGACATCCCGGTTCGCCCTGAGGCCGAGCGAGCAGATTATCTGCGGTTCGCGTTGCTCGGCTGTCTCTTCGGAATGGCAGAGTTTGCCGTCTTGGCGCAGGTTCATGGCCAGTTCGGCAAGGGTCTGGTCAGACGCACCGGTGCGGAGCAGTCGGTTGAGCGCGTCTTTGGCCGTTTCCAGGAGCGGATGGCGGTAGATGTCGTCGATGGTGCGGCGGAGTTCAGGTGTGTCGAAGATGGTGTCCTTGACCTCAGCCTGATAGCGTTTCAGGCGTTCATAGGTTCGGAATCGGGCGCCAGACGGACGACCGAGTTGGCCACCGATGCTCTGTTCATCCTTGATTATCTGTTCGACGCCCTTGCGGACCAGGTCATGGTGATTGTCTGCCCGCGTCAAGGCTGGTTCGTCCGGCTCACACCGCGCCGCCTTGAGTATCTCGTACTGCGATTCGGTGACGCTTTTGCCCGAGTTGTCGATCCAGGCCAGCGCATCGTTGCCTTCGGCTGTGCGCATGTAGACCAACGCTCCGGCCGGCTGGTCCGGAGTCGGCTGGTGGGCACGAGCAGAGAAGACAACCGAAGGCAGGGCCGGAATCAGCTTTTCCAGCTTCGGGTCTGCCTTGACCGCGTTGCGCCAGATCTGGAAAGCATAGGACGCAAGGTCAACTTCGCCATCTTCGTCGTCGAGCGCACCCGGTTTCTCGTGGTACAGGCCTTCAAGCACCTGAGTCTCGTGCGCGTCGCCGAAAAAGACCTCGTCTGAGCCGACCACTTCGGCGTTCTCTTTCAGCCGCTGCCGAACCCGCTGGCGCAGACGCAGGATGCGCTCGACCCCGTCTGCCGGCAGGAAAGAGTAGCAGAGTATTTCCCATGCTTCCTGGCCGATGCGGTCAACACGGCCGGCACGCTGGATAAGCCGGATAATTGCCCAGGGCAGGTCGTAGTTCACGACGATGTGGCAGTCCTGCAGGTTCTGCCCTTCGGACAATACGTCCGTGGCAATAACAACACGCAGTTCGTCTGCGGGCGAGACCCGGTCGCGACACCCATTGCTGACCGGGATGGGCAATCGCGGTCGGGTCGTCAGATGTGCCCGTGACACCGGCCACGGCTTCGACCCCGCGTTTCGCTAGTTCCCCGGCAAGGTAGTCCACCGTGTCGGCAAACTGCGAGAAGACAATCACCTTGTCCTTGCTGTGCTTGCGCGTCAGCAGTTTCTCGAGCGCGTCGAGTTTGGCATCGCGGGTCGGGTCCCAGTCCCCGCATGACTTGAGAATGCCCAGCAGTTTGTCGGCGTCGGCGCGCAGGTCTTCGGCCAGAGTGTCGCCAAAGAGCGAGGCGCGAAGCCAGCGGAAGCGGTTATGGCCCTGAGCCTGGTATTCGGCATAGACCTCAGCCGCCCGCCGGGCAAAGTCCGAAGCAGTCTTCAACCGGGCTGAGACCTGAGGTTCCATCAGGCCTTCGCTCTCCATATCCTCGTCGTCAAGCAGATCGGCGTCCTGGGTGCCAATCGGCAGGTCAAGACCCTGCTCGATGGCATGCAGGTAGACATAGTTGCGCAGGATGTGGCGCGAGACCGACTTAAGAAATGAATGGCCGCAGCTTTCCAGGCGCTTGAACAGGTTGGTGCGACAGAACCCCATCAGCCGCTTGCCCGCCCGCGAGAGGTCTTTGAGCTTCTCAGCCTCGGCTTGTGTCGGCGGTTTGTGCGGTGTTTCGGCAACATAGTTGCCCAGCCCGTAGCGGGGAAGGAACAGGTCGCTGATAGTCTGAACAACAGCCGGCGCGTAGAGCCGGGCGTACTGGTCTTTGGGGTCGTTCTCGTTTACCGTGAAGGACAGGGCTTTGGGCACTCGGGTCGGGAACGGCGCAAAGCGGCCGTCAGCGAACTTCAGGCAGGGTCTTCCGTTCTCAGGATGCTTTTCCGCGTAGTTCTCTTTGATGAAGCTGCGCGTGCGTCGCACCATGAAGAGTCGCATCAGCTCGCGCCAGTCGTCAGGATAGTCGCTCTTCTCAAACGCGGCCAGCGAGCGGAGCGAGCACTGGTGCCGGCGGATGAACTCGGTTTCCCCGACTTCACGCAGCACGCGCTCGGGTCGGACCCCGATGTCACGGTCTTCCGGGACAAAGAGACGAAGCTGGTTGGACAGGTCAACGTAGGCCTTGTTGTAGGGCGTGGCAGTGAGCAGGATGACCTTGCTGTCGTTGCGCCGGATGTAGTCGAGGATTGCCTTGTACCGCTGGCCTTCGCGGTTACGCAGGTTGTGGCTTTCGTCCACAATGACCAGGCGATAGCGGCGCAGGTCAGGCAGATTCTGGATGACTGTGCTCAGGGACTCGACCCGGGCGTGCATCCGGGTCTTCTCTTTGTATTCTTCCCACATGCCGACTAGGTTCTTGGGGCAGATAATCAGGGTCTCGAGGAAGTACGGGTCATCCTCGAAGATGCGCGCGACCGCGCAGGCCATCAGGGTCTTGCCCAGACCGACCACGTCGCCGATGAGCACGCCGCCGCGTTGATTCAGGTGCCGGGCCGCAATGCGCACAGCCGCATTCTGGAACTCGAAAAGCGGGACACCAAAGTCACGCGGCAGCTTGAACTCAGCCAGCCCGGCCCGCGCTTCCTGCGAGAGATGATACGCCATCTTGAGGTAGATGTGATATGGTGGTATCAGTTCTTCGCGAGCCCAGCTCTCGTTGACAATGTCGATAAGCTCCTGCGAGATGTCCAGACACCACTGGTCGTTCCAGCGGGCCTCAAACCACCGGGCAAGTTTACCGGTAGCATCGTGGTCCATCACATCGACGTTGAGCTCGCCCTGCTTCGATAGTCCAGCCAGCGTCAGGTTGCTGCTGCCGACAAAGCCGACTGCAGGGTTGACCGGGTCTGGCCGGAACAACAGGTAGAGTTTGGCATGAAGCGGATGGCGCAGGAAGAGCTTGACGATGACCTTGCGGGCACGGAGCTGGGCGACCAGTCGCCGAAGACCTTGCTCGTCTTCGTTGCTCGGTGCGCCGATGGCAAGCTGGTCGCGGAACTCCTGTGCCAGGCGCTTCTTGAGCTGGATTACATGGGCCTGGTCAATTCCGACGTCGGAACGAATCAGCCCCAACGCAGTGCGCAGCTCTTGATCCTCGGGCTGTTGCATGCCGACGAGCAGTCGGCAGCAATGGCCTTCACCCCCGGACCAACTCTCGATGCAGGAGTCAATCTGCTTCCAGCCGCGGAGGTTGAAGTAGCCGATGCAGAAGTCAGCCCGCTCCGATACCTTGAGCGTATCGCACAGGGCAGGCAGAAGCTGCTGGTCGATGTTGTCAAAGATGCGCGGCACTACTAGCAGGCCTCCAATCGACAGAAATCCCGCGCAAGAACAGGGCTCGACACAGCCCGAATTATGGACAGAGAAGAGGAAAAGTCAAGGCCAGTCTGGTCGGAAGTCTGGAGACCGAAGCAGGTCGAGCGACGAGTAGCGCGGGCAGTTAGAACTGCCCGCCCTGCAAGGCCTAAGGATGTTCAAACAGCCACGCCAGCCTTAGCAAGCAAGACCACCCTTGGTAAACATATGTTTACACTAGATAGAGATGATGCGCTATAAGTTGCTTGTTGGTAATGTGTTATCATGCTTGTCGGACTTACGGTTTGGGCTTGATTTCAGGCGTAGGGTCTTGTACGATGGGCGAGTCGCTGGAGAACGCGGCGACCGGCCATTGGGGCCGGGCGGCCTCTGCCTGTTTGGGGCCGTTGT
>CBFGIY010000127.1:0-3974 GCA_965648935.1 Caldifarciminota bacterium
TAATCTGACGAGTTGCAGGGCCGGGTATCGCGTCCTCTGGTGCGATGCCCGGCCCGCTTTGATGACCAGTCACGGAGGACCAGTGTCGAGAGTGCTTTCGTTGATGGCGATTCTGGCCGCGGTTCTCGCTGCCCAGACCGGCGCTCGATACCTGATAATCGCCGCCGATTCGCTCGAACCGGCCGTCAGGCCGCTCGCCGAATGGCACCACGCCAGCGGTATCCCGACCCGAACCGTCAGACTCTCCGCGATCGGCCGCGACACCACGGCCATCAAGAACTACGTCCGCAACGCCTGGAACACCTGGGAACCGCGGCCCGAGTTCGTCCTGCTGGTCGGCTCGGCCGAATCGCTCCCGGCCCGGCTGTACTACAGCGGCGGCTCGGTCACAGTCTCGTCCGACAACATCTACGGCAACGTCACCGGCGATGTCCGCGCCGAACTCGCGGTCGGCCGACTGCCGGCCAAATCCCGGCTCCAGACCGAAGAGATGGTGCTCAAGACCCTGGCCTACGAGCGCACCCCGGACACCATCAACCGCATCTGGAACCGCAGACTCACCACGGTCGTCCACGACCGGAGCGACTCCGACTCGCTGGTCTACTGGGCCGATGCCCGCCACGCCGCCGCGCGCGCCCGCGCTGCCGGGTTTGTCGCCTGCGACTCGCTCGCCTCGTCGCGCGGCGATACGGCCGACGACATCATCGCTTCGATCGACGCCGGCACGAGCTTCGTCCTCTACCGCGGCCGCGCGACAAACAACTGGTACCAGCCTTTCCGAGTCCTGCCCCAGCGCACCGCCAACGGCACGCGCTGCCCGGTCGTCCTGTCGGTCACCTGCGAAACGATGACGCTTTCGCCCGGCGAGTCGATGGTCGGCGAGGCCTGGATAAAGACCGGCACGGTCAGCACAATCCGCGGCGCGGTGGCATTCTTTGGCAATACCCATTCCGACGTCGGCGTGGCCGCGGTGCGCAGCGCGGTGGCGCGCGGCTTCTTTGACTCTCTCTTTGTCGGCAGGGCCTGGCGGCTGGGCCACGCCGCACGCGCGGCGCGTGCCGCCATGCTCGCCCAATTCCCCGAGCGCGTCAACGACTACCTCGGATTCAACCTCTACGGCGACCCGGCCCTGGGCATCTGGACCGCGCCGCCGCGCCAGCCCGCTGTCCTGCATCCCGGCTCTCTGCCCCTCGGTCAGCAGACTGCCACGGTCAGCGTCACGCTGGGCTCCGCGCCGGTCGAAAGCGCCCTTGTCTGCCTCTCGATGGACTCAACCGTGTACGCCTTGGGATACACCGACTTTGCGGGCGCGGTTCGACTGCCGATGAACCCGCGCAACCTCGGACTCGCCCGCCTCGTCGTCACCGGCCGCAACCTCTATCCTTACGATACTGTCATCCCGGTCGTGATGGCGGCGGTTGCAGAATCGCCACGGCTCTCGCCGGCTGGACTGACCATCACTGCCGTACCCGCCGCGTTCACGGGACAGACCTGCCTGCGCCTGTCGGCCCCGCTGTCGCACGACGCATGGGTGCGCGTGTTTGACGCCCTCGGCCGCGAGGTCGCCTGCCTCCCCTTGCGCCCCGGCGCAACGGCGCTCGCCTGGGACGGCCGCGACTCGCGCGGCGCGAGGCTCGCGGCCGGAGTCTATTCCTGCCGCATCGCCGGCCCGGCCGTGCCCTCTGCCGCCGCGCGCATCCTGCGCCTGCACTAGCTGACCGCCTCTTCTCGCGCGACAACAGGCCTGCACCCGGCCGCGCCCCGGCCGGACCTTGTCCAATCGGCAGGCCCCTCGATGCCCGCTTCGAACCACTACATATGGGCCGGGATCACCCGGGGAGTCGTTCCCCCCACTATATCTAGTGCTGATTCCCGGCCTGCTGCCCTTCTCATTCGCCCGGAACCCGGCCGAATCCCCTTCATTGCGGCTTAACGGCCGCCTGCACAATGAGATGCGCCGCGACTCCTTGCCTGACCCGCGCATTTGACCGAATCGGGTCCGGCGCT
Source organism: Caldifarciminota bacterium (assembly GCA_965648935.1). Taxonomy (GTDB): domain Bacteria; phylum Hydrothermota; class Tepidihabitantia; order Tepidihabitantales; family Tepidihabitantaceae; genus CBFGJX01. The sequence continues at coordinate 2,008 of CBFGIY010000127.1, forward strand.
ATGCTCTGACCTCGGTTTACAGGAGAACTATGCCGCAGCAACACCGCCGCCTCGTCAAGTTTGCCCCGGTGAAACGCGCCGGGCTGGCAATCATCTGCACGATGGGCCCGCGCGTATCGCGCACCGGGCCTGACCGGCGCGGCCGCTACGCCGAGCCGGGCGCGCTCACCAGCATCCCCGAACTGGTCGAGCAGGGAATGGCCGCGGCGCGGGTCAACATGTCCCACGTCCGGCCCGAGGGGTTTGGCGAAGTGGACCGCCTCATCGCGGCCATCCGCCGCACCGAGGAAGAACTGCGCCGACCCCTGCCCGTCATCCTCGACCTCAAGGGGCCGAAGATCCGCATCCGCGACATCAGGCTCATCACCGGCAACGCAACCGAGCCGGCCGACCGCGTTACGGTAAGCGAGGGCGACCGGGTCCAGATTGTCACCTGCGACTCGCCGCGCGGCCGGGTCCCGGCCCGGGTCAAGGCCCGGCTCTGCATCGCCTACCCGCTCGACCTCTTCGTCGAGATTGACGAAGGCAACACCATCGTCGTCGGCGACAACGAGGTCTACCTCAAGGCCGAGAAGAAAGAGTTTCCCGACCGCATCACCTGCGTCGCCGAGCACAAGGGCACCATCAAGCTCAACAAGGGCATCGACCTGCCCCAGGTCCCGGGCGGCCGGCTTCAGGCCGGCCCGCTCGACGTGCCCGAAGACATCGCGGCGGTCAACCACGGCTTTGACGTCGACTTCATCGCCCAGTCCTTTGTCCAGGGTCCGTCCGACATCGCGGAGATGGCCGGCCTGCTTGCGAAGAGCCCGACCGGGCCGCGGCCCATCATCGCCAAGATCGAGTCGCCCGCCGCTGTCGCCAATGTCGACGCCATCCTCGCCCGCGACGAGGTCTACGGGATAATGGTCGCGCGCGGCGACCTCGGCGTGCTCGTGGACTACCCTGAAATACCACGGGTCCAGCGCCGGCTCATCGACCGGGCCAACATCGCGGGCAAGCCGGTCATCGTCGCCACCCAGCTTCTCGAATCGATGATCCGCAACCCCCTGCCCCAGCGCGGCGAAGTCCAGGACATCGCCACCGCAGTCGAGGAAGGCGCGGACGCGCTGATGCTGTCGGGCGAGACCGCGGTCGGCGACTTCCCGCTGGAATGTGTCAAGGTCATGGCGCGCGTGGTCGAGGCGACGATGCCCATCGACCGCGACCGCCACCTCGCCAAGTTCGCTGGACGCTACACCCGCGAGCCGGCCACCCGCAACATCCACGTCCTCGGCTTCCCGATTGTCAGCCTTGCCGAGCAGGCCGGGGCGCCGCTCATCGTATCCTGGGCCACGACCGGCGCGTCGGCCACGATGATATCGCGGTTCCGGCCCTCGATGCCCGTGCTCGCGGTGACCAACCGCCCCGACACCGCGCGCCAGTTGCGCCTGCTCTACGGCGTGTATCCGGTGCTCGTCGACACCGGCCGGGACCCGGCGACCGGCCAGCCTGCCGACCTGCCGCGCACTCCTGACCGGTCGGTCGAGTTTGCCCGCGCGGTCATCAGCGAGCTCGGCCTTGCCAGCCGACTCAAGGTCAAGGGCCGCCTGATTGTTTTGACGATGCACAACGGCCTGGCCGGCGAGTTCTCGCGCTCGGTCATCACCTTCCGCTGGTAGTTCTGCTGCGCAGGACGCCGACAGGCGGCAAGGGATTTCTCGACTTCGCTCGAAATGACCGGGCGGCTTTGGCTCTCGCGGAGAGGGCAGTTCACCGCCGCCCATCCGCCACTTCCACCGTTGCCGTCCTCCGCCGCCCATCCGTCACTTCCACCGTGGCCGTTCTCGGCCGCAGCCTCTCCGTCATTTCGACGGAGGCCGTTCTCGGCCGCAGCCTCTCCGTCATTTCGACGGAGGCCGTTCTCGGCCGCAGCCTCTCCGTCATTTCGACGGAGGCCGTTCTCGGCCGATTGGAGAAATCCCTCTCCC
>CBFGIY010000128.1:0-3809 GCA_965648935.1 Caldifarciminota bacterium
AGTCGATGCGGTTGTTGGGGTCGTTGTCGTAGGCCTCGCCCCAGCGCGTGCCGCCGCCGAGCGTGACCGTGATGTGGCCCGAGTTGGCCAGCTTCTCGATGTTGTAGCCGGCCGCGCCGGAGAAATCGACGTTGTTCAGTGTCAGGACCTGCTCGTTCTCGACCTTGAGCATGCAGCCGGGAGTCGCGCCGTGGTCGAATGAGCAGTCCGAAAAACCGTACAGCGTGTCGATGAACGCGCCCGCCGCGACGTGGATGCCGAGCGTGTCCATACCGCTGAAACCGGTCCAGGTCGCGCCGACCGTGGCGCCGGGCACGACGCTGAACGAATAGGGCAGCGCCGGGTCGGCCGCCGCCACCGCGGCCGGCGCGCCCGAAGAGCCCAGGAGCAACAGGCGATCGCGGACCTCGACCCGGCCGCGCAGCGCGGCCGTGCCGACAACCAGCGTATCGCGCAACCTCAATGTCCCGGCCGAGTCAATCAGCGCCCAGCCGGCCGCGGTGCGGCCGATGACGTCGAGGCTGCCGCCCGGCTTCTTCAGCACGAGCGTGCGGAAACCCGAGCCGTTGGTGACGACCGTGTCGCTGCCCGTGCCGTTGAAGGTCACGGTTCCGGCGCCGGGCGCGAAGCTGCCGCTGCCCAGCCACGAACCGGAAACAAACAGCAGGTTGCCGTCCTGACTCATCGCGCCGTCGTTCTGGATTTCGCCGAAAACATAGCCCGCGCGGTACGGACCGTAAAAGAGCGTGCCGCCGAGGTGCAGCCCGGCGCCGGCATTGACCCGGACCGCGGCGCAGACAAGCGAGCTGTCCGATTCGGTGCTGCCCGAAGGCTGGTTGGGCAGGCAGACAAGCGTGCCGCCGCCGGTCTTCTCGACGCGCAGGTCATCGATGCGCCACTGTGACCAGATGTGGCCGCCCGACGCGCTGAGCATCGCCAGGGTGTCGGTCGTCGAGCCGGCGAACCGGACCACGGCCGGGGCACGCGCGACGAAGCGGGTCAGCATCGAGCCGCCGATGTCGCCGCTGAAGGTGATCGTGCCGCCGAGCGCCCACCAGCCGCCGGCCTGGGTGACGTAGAGGAACAGGTTCTGGAGGCCGGCGCGGGTGTAGTTCACCGTGCCGCCGAAGATGCTGCAGCAGGCGCCATAGCCGTAGATGCCGTACAGCTCGTGACGGCTGGTGATGTTGACCGTCGGCGTGCCGCTGACCGTGAAGTAGCGCAGCCGCTGCTGGTTCAGGTAGTGGATGTTGACGACGCTGGAGCCGGTCACGGCCAGCTTGCTCCAGGTGTCGCCCTCGACGCTGGCGTTGGTCGCGTTGACCGTGAGGTCGCGGCCGTTGGTGACCAGCGTGCCCTTGACGATCGCCAGCGCGCCCGCGCCCGCGTTGGCGCAGGTGACCGCCTGGTTCATCGTGACCTCGCGCGCGAGCGCGTCCTTGGTGATGCGCAGTCGCCAGAAGGTGGTGGCTGAATCGCCGCCGATGGTTGCATCGCTGGTTCCGGTCAGGAACACGAACCCGTTGGTCAGGGTGGCGCGGCCGTTGTTCGTCCAGTTGCCGTAGACCATCAGCGAGTAAGCGCCCGAACATATCAACCGGCCGGCCGCGCCGATGGTGAGGTTGTTGACCGATGAGTTGGCATCCACCGTCACCTGGTGGTTGACGGTCGCGTTGTCGTCCTGGCCCGGGATGCCGGACGGGCTCCAGGTCGAGCTTGAATTCCAGTTGCCGTCGGCCACGCTGACATAGTCGACCGCGAACGCCGGGACCGCGAGCGCCAGCGCGACGGCAAGGATGATGACTGGCCTGTTCTGCACTGCTGCCTCCTTGCGGGTAGAGCGAACCCGCGTTCGAGAGTTGCCCAATGAGAACCGGGCGGCCGCGGCCGCCCCTTGTCACGAGTATAGAACCGGACCGAGGCGAGTCAACCGGACGGACGAAGTGACGACGCATGTTCGCTTGTCAAACTGCCCGGTTGCTGCGCTTGACCGCAAACAGGCCCGGGGCTATCTTCGGCCGATGACTCACCGCGCAGACAGCAGGAACACCAAGGGCCGGACGGCTCGCGGAGTCGTCCGTGCCCTTCTGGCTGTGTGCCTGTCAACCCTGCCGTCCGTCGCCGCGGGCCGGGCTGTTCAGCCGGAACTCAGGCTGGACCTCGGTTTCGCGCACGAGCCCGGGGTCACGACGCGCGCGCTGCTGCGCGGCCGGGTCGAGCTGGAGTCGCTGGGCACGTGGAAGCAGTCGTTTGTCGTCGGCGGCAACGTCGCTTTCGCGGCATTGGACAACCCGGGCCTTGCCCACTACGGGCTGGACGCCTCGGTGCGGCTGATTCCCTACTCCTACTTCCACACGCGATTCGTCCTGTTCGCGCACCACGACGAGTGGTCGGAATGGCGCACCGGCGAGAACCGCCTGGGCGGATTTGTGCGGCTGGGCGCGTGGGCGGTGCCGTGGTCGCGCATTCAGCTCGATGCCGGCGCGGCCTGGCGCGCGCCCCAGTTCGGTGAAGGCCACACCAACGCGCTGCGCCTTGCAAGCGACGCGGGCGAGTGGGCCGTGCTCTACGGCGCGCGCTGGGCGTTTCTGGCCGACCACAAGGCCGAGGCCGCGGTGTGGCTTTCCAACCACGACGAGTTCGCGGTGCAGACGCCGCAGCTCGTGCCGTTCGGTCTCGACGGCTGGTGGCGCGTCGCGCGCGGAATCACGGTTTTCAGCCGCGCCGGCACCGGGGTCAACGGCGTGTCCGGGCTGCTGCTCTCGTTCGCGGAACTGCGCGCGGAAGCGGGCGTGAAGGTCGAGCTGTAGGATGGGCAGGCGAAGTCAGAAGCCAAAGGCCACAAGCCAAATCGCAGATCTGCGGATGCTGACGCTGCTCGCGCTGCTCCTCGTCGCGTGCGAGTGGGACCCGGTGCAGTTCGTGTGCCGGCCCGCAGTCGAAGAGCGTATGGCGGAGAATCTATCGGGCGCGCTGGTGCCGCCGGGCCCGGTCGCGGTGAACCCGGACTCGTTCACATTCGCCGTGTTCGGCGACCCGCAGATTCACTCCGACCTCGAGCACCGGCTCGGCGAATTCGCCGACAGCGCCCGCGCGCAGGGTCTCGACTTCTTCTGCGTGCTCGGCGACCTGACCCACGACGCGACCGAAGCCGAGGCCGCGGCGGTGAAGGCGGCGCTGGACGCGGTCGGCGTCCCCTGCTACGTGACCATCGGCAATCACGACCTCTACCACCGCGACGGCTGGCAGCGGTTCAAAGCGACCTGGGGACCGAGCGCGTACTCGGTCACCATCGCAGACAGGCTCAAGCTTATCTTCCTCGACACGGCCGACGGAATGCTGGGCAGGACCCAGTTCGAGTGGCTCGAAGAGCAGCTTGCCGACAGCCTGCCGCGGCACAAGGTCGTCGGCACGCACTTCCCGATATACAACGGCACGCGGCCGCTCTGGGGCCGGCTGGCCCGCTCAAGCGAGCGCTACCGCCTGCTCAGCCTGTTGCGCTCGGGTCGGGTCAGCGCGTACTGCGCGGGCCACGTGCACGGATTCCGCCACGACCGCATCGATAACCTCGACCACTTCGTCGTCGGCACGATGCCCCCGCGTATCGAGTACTTCGACTACGGCAAGCCCGGGTATCTGCTGTTCAGCCTGGTGCGCGACACATTGCGCTGGCAGCGGGTGGAGTTGGCTTCGCCCCTGTAGAAACAGCCGGCTTCGCCCCTGTAGAAACAGCCGGCTTCGCCCCTGTAGAAACAGCCGGCTTCGCCCCTGTAGAAACAGCCGGCTTCGCCCCTGTAGAAACAGCCAAC
>CBFGIY010000129.1:0-3755 GCA_965648935.1 Caldifarciminota bacterium
CACAACCACGTCTGCCGCGACTACGTGCCGACCCACCTCGGCACGCCGGTCACGCTCGCGCCGGGCGCAACCGACACGGTGAGCGTGCCGTTCGCGCTCGACTCGACCTGGCGCGCCGAGCAGTGCGACCTCGTGGTCTGGCTGCAGACGATGACGGTCCAGCCCGACTCCTCGATGCCCTGCTGGCAGGGCGCGAGCGCCAACGTGCTCGACTACACCGGGGTCGTGGAGCGGCCCTCTGTGTGGCCCGCCGGCGAACTCAGGGCAACGCCCAATCCGGCGCGCGAGCGGCTCCGATTCTCCTGGCAGGGGAACGCGACCGAACTCTCCGTCCTCGACGTTTCCGGCCAGGTCGTCCGTGCGTTCGGCATCTCGCGTGGTGCGTCCAGCGTCACCTGGGACCGCCGCGACGCGGGCGGCCGGCGCTTACCTGAGGGCGTCTATCTCGTGCGGCTCGTCGCCGGCGACCACGTAGCCAAAGGCAAACTGACTTTGCTGCGCTAGACCGAAGTCAGATTCAGCCGGGCGCGGGTGCAGTACCGCGCCCGGCCGGCTTTCCCAGCGTTTGACAAAGGGCCGAACGCATATGACTATTGACACAAACAGCGTTGCCCGGGCGCAAGAATCAGGAGGACACCAATGCAGAAGCTGATACTGATGCTCTCAGGCCTCGCCGCGATTGCCGCGGCAGGCGAAGTCGCGGCCCTCACCCCGACCGCAATAGACAATCGACAATCGGCAGTCGCAGATGGCCCTGACGCGGTGACGATACCGCGGATGCTGTCCTATCAGGGCAAGCTGACCGATGCCGGCGGCAACGCGGTGCCGGACACGACCTACTCGGTCGCGTTCCGGCTCTACACCTTGCCCTCTGGCGGCACGCAGTTCTGGACCGAGACGCAGACCGTGCGGACAAAGAACGGGCTGTTTTCGGTCCTGCTCGGGTCGGTGACGCCCATCGGCACGATGCCGGACGCGGGCGCGGTGTATCTGGGGATGGCGGTCGGGGGCGGTGCCGAGCTGACCCCGCGGCTGAGAATCGCTAGCGCGGCGTATGCCTACCTGACCGAGCGTGCGGCGAACTCCGACCTGTTGCAGGGCAAGGACACGACGGCACTCGACGGCCGGTACGTCAACGAGGCACAGGTCAACTCGGTCACCAGCGCGATGATAACCAACGGCACGATTGCGGCCGCGGACCTCGGGCAGATGGGCGCCGCGACCGGCCAGGTTATGAAGTGGACCGGTTCGGTGTGGGCGCCGCGCAATGACAGCGTGGGCGGTGGCGGCACCGGCGACAATGCCTGGGTGCGAGGGACACCGGACAGCGTGCTCTACACCACGCACCGGCTCGGCATTGCCCGCGGCGGGTCGGACAACATGCTGCACGGCGGCTTCCGGCAGAGCCACATCAACTTGGGTGTGAGCTGCACTACCGGCACTTCCGGATTGAACAATGCCAACATCGTCGTGGCCGGCGGGTTCGGCAACCGGGCGCGCGCGGCCCTGTCGAGTGTCGGCGGCGGCACGCTCAACGTCGCGGCCGGACTGGGCGCGACCGTCGCGGGTGGCGCGTACAATGTCGCGGGTGACTCGGTTATCGACACGTGCGCGGTCGTCGCAGGCGGGTACGGGAATGCCGCTGCACGCATGTTCTCCATGGTTGGCGGCGGGTACCAGAACCGAAGCAGTGGCTGGTTCTCGACAGTCGGCGGCGGAGCCTCGAATAGGGCGAGCGGCGACTACGCCACGGTGCCGGGCGGCTCCAACTGCCACGCGGGCGGGGACTACAGCTTTGTCGCAGGCCGGAATGCCTCGGCAACTGCCCGTGGCTGTTTCGTCTGGGCCGACGCAACTACCCCGCTTATCAGCACCTTCGCGGATAACCGATGGCTTGTCCGCTCCAGCGGCGGCGCGACCTTCTACACCGACTCACTGATGGCTTCGGGTGCCCGTCTGCCAGCGGGGGCGAGCTCATGGAGTCCCGTCCTTGACAGCCTCAACATGACTGACTTCCGACCCGTTGACCGCCGCGCCCTGTTTGATGCTCTCGTCCAGATGCGCGTGCGAGAGTACAGCCTCACGACTCAGGACCCTTCTATCCGCCACATCGGCCCCGTCGCACAGGACTTTCACAAGCTTCTTGGCTATGGGGAGTCAAACACGGCCATCAACTCGGGCGACATCGACGGCGTGCTCCTGGCCGCGGTGCAGGCGCTGTATGAACAGAACCGGCTTCAGCAGGCCGAAATCGAGGCGTTGAAGGCCGCGCTGGCTGAAGGCAAGTGAGGTGCAGCGATGACACGGATTCTCGTCCCGGTTCTCTGTGCTCTTGGTGTCCTTTGTGGTGAGTCGGTCCTTGCCCAGCCCTACCGCTGCGACTGGAGCGTTGTCGGCTCTGGCGGCGGGGCTATGGCCGCGGGCAACTACCGGTGCGGCGCGACCGCGGGCCAGACCGCGACCGGGCAGCTCACCGGCACAAGCTATGCCGCGCTCATCGGATTCTGGCAGCCGGACTTCACAGTCGGCATCAGGGAGGCGGCTGCACCTGTGCCGGCAGTCCTGCGCACCGAACTGAAGGCCGCCCAGCCGAGCGTGTTCCGGTCGAGGACAGCGATACGATTCACGCTTGACGCTGAACGGACGGTGAGCCTGCAGGTGCACGACCTCACCGGCCGGGAGGTGCGCACGGTCTGTGCGTCGAGCCTGCAGCGTGGAGCGTACAGCTTCTTCTGGGACGGCACCGACGCGCAGGGCCGGCGTGTCCCCGAGGGCGTGTACCTTGTCCGGTTGGCCGCGGGCGACTACGCCGCCACGGGCAAGTTGACCCTGCTGCGTTAGCCCCGCGGCAGCAGCGTCGGAGGCACGATGAAGAAGGTGCTGATAGTCCTGCTGGTGGTTTTCGCGGTCCTGGCGGTCGGCGCCGGGCTGCTCTTCCTGCGGCTCGCCAAGATGGCGCGCACCGTGCGCGCCGAGAAGGTCGAGCAGGTGGACCTCGCGCGGGTGCCCGACGGCAGCTACGAAGGTGAGTTCGGCGACTTTCTCGTCAAAGCGAAGGCGCGTGTGAAGGTCGCGGCCGGCCGCATCGAGTCGGTCGAGATCGTGGAACAGCGCTGCGGCCCGGGGTACGAAGCAAAGGAGACCGTCGACCGCATCCTCGCGGCCCAGAGCCCGGTCGTGGACGCCGTGTCGGGCGCGACCGGGTCGAGCAGGTGCATAATGGCCGCGGTGGCGCGGGCGTTGCGGTCCGGGGCCGCGCCGGGCGAATGACCTGCCCCGGCCGCCGGCCAGCGGCGCAGAATCAGAGAATCACTTAGCCACACATAGGCGGTTCTGGCCGAACATCTGGTCGAGTAAGAATTCTTGTCAGCGGGCTGAGGACCGCTCGCAAGAACGGTTTTCGCTTTGAATCTGCCAGCCGGTTGACTTCCGGCAACTTAGCTTGTCCCGGCTCCGGGTCTGCGAGCCGATGGGGGAACGGTTCCCTCAGCCGGCCTTCGCCCTAACTCGAGTGCGAACTTTTGTCAGAACAGGGTGTCCATCGGTCTATCCGGATAGCTCGTAAGTTATCTTTCCGGTTGCCGGGCCGGCGCGGCTGACGCCGCGCGGCCGGGCGGGTTTGACAGGCCGGTCCGGGCCAATAGGATTGCCCGATGAACGGGCCATTTGGCTGTCCGTGGCTGACTTTCGCCGCCGTGTTGGTTGCGGGCGCGGCCATTGTCGCGGCCGTCCTGTGGGCGTTGACCGCGAGGCTC
>CBFGIY010000130.1:0-3738 GCA_965648935.1 Caldifarciminota bacterium
CCGAGGAGTCCCTGCGCTGGGCCTGGCGCTGGAACCAGGTCGACAGTGCGGAGGACGTGGCTCAAGGCGTGGCGGTCGGGCCCGACGGCAACATCTACGCCTGCGGCTTCTCGGCCAACCCGAGACCGAACTTCTGCGCAGTGATCGCCAGTTTCACCCCGGATGGCGAAGAGCGCTGGGTGAACATCCACCGCAGCCTCGGTTGGGACATCGCCAACGCGATAGCCATCGATGCCGACGGCAACATCTAAACGGCCGGAACCGGTGATGAGCTTCCGGGCGCGAGCACCGAGTTCACGGTCCTGAGCTTCGAGCCGGACTCGGGCGGACTGCGCTGGGTCTGCGCCATCGGCCGTGACTATATGGATGAGGCAACCGATATCGCGGTCGGGCCGGACTCGACGGTCTTCGCCTCGGGCCAGATCGGGGCGGATTGTCGCTCCTATGCAATTGCCGCGGTCAACACGGGCGACGGCTCGCAGCGCTGGCTCCACTATTTCTGGCACGGCGGTATGGACAACCGCGCCATGGGGGTGGCATACCATGACGGACGGGTCTTCGGCGCCGGTTACATCGACCTTGACTTCAACAGCTTCACCGTGACCGCCTACGACGCCGACAGCGGCCGCCGCGAGTGGATATGGAACTACAGCGCGGGTACCAATCTTCCGGACAAGGCCTACGACGTGGCGGCCGGGCCGGACGGCAATGTCTACGCCTGCGGCCGGTCGATAGACTCATTGAAGCAGCGTTTCACCGTTGCCAGTCTTGAGCCGGGCGGTGCCAGGCGGTGGCTGTACTGCGACACCAGCGGCCCCTACGGCCAGACCGCCGAAGCCCGGGAGCTGGCGATCGGCGCGGACAACCGCATCTATGCTGCCGGATGGCGCGGTGCGGTTTCGCCATTCGAAGTCGACGAGGCCGAGGTCCATTGCCTTGACAGCGCCGGCGTCCTGCAGTGGATCTACCGCTTCGACAACATCCCCGGACAGGCCGATTTGGTCGAAGACATCGCGCTCGGCTCCAACGGCCGGGTCTACGCGGTCGGGTCGAGCTACGAGAACGGGTCCGGGCAGGACATGCTCATTCTCTGCCTCGACGCCGTGCAGTCGGGAATGGAAGAGGGCCACAACCCGCAAGCCCAAACTCCAGGCCGGGGCCGTCCATAGTTCGCGGCGTGCTCACGCTGCCGCGGAACCCGAGCGCGGGACATGACCCGATTGCGCCCGGGCAATTGGGGTCGTGTTCCAAGCCGGCGCTCTTGGACATCAGCGGCCGCAAGGTGATGGACCTGCACATCGGTGACAACGATGTTTCCCGCCTCGCGCCCGGCGTCTACTTCCTCCGCGTCACCGGCGGCGTGGACCTCACCCGCAAGCTGGTCATAGAGTAGCCTGCCATATCGGAGGCATGACTCCGCGGGGCGGCATCTGCCGCCCCGCGCCTTTTCCGATTGACCCGCTTGGGCGTGATGATATGCTGTCCAGGTACTTCGCGGCCCGCCAATGATGACTGGACCACGACGGATGCCGCGCCACCAGGAGGCACGATGAACTGCACGAGAATGCTGCTGGCCCTTTGCCTTACGGCCGGATACGCGGTCGCGTTCACGCTGGCGCCAGAAGCCCTGCGCTCGGCCGGACTTCGGCCGGCCGGCACCGAGATTGTCGAGTTGCGCACCGCCGAATCCCGCCACTATGCCAATGGCGACGGCACAGTAACCTCGGTCATCGACGCCGCCGCGAGCCTGCAGGCCGTGTATACTGGTTACTCGGAACTGGGCTACGTTTACGGGTCGCTGAACGACTCCAACCGCGGCGTTGGCGGTCTGTTCTACTGCGGCTACTACGACCTGTTCGGCCTGGCCACGGTCCTGGAACGCGGCTGGGTCGAGTGGAACATCGCCTCCATCCCGGACACCGCGACCATCACCAGCGTGCGCTGTTCGACATACTGCTATTCGACAACCGGGACCGTGACCGGCCTTGCCTACCGGCACATGGCCAACCGGCCGTCCACGACGCCCGGCGTTTCGCTGCTCTACAACGACGCCGGGGACGGCGCGACCTATGCAAGCCGGGCAAACCCGACGACCGGCTGGCTCAACGACAGTCTCAACAGCCAGGCACGCATCGACCTCACCGGCCGGCTTGCCCAGGACTGGTTCGCCATCGGCTATAGCGCGACCGGCAGCGGGACGCAGTGGGAAATCGCGTTCAACGGCACCGGCACGAGCACCGGCCCGCCGCGGCTGGTCGTGACCTGGGGCTCGAGCGCAACCGCCGATGTCGGGGTCAGCCGTATCGTATCACCGACCGGCATCATCGACTCCACAGCGTCGGTCGCGCCGGCCTGCTCGGTGCGCAACTACGGCACGGTCGCGGCGTCAAGCTTCCTGGTGCGTTGCCGGGTCGGCGGCTTCCACTCCGACACGGTGCGGGTGACGTCGCTCGCGCCGGGCGCCGCGGCGCTGGTCAGCTTCGCGGCGCGCTCAAGCTGGCCGCGCGGCAGGTTCGCAGTGGTCTGTTCAACCGAACTGGCCGGCGACGCGGTCCCGGCCAACGACCGCCGCGTTGACTCTGTGACGGTGCGGGTGCTCGACGCCCTGCCGCTGGCCATCGTCGCGCCGTCCGGTGTTGTCGACTCGGGCACGACGCTCGCACCGCAGGTGACCGTGCGCAACGCCTCCAGCATAGCGGCCGTCGTGCCGGTATGGCTGGCGATCGGCGGCTGGCGCGATTCAGCTCAGGTCAGTCTGCCGCCGGAGTCGAGCGCCACGGTGAGCTTCAGCCAGTGGACTGCGGGCGCGCGCGGCCAGCAGAGCATTGCCTGCACGACGCGGCTGGCCGGCGACCTGGTCCCGGCGAACGATACGCTGTCCGGCGTGGTGACGGTCGCGGTGACCGACGCGGCGGTGCGGGCAATCCTCGCGCCCGCCGGAACGATCGGTCCGGGCCCGATGACCCCGCGCGTCACCGTGCGCAACTTCGGCACGACGCGCACGGCGGCCACGATCAGCTTGACGGTCAACTCGAACCCGCCCTATGCCGAACTGCTCGCCCTGCCGGCAGGTCTGCCGCAGAGCGATACGACGCTTGACTTCCCGGCGTGGAACGCGACCCCGGGCAACTACGTCTGCCGTTGCTCGGTCGCAGTCGCCGGTGACCTTGTGCCGGCCAACGATACCTTGTCTCGCACGTTCACGGTCGAGGACAGCGCTTTGCCATCAGGCTGGACCGAGGTCGCCCAGGTGCCCCTGCCGCCCTCAGGCCGCGCGGTCAAAGACGGCGGCGCGATAGCGTATGACGCCGGGATGGGTGTCCACTATGTCCTCAAAGGCAACAAGACGCCTGACTTCTACAGCTTCAGCGGCACGGCCTGGACCACGCTGGAGGCCCTGCCGCCGGGCACCGAAGCCAAACCCCCGGCCAAAGGCGCAAACATCTGCACGGACGGCAACGGCACGGTCTACGCGACCAAGGGCAACAACACCGCCGGGTTCTGGAAGTACTCCGACGGCACCTGGACCCAGCTTGAGGACATCCCGCTGGGGACATCCAACAAGCGGGTCAAAGGCGGCACGGACCTGGTGTATGTTGATGCCGGTGACAGCCAGTACGTCTACCTGCTCAAGGGTTACAAGACCGAGTTCTACCGGTACAACACGCTCTCGGGAGTCTGGCAGGCCCTGACCGACGCCCCGGCCGGCGCACGCCCCAAGTGGGACAAAGGCTCCTG
>CBFGIY010000131.1:0-3669 GCA_965648935.1 Caldifarciminota bacterium
AAGGAGGATCCGTGAGAATCATCGCAGTGCTGATGGCACTGTCCGGCGCCTGTGCTCTGGCGCAGACCGATATGCCCACCATGACGCAGACGACAGGCCTGGATGCAGTAATGGCGCAGACCGACGCCGTGACAATACCGAAACTGCTCTCCTACCAGGGCAAGCTGACCGACAATTCGGGCAACCCGGTGCCGGACACGACCTATAGTGTGTCGTTCCGGCTCTACAGCGTGCCGTCGGGCGGCTCGCCGTTCTGGAACGAGACCCAGACCGTGCGTACCAGGGCCGGCCTGTTCTCGACCCTCCTCGGCTCGGTCACGCCGATCGGATCGGTGCCCGACGCGGGCACGCTCTATCTCGGAATGGCGGTTGCGGGCGGGGCCGAGTTGACCCCGCGCCTGCGCATCGTCAGCGCGGCCTATGCCTACAAAGCCGATACCGCCAACTACGCCTTGGCGAGTGCCGGGGGCGGGTCCGGCGACAACGCCTGGGTGCGCGGCACGCCCGACTCGGTGCTGTTCACGGTCCGTCGCCTGGGCATCGCCCGTGGCGCTTCGAACAACGTGCTCTACGGCAACAACCGCTACAATCACATCAATTTCGGCTACCAGTGCACAACCGGCACCAGCGGCGCGGATAACAACAACTGCACTGTCGGCGGCGGTCAGGCCAACACCGCCGGCGGGGCGGGTTCCACCGTCGCGGGCGGCGGCGGCAACAAGGCAACCGGCCTTTACGCGACGATCGCCGGCGGCTCGAACGGCGCGGCGCTGGACAGCGGCAGCACGGTCGGCGGCGGCCGGTACAACTACGCCCCGCACAAGTTCGCGACCGTCGCCGGCGGGTGCGCCGACACGACCGCCGGCAGCTACTCCGCGGCGCTGTCCGGCTACGCCAACCGCGCCGGCGGCGTTGCGAACGACACCGCGGCCTTCGTAGGCGGCGGGTACGGAAACACCGCCATCGGACCGTTCAGCGTAGTCGGGGGCGGGTTCTCAAACCGCGCCCAAGTCGGCCGCGCGACCGTCGCCGGCGGGTCCGGCAACTTCGCTTCTGCCAGCCTCGCCACGGTCGGCGGCGGTATCGGTAACACGGCCGGCGGCGCCCGGTCGGGCGTCGGGTCGGGCTCGGGTAACACGGCCGGCGATGCAGTGGCCGACACCTCCGCGACGGTCGCGGGCGGCCGCGCCAACAAGGCCATCGACCGTTACACCTTCATCGGCGGCGGCCGCGAGAACTACGCCTGCAGCACTTTCGCGACGATCGGCGGCGGTTTTTGCGACTCGGCCATCGGTCACTATGCCTTTGTGGGCGGCGGCTACGGAAACGTGGCCGCTTCGGAAGGCGGGATTGTCGTCGGCGGGTTCGGCAACCGCGTGTCCGCGGCCTACGCGACTGTCGCCGGCGGCAGAGACAACCAAGCCACCGCCTCTACTTCAACCATCGGTGGCGGCTCCAGCAACACGGCCTCGGGCCTCAATGCGACGGTCGCCGGAGGCCAACTGAACATCGCCAGAGGCGAGAACTCGGTAGTATCCGGCGGCATGAACAACACCGCAAGCGGCCTCCACTCGATGGTCCCGGGTGGCTATGAGAACAGGGCACGCGGCTACGGCAGCTTCGCCGGCGGCACCTATGCCCGGGCGCGGCACACCGGCTCGTTCGTGTGGAGCGATTCGGCCGCCAGCGATGCGGAATCGCTGTACTCCGGGGGCGCGAACCGGTTCTACGTGCGCGCGCGGGGAGGTAGCTGGTTCTACTCCAATGCCGCCCGCAGCACCGGCGTGTACCTGTCCGGGGGCGCCAGTTCCTGGAGTTCGCTCGGCGACGATGACGAACGCAGGGATGTTCGATTGGTTGACCGCAAGGCGCTGCTCAATCGGGTTGCAGCCCTGCCGGTCCAGGACTACCGTTTCGAAGGCCAGGACGACGCCGCGCGGCATATCGGCACCACGGCCCGCGGATTCCATCAGGAACTGGGCTACGGCCCGGCCGATGGCATCAACTCCGGGGATATGGACGGCGTACTGCTGGCGGCGGTCCAGGCGCTGTATGAGGATAACCGCGCCCTGAGAGCCGAACTCGAAGCGCTGAAGGCCGAGCTCGGGCGCAGGTAGGCGACGATGAAGTACCTGGCCTTGATAGCGGTTGGTGCCGGGCTGTGCCTGGCCCAACCGTATCGCTGTGACTGGAGCGTGGTCGGCGCGGGCGGCGGCGAGATGGCCAGCGCATCGCACCGTTGCGGCGCGACCGCGGGCCAGACCGCGTCCGGCGCGCTGTCCGGCTCGCCCTACTCCGCGCTCATCGGGTTCTGGCTGGCCGAACTGCAGGTCGGAGTGCGCGAGGCCGCCCTGCTGCCCCGGCCCGCGGCCCTGCGTACCGAACTGCACGCGCCCCAGCCAAGCGTGTTCCGCTCCCGGTCTGTCATCCGTTACTCGCTCGCGGCCGATGGGCCGGTCTGTGTGGCCGTGCACGACATCACCGGCCGGCTCTTGCGCGAACTGGTGAACGCCGCCGCGACGCGCGGCACGCACACCGTGACCTGGGACGGCCGCGACGCCGCGGGCCGGCGCCTGGCCGCGGGCGTGTATCTTGTCCGCTTCAGCGCGGGTGGAACCCGACAGACCGAGCGGGTCACGCTGGCGCGGTAGCGGGGCTGGTATCGACAGGCCCACCGTTGCAGCACAAGGAGGCAATGTGAGACTGATAATCGGCATTCTGGCGGCAGGCATCGCCGTCGCCGCACCGCTGATTGACGGCGTCGAGTTTCTCATCGACACGACCTACCTTCCGTCGGCGTACCAGCAGGAGGACCCCGCGGTTGCCTTTGATGGCACGAATTACCTCGTGGTCTGGGAGGACTACCGCAACAACCGCTACGACATCTACGGGGCGCGGGTCACGCCCGCCGGGCAGGTGCTCGACCCGACCGGTTTCGCCATCGCAACCGCGGCGCCCGAGAGCAAAGACCCGGAGGTCGCCTTTGACGGCGCGAACTTCCTCGTCGTCTGGGTCGACTGGCGCCGGACACTGAACCCCGATATCTACGGCGCCCGGGTCACGCCGTCCGGGGTCGTTCTCGACACGGCCGCCATCGCGGTCTCCGCGGCGGCGAACTACCAGGAGGCGCCTGCGGTCGCCTTTGACGGCGCGAACTGGCTCGTGGCCTGGAAGGATAGCCGGAGCGGTCTCTCACAGATATACGCGGCGCGGGTGAGCCCGGCCGGGTCCGTCCTCGACACCGCCGGCATCCCGGTTACAAACGCGTCAAGGCAGCGGGGGTCGCCTGCGGTCGCGTTCGACGGCACCAACTCGCTGGTGGTCTGGAACGACAGCCGAAACACGAACACCTCCACCGACATCTACTGCGCGCGGGTGAGCCCGGCCGGGGAAGTCATCGACCCGGACGGCATCGCGGTCTCGCGCGCGCCGCGCAGCCAGACGTCGCCGGGCGTCGCCTTCGGCGACTCGCTCTTCCTCGCGGCATGGGAGGACGACCGCACCAGCGACTACAACATCCACGCCGCGCGCATCACCCGGCAGGGCGGCGTGCGCGACACTGCCGGCATACCGGTCTGCACCGCGACCCGCCAGCAGTACAAGCCCGCGCTCGCGTTTGACGGCGCCGAGTTCCTCGCGGCGTGGGAGGACTCGCGCAGCGGCGTCAGC
>CBFGIY010000132.1:0-3552 GCA_965648935.1 Caldifarciminota bacterium
TGGTCAGTATATTGCGGCAGGAGGGAGTGTCAAGGAAGCGGGCAGCTGAGGCAGAGGCCAGCCCGCGGCCTTTCTCGAGCGCAGCCCGGGTCCGGGTTCAGAGCTTCACGGTGACCGTCTTGCGGCAGTTGTGGCAGACGTAGACCGCGAAGAACGTCTGCTTGTGTCCGCAGGTCGGACACTTGCCCGGCCCGGGGTTCGCCGGCAATACCGGCGGCTGCGGAGTGCCACCGCGAAGCCCGCAGCGGTGGTTGAACTTGAGCGCGGTTACCGCAGTGCTTCCGCATGTGCCGCACCGGCGGGGCGGGTTGCCGCTGGCAAGCAGCTTGCTGATCTTCTGGATGGCCATGCGATCCTCCGCTATGACAGATAGGTATCGGTCTTGCAGTTGGCGCAGCGAGCGCGCCGGGGGAGAACCTCGCCGCAGCCGCAACCTGTCAGCGGCGTGCCGTCGTCATCAAGCAGGCTGTCCGGACACGGCATCGCGCCGGGCCGCCCGTCCGGGTCTAGGGGCGGTTCGGTGGTCGACCACTCGTATCCGCAGTCGCATACATAGCAGACAAGCGTGTTCGAGCTTCCGCAGTCGCATCTCCAGGGCATGTGCGCCTCCTTCGTGGCGGTGTTCGCGCTCTGCCGTCCGGTCGGGCAGTTCCGCCCCAGGCTGAACGCTCGCGAATTGTAGCCCGCGGCTCGTCCGGGTGTCAAGCCCGGATTGACAGCCACGGCACCCAGTCTAACATAGCCTGAGCATGACTCATTCGCAAGCCGGGGGCCGGGCGGCCGAGATGGAACGCCTGCTGGGGATGTCTTCGCCCGTCACCGAGGACTTCCGCGAGATGTTCCGGCTGGCGCTCGAGATGCGGCAAGCGCATCCCGCTGAGGCGGAGCGATTCGTGCGGCGTATCGCTGACCTGGCCCGGCGTGTCGGGCACGACAAGGCTCTCTGCGTTGCCCATCTCCGGCTCTCCGAGCTCGCCATCGACCGCGCGGACTACACGGTCGCCAGAGAACTGGCCGAGCAGGTCCGCATCGCGGCCCACGCTCTCGGCGAGCGGCGTTACGAGTGCTCCTATCATTTTCTTGTCGGCCGCATCGCCCAGGAGACCGGTCAGTTCGACTCGGCACGCGGGAGTTACCAGCGCTGCATCGACACCGCCCGGGAGATTGGCCTTCCCGAAGCTGAACACCGGGGACTGAGGATGCTGGGTGATGCCTGGCTGCTGGCCGGTGACGCGACCCGCGCGCTTGAATGCTATCGCAGTGCCGCGGCGGTGACTGACCCGGCGGCGGCTGACTATGACAGGGTGACTGCGCTGACGAACAACGCGCTGGCCCAGCTCGCTCTCGGTCACTGGGAAGAAGCCACCGAGCTGCTGTACAAGGCGCTTGCCCTTGCCGAGTCGATGGGGCCTGATGACCTCGGAATCAAGACCTGGGCGATAGTTCAGAATGCGCTTGCCGAGCTGGCGATGCGTCGGGACAACCTCGACCGGGCCGCAGGCCTGCTGGCCGCAGTCCGGCAGGCCGAAGCGGCTCATCCGGGCGCGCTGGGCAATACCCTGCTGGAGAATCTCGAACTGACCGGTGACCTCCGGCTGCGGCGCGGCGACCTCGCCGGGGCCGAGAGCGAGTACACACAGGGCCTGGCGCTGGCGCGGCAGTTGCTTGACCGGCTGGGCGAAACCCGGCTGCACCGGCGACTTGCCGAGCTGGCGCTGGCCCGGGGTCTGCCGAATGCCGCGGACGGCCACTGCGTGGCTGCTGTCGCGATTGCCGAGAGCGTCGGCAGCAAGCCCGAGCTGAGCCACGCATTGCGCGTCGAGGCCGTCCTGCTGGCCGCGCGCGGCGACCCGGCCGGCGCGCGGGAGAGGTACGAACGCGCTCTCGCGGCCCTGGCCGGATTGCCGGACGGCTATGAGCGTGCCCTGGTGCGCCACGAGTACGGCCGGTTCCTGCTCGGGCAGGGTGACCGGACATTGGCGCGCGAGCATCTTGAGGCCGCTGCCGAGTCGTTTCGCCGGCTCGGGGTGGTGCGCGAGGCCGAGGAAGCCGGCCGCCTGCTGATGGAATGTGCGGCCGGGGCCGGCACCAGTGTTGCGCTGGTCAACGCCGTGGCCGGGATTGCCGCGATGGCCCTGCCGCCGCAGCACGCCCTTGCCCGGGTCCTGGCACTGGTCTGCGAGAAGGGAGGTTTCGAGGCCGGGGCGATTGTCGTGGGGCGAAGGGCACTGGCGGTGCACGGCTCGCCCGATCTCGCCGCGGCGCGGTTGCTCCTGGAAGAGGGGCCGTATTCAACTTCGCCCACCGAGGTCAGATTGCGGCTGGTCGGGGTCGGCGGCGCGCGCGGCCAGCTCTACCTGCGGCGGCGCGGGCCGTCGGACGAGGTCCACACCCGTGTCGTGCTTGAGGCGCTGGCTGGCCTGCTGGCTCCGGCGCTTGAAGCCGCGGCCGCGCTGCAGGTGCGCCGGCCGTCGCGGCCCGCCGAGCTTGCCGGGTTGAGCTATGACGGCGTGATCGGTCCGAACCGGGCGATGCGCGAGGTGCTGGCGCAGGTGCTGAAGTTCGCGCCGGCCGGGATGCCGGTGCTGGTGTGCGGCGAGAGCGGCTCGGGCAAAGAGCTCGTCGCCCGGGCACTGCACGAGTCCAGCCCCCGCGCCGGCCGGCCATTCGTCGCCATCAACTGCGCCGCGGTGCCGGAAACCCTGCTTGAGGCCGAGCTCTTCGGGGTCGAGAAGGGCGCCGCGACCGGGGTGGCGGCGCGCCGGGGAAAGTTCGAGCTGGCCGCGGGCGGCACGCTGTTTCTTGACGAGATAGGCGACATGAGCCTCGCGCTGCAGGCCAAGCTTCTGCGCGTCCTGCAGGACAAGCAATTCGAGCGCGTCGGCGGGCAGAGGCCGATTGCCGGCGATTTCCGGCTGGTCGCCGCGACGAACCAGGACCTGCCGGCGGCAATCGCCCGGGGCGCGTTCCGCGAGGACCTCTACTACCGGCTGAACGGCGTCGAGCTTGCCATCCCACCCTTGCGCGAGCGGCGCGACGACGTACCGGTACTGGCCGAGTACTTTGTCGCGGCGGCGGCAAGGGAGTTCGGCCGTGATGTCGTCGGGATTCGACCCGAGGCGCTGGACCGGCTGGTGGCGCACTCCTGGCCGGGCAATGTCCGCGAACTGGCGCATGTCATCGAGCGCGCGGTCGTGCTGGCCGCGGGCCGGTGGCTTGAGGTCGCGGACCTTCCCCAGCCGCTGCAGTCTGTTCCGGCGCTCGACGCCGGGAACCTGAGCCTGCGCGAACTGCGCCGGCGCCGCTCAGCCGAGCTTGAGGCCGGCGAGCGCGAGAGACTGCTCGCCGCGCTGGCCGCGGCCGGGGGCAATGCCGGTCAGGCCGCGAAGGCGGCGGGTTACAGCCGGGCCCAGTTCTACCGGCTGCTCAAGAAGCACGGCATCACGCCGGGCCGGTCCGATTAGCGGCTTCTCATACAAGAACGGCGGACGGTCAGCGCCGGCGCAGCGGCGCGATCAGGAGCGTGGATACGAACCTCCGCCGGAAGACCCC
>CBFGIY010000133.1:0-1841 GCA_965648935.1 Caldifarciminota bacterium
TGGCGATTCAGGTAGAGCGACTCGGCGCGGACCACAGGCGGCTGGAACGCAGTCACCAGCGTCAGGATACCGAGTACAGTCACCTCTCTCGCCTCATCCCATCACTAGAACCGGAATCGCGCGCCGAAAAAAGCCATATCGTTATCAGCCAGCGGAGCGAAGGCCGAACCGCTCTCTCCTCCGAACAGCATCGCGCCGAGCTCAACTTCAGCAACCGACACGGGTCGGATAGTCAGCACCGGCTGGAAAGCCCACGAGCCGTCGCGCAGGTCGAATGCGCCACCCAGGCGCACCTTCAGCCGGGTGGCGAGAAACTCACGCTCGACTGCGCCGAGGACAAAATCCTTGCCCGCACCGGACGCACCCGCGGCCAGGGCCAGCGGGAAACCGCCGCGAAGGTACTGAGCATTGAGGTAGAACCCGGCGACCGAGTAATCCAACCCGGCAATCAATTCCAGTTCATCGTCGGGCAGGCTGTCGTCGTAGAGCGAGTAAGCTGCCTCGGCGCGCAGGCCCACGCCGGCGAGGTCGGCCGCGAAGTCGGCCCCGACCACGGTGCGGCGCGGAAAACTGCCGACGAGGGTGAAACGGTAATCGAAGCTGTCGACGCTCACGACCGGTGCGTACCCGGGCAGAAAACCCCAACCGCGCAGGACGCTGGCCGACAGATCGAAACTGCCGAAGTGGGTCCGGGCCCGAAGCCCGCCAGTGAAGTTTTCGAGGCTGTTTGCGGGGAGGTCAAGCCGCTCCGCCACACTGATGTTGTACAACCCGGAGAGGTAGCGTGCGGTCGCCGTGTCGTAGCCGTTGCCGATGAGACCGAGCCTGATGCCCTCGCGGAGTTCGTCGACGCTGGGCAGCATCTTCACGCTGAACCACCGCGACGTGGTGCCGAGCGCCGGCTCGAATACCGGCTTGAATGCCGCCTCGATGCCGAATGCCTGCACCGGCGCGTACTCAGCCAGGGCCAGCCACGCCGGACGGCGCGCGTCCCAGACCAGCGGGTCGGAGTAGTCCGGTGCGCAGAGATTGTCGGTCGGATTGACCCCGTCGCCGGTGCCCCAGTGAACCTTCTGTCGCCCCAGCGTCAGACTCAGACCCGGCAGGGCGTCGGGAAACTGAAGCCACGCTTCGTTGACGAGCAGCGACACCGGCTCGCGCCTGCCCGGCTCAGCCATGTCGGCATAGCCACTGATTGCAGCCAGACCGTCGGCCCGCAACTCAACCCCGAGCCGGCCCCGCACCCGCCCGCCGAGGTCCGGTGAGTAACCGAGAACGGCCCGCGTCTCAAACCAGCTCACCGCCGCGCTGTCGAGCGCACCGAGCCGCAACTGGATACGCGAACTGACCTCGCCGTCCGGCCCCGCCGCCAGCAGCGCGAGCACTGCAACTGCCGCTGTAGTCATCTCACACCCCCTTCTTCAGATTTGCCTCGGTGAACAGGTTGTCCTTGATGCCGGTATTCAGCTGCACGTCGGTGAGCTTGAGCTCGGTGCGGCTGCCGCGGGCCAGGTCACGCACCGTCACGAGCCGCGGTACCCAGCTCTCGCCCGACTGGATGAAGTCGCCGAACTGAACCCGCTTTGATGGCTTGCCCGCACGGTCAAACCGGGTCAGCTCCAGCGGCAGAAACCGGTCCCGGTCAACCACGAGCCGGCTGATGACGCCGTCGCCCTCGCGGGTAGAGACGACCCACGCCGCCCTGCCGGCGACAGTCGTGTCTTTGAGGTCTTCGACCCTGCCCTGGTCCGCGAACGAGATATTTGCCATTTCGCCGTAGGAGAAGTCCGAGCCGGCCAGTCCCTGGTCTACCATCGCTCCGGCCACGCGACGCACCCGCC
>CBFGIY010000133.1:1851-3501 GCA_965648935.1 Caldifarciminota bacterium
GCCGGCAGGTATATCCACATGTTCTCGGACGAGGTCGAAAGGAACGACACGCCCTTCAGGTCAGCCGGCGACTCGAAGGTCATCAACAGCTTGTCGTTCCCCTTCATCACCATTCGCAGGCTTCGGGTCTGGACCCGTCCGTTGCGGTCGGTGATGGTCATCGTCGCCCGTGCCCGCCGGTCGGTCGCGGTCGTGACCTGACGAACCCGGTCGATTATCTGCTGCCCGGACAGCGTCTCGCCCCCCTGGACGAGGCCGACCGCACAAAGCAGCACGAGTGCAAGGTTTCTCATTGATCACTCCTTGGGCCGGCGCTGCGAGTCCGTCTTGGCGAGAGCACGACCGGCAGCACCAGCAAGGCCCCGGCGCTCGATATGAGCATCGTGCCGGCGACCAGTGTTCCGAACTTCTGGATTATTGAAAGCGACGAAAGCGTAAGTACCGCAAAGCCCAGGCCAACTGCCAGCGCGTTCGCGACGATGCCCGGCCCGGAGCCCGCGACCGCGCGCAGGGCTGCGTCCACCCGACCACCAGCCTCCGACTCTTCGCGGTACCGGGCAATGAGGTGACATGAATAATCGATGCCGACGCCGATGGCAATGGACCCGAGCATCGCCGTCACCAGGTCAACGCTAGTGTCTGTCGCTCCCATCACACCAAAGGAAATGGCGAGCGTCAGCGCCAGTGGCAGGAGCGACGCGAGGCCGAGCCGCACCGACCTGAAGCTGATGGCCAGCAGGAGAAACACGGCGACCATCGCCGCGATGATGCTGATGAGCTGGTTGCGCTGGATCGCCCGGTCGAGCGCGAAGATGGCCATCGGCATGCCGCCGACCGACACTTTGTCGGATGCCAGAAACACTTCGCGCTTCAGGCTGTCGATTGCCTTCATCGCCACGCCGATGTCGCGGCTCTCCTGCCGTCCGAACCGCGCCGTGATGCGCGCGAGCCGGTAGTCGGGTGTCACGTAAGAGGCGAGAAAGTCCGACCCGGACAGCGACAGCACGAACAGGTACTGTACGATCTCCTCACGAGTGTCGGGCAGGCGGTCGTACTCGGCCGCGCCGGAGTTGAACGCCCGATTCGTAGACCGCACCACGTCCGCAATCGAGAAGACGCTGGAGATGTTGGGTATAGCCTCAAGCCCCCGCTCGAACCGCTCCATCCGACCAAGCAGACCCGGGTCTTGGACATCGCCCTCGACCACAAACTCGAACTGATAGGCGCCGCCGAACCTCTCGTTCACGACCCGCGCCGCGCGCACCGGTACCGAGCCCTTCTTGAAGTAGCTGATGAAGTCAGTCTGGGGCTGCACGCGCACTGCCAGTGCCAGCCCGGCCGCCACGACCGCCCCGGTCACCGCCAACACCGCCCCGCGCCGGTTGACCAGCGCGCCGGTAATGCTCCCCAACAGCCGCACCCTGCGCCCGGCTGATTCGGCCTTCTGCCTCGTCAGCCCGCCGCGCGCCGGCAGCAGGGCAAGCACCGCCGGTATATAGGTGACGGCCAGCACGAACGACAGCAGCACCCCGACACTGGAGAATATCGCAAAGCCACGGATGGCGCCGATGGGCATGAACGCGTTGGAAGCAAACCCGGCTGCGGTCGTGGCCATTGCCATAAGCACCGGCAGGCCTGTCCTGCCGACCG
>CBFGIY010000134.1:0-815 GCA_965648935.1 Caldifarciminota bacterium
CGAGCCGATCGTGTCCTCCCCGGCCGTCGCGGGCGGGCGGGTCTACTTCGGCTGCGACGACGGGCACGTCTACTGCCTCGACGCCGCCGACGGGTCGCTCCGCTGGAAGTACGACACGTCCCGGGCCGCGTTCAACAGCGACGCCCGCGTGCTTGCCTCCCCGGCCCTGGCGCATGGCCGGCTGTACGTCGGCTCCTGCAACTTCGTGTTCTTCTGCCTGGGCCCGAAGTGACGGCCGCTATTTCACCACGTAGCAAGGTGGAGCGAGACTTGTTGCTCGCGCAAGGGCACCGGGGCAGGCCGCCCTGGGCGAAGTCGCTCCGTCGAGTCCGGCCATCGCCAACCGGGTCCGCCACCAAGGGAGGCACTCGGATGGCTCTGTTGGTTTCACGGCCTCGACTCCTTCAATACGCCGTTTCCGTCTGCCGTCAGGCCCGCTTCTGGTCGGCTGGGCACTTTGCCTTTCGCCAGGCGCGAACCTGGTCACGCCAACGGCAGCGTGACCAGGGCACCCGGCCGGGCTTTCTGTGCGATGGTCTCACAGTCGCCGCGACTATGGCAGTGTTCCGAAGCGAATCGCATAGCGCGTCACGTAATGTAGTTGCCGCAACATTGGTACGCAGAACAAGATACGTCTGACGTGATACAGTGAAGGCGTGTCACGACGAATCGGATAGGAATCGGCCAAAGAGAGAGAAAACGGCCGAAAAGGTGGCGCTCCGGGGCGCAACGAGTCCAAACGTCGGCGGCGCGGGTGGCCGAACCAACTCGCCAAACGATTTGCCCTCACGCGGTTAAGGCGGCGGGCGCGAAGC
>CBFGIY010000134.1:825-3409 GCA_965648935.1 Caldifarciminota bacterium
GGCATGAAAAACAGAGAGAGCGTTTCGCAAAACGCTCGTAAGTGGAGCTTGTGCTCCTTGGAACAAAACCGTCTCTATTTTCGCGGCCTGGCAAGGTCCTTTTTCGCTGCCAGGCCATCGGGGCAGTGCCAGCCCATCCCTGGCTTCTGGGCAGTGCGAATTCAGCGCCTTCCGCTCCCAGGCTTTGAGGCGGTCCAGTGGGCCAAATATTGTGGATTGCGAAGCATTGAATCCGTAAGTTTCGAGGCTTCGCCGGTTCGGAGGTCCAAGAGGTACGTCCCCAGCGGATGCATAGGATCGGTTTCCCGCCCAACCGCAGCGTAATCCTGGCTTATCGGGCATAACGACACCGTAGGCCCGATACCGCGTCCCGGTAGCGACTTATCTGACACATCACGAAGCTTTCTGCCAGTGCCTAGCTCATAGATGGTGTAGCGGCTGCTGCCGCTGCTCGCGTCTACTAGGAGCACGCTCTTCTTGTCCGGCAGAATGGAGCCGCCGGGAATGCCACTGCCTGCTGGCCTGAGCTTGCCTGAACGAATGTCCAGGACTTGCAGGCCGGAGGTAGCTGCAGTCGTCGCAAAGGCTGCCACGAGACACTCATCCAAGTTGAGCATGTCGCCCGCAAACACGCCCGGCGGAATGGGGACAGATCGTTCGACCGACCTAGCCCACATTATTCACGAGTTCTGACCGTCTGCGCATAACAAAGGCCGCCGAAGCCTTGTAGAATGCGGGTGTTCAAAGCTCGCAGGGCCGCAAGGCAAGGAGGCCTTTGCATGACAGACTGTCGAGAACAGCTTACCTTCGATTTTCACCCGCGACAAGCCGTCGTCGCCGATTTCGACGGCGGGCTCATCAGCTCCGACGCCGGCCTGCTGCCCATCCGGCAGCTCGATCAGCGCCTCGGCTGGTCGGCCGCCGTGGCCGACATCCTCGTCGACCCACGACAGCCCGCCAAAGTCGAGCACGTCCTGCCGGCCGTCGTCCGCCAGCGGCTGTTCGCCCTCATTGCCGGCTACGCCGACGCCAACGACCACACACGCCTGCGCCACGACGCGGTCCTCCAGGCCGTCGCCGCCGAGAAGGCCGGGCTGCTCGGCAGCCAGCCCACCCTCAGCCGATTCGAGAACGCCGTCACCGCCCGCCAGGTCGCCCAGATCAACCGGCTGCTGGTGAAGATGTTCATCCAGCGGATGGGGCGCAGGAAGCCCGAGCGGTTGATCCTCGACATCGACCCCACCGACGATCCCTGCCACGGCCATCAGCAACTGGCCCTGTTCAACGGCTTCTACGACCAGTACATGTACCTGCCGAACCTCCTCTTTGAACGCGCCACCGGGATGCTGCTGGGCGTGCGGCTGCGAGGCGGCAACGTCGACGCCGCCCACCGCCTCGTGCAACTGCTCAAGCCCGTCATCGCCGCGTTGCGGGCCAGGTGGCCCGACGTGGAGATCCTGATTCGCGCCGACGCCGGCTTCGCCACGCCCGTGCTCTACCGATTCTGTGAGGACAACGCCCTGGAGTACCTCATCGGCTTTGTGGCCTCCGAGCCGCTTAAACAAAGGACCAAGTGGGCCCTGGACTGGCTGACCGAACGTTTCGAGCGCGACGGCGAGCCCTGCCGGTGGCGCGGAGGCTTCACCCACCAGGCCGGAAGCTGGGCTCACCCCAGACGCATCCTCTACAAGGTCGAGGCCAACGACCAGGGAACCAACCGGCGGTTTGTGGTGACCAACTGTAAAGGCACGCCGCGGGAACTGTGGCCGGTCTACGACGACCGCGGCACGGCCGAGACGTTCATCGACGAGTTCAAGAACGGCCTGTCGATGGACCGGCTGAGCTGCCGGCGATTCACCGCCAACGCCTTCCGACTGGTGCTGACGGCCGTGGCGCACAATCTGATGCGGGCCTACCGGGACATGCTGGCCGGGACGGAACTGGCCACCGCGTCGGTCGAGACGATCCGCTCGCGGCTGATCAAGATCGGCGCGCGGGTGCGCCGGACGGTCCGCCGGGTATGGGTGCACCTGGCCGAGGGCTTCCCGCTGCCCCAGGTGCTGACCCAGGTGCACCGGGCAGTCCTGCGGCTGCATCCGCCACCTCTGACCACCTGACTCGCCCGCCCAGATCATACGCCTCGCCTTCCTTGCCCGCCGCCGGTCTGCGCCTCACCTGAGCCGGAAGGCCATTCCGGGCCCATTCACGGCTGCGATCAACCGAACCCAGGCCGATCCCGACCCTTCGCTGCGACCGGCAACCCCACCGCCCGCCGAAATGCGTCCGAGGACCGCCTGTCACGCGGCTTCATGAATAATGCGGGATAGGATGACCCGTTTGTTGGGCATAGTCGGAGAGCCAAAGCGGCGACTGCGTCGCCGCACTCCATATTTACTTCTCTTCCCACGTAATCCGATTCGCCCCCCAGCCCTGGACGCGGGGGTAGACGAAGGGGCGGTCGGGGACGGTCCACTCGAAGGCGATGTCGCCGAGGGTCGTGCCCAGCTCGCCGGGTTTCTCGCCGTCGCGGCCGGACCAGATCAGCCGGCTGCGGACGGTCGCGCCGTTGGTCGGAGGGCCGCTC
>CBFGIY010000135.1:0-3363 GCA_965648935.1 Caldifarciminota bacterium
CGCGCCGCCCCGGAGAGCTCGCCGCGTACCGCGCGCGCCGCGACGCGGCGGCTCTTGCGCGCGCGCTGGCCGACCTGGCCGAAGCCGCGCGCGGAGAAGCCAACCTGATGCCGCCCGTGATCGCGGCGGTCCGCGCCCGCGCGACGGTCGGCGAGATATCCGACGCCCTGCGTGAGGTGTTCGGGGTTCACGCAACCGGAGGTCACCGTGGTTAAGCGCATCGCCCACGTCGCGGTCGCCGTGCCCGCGCTCGACGCGGCCGCCGCGTTCTACACCGGACTGCTCGGACTCAGACTGTCCGGCCGCGAGACCGTGGCAAGCCAGAAGGTCGAGGTCGGTTTCATCCCGGTCGGCGACTCCAGTGTCGAGCTGGTCCAGCCCGCCGCGCCGGACGCGCCCATCGCCAGGTTCCTCCAGAAGCGCGGCCCGGGCCTGCACCACATCTGCTTCGAAGTCGACGACATCGATTCGCTCTGCGCGCGGCTGGTCGCGGCCGGCGTGAAGATGATTGACCAGACGCCGCGGCCCGGCGCCCACGGCACCCGCGTCGCGTTTGTCCACCCGTCCTCAACCGGCGGGGTCCTGGTCGAACTCAGCCAGCCAACGACTGATTGACCTGGCCACGACGGGCGGGTAGCATCACGCTCGAGATGAACCAGACTGCAGTCACTGACCCGGGCCGGGTGCTGGTGGTCTACACCGGCGGCACGATCGGCTCGATGCCGCGCGACCCCGAGAACCCCCGCAGCCCGCTGGTGACGGTGAGCTGGGACGAGTTCCGCTCGCGAACGTCCTCGCTCAACCCCGTCCTCGCCGACGGCCGGCCCAATGCCCGCTACATCGGCTTCCCGGTCGACGGCGCCTCCCTGCCGCCGCTCGACTCCTGCAACATCGGCCCCGACTACTGGGTGAGAATCGCCCGCGCGATTGCCGACAACTACGACCGTTATGCCGGGTTCGTGGTCCTGCACGGCACCGACACGATGGTCTACACCGCCTCGGCGCTGAGCCTGATGCTCGAAAACCTCGCCAAGCCAGTGGTCCTCACCGGCGCCCAGCTCTCGCACCTGCACAACATCCGCAACGACGCGCTTCAGAACCTGCTCACTGCCCTGCTCTTCGCCAACTCGGGTTACTCCGGGCTGCCGCTGGTGCCCGAGGTCAGCGTGTTCTTCGGCGACAAGCTCCTGCGCGGCAACCGCGCGCGCAAGGTCACCGCCTCGGGATTCAACGCCTTCTCCTCGCCCGATTACCCTGACCTGGCCTGGGCCGGCGAGCGCATCATCGTCCACTCCGGCGCAATCCGGCCCGCGCCCTCGGGTCCGCTCTGCCTGCGCACGGACCTGGAGTCCAACGTCGTCGCGGTCAGCTTCTTCCCCGGCATCCAGCAGGGCTCGCTCCTCGGCCACATCCTCGGCGACGCGAACCTGCGCGGCATCGTTCTCAAGACCTACGGGATGGGCACGGTACCCTCGGACGAACGCGTGCTCGGCCCGATTTCCGATGCGGTCCGGCGCGGCGTGGTCGTGGTCGCGGTCACCCAGTGCTTCGGCGGCCGGGTCGACCTCGGCCGCTACGAGGCCGGATGCCGCCTGCTCGACGCCGGCGTCATCTCCGGTTACGACATCACGCCCGAGGCCGCGCTGGTCAAGCTGATGGTCCTGCTCGGCGACCCGAAGCTCTCGCCCGACGACGTCCGCCGCCTGTTCCAGACCGACCTCGCCGGCGAGCTCACGGTCCGGCCCGCGGCCTGACCGCGGCCCGAATCCCGCTGTCCTGTCAGTTGTCCATTGGACGTGACCGGCCTGTCGCCGGTCGGCTACTCTGCGCGGGCCCGACCCGGCCGGACGCCAAACGCGGAGTCAAGCAGCGCCGGCTCCGGCCGCTTCGTGACCAGGCTGACCACGAGCAACAGCGCCAGCGACACCGCGATACCCGGTATGAAGCCGTGCAGGCCGAGCGGATTCTTCAGCGCCATCCAGGCCAGCGCGGTGACGCAGCCGCCGACCATGGAGCAGGCCACGCCCGCGCGCGTCGCGCCCCGCCAGTACAGGCCGAAGACGTAGGACCAGAGCGTCGTCGAGGCAATCACGGCCCAGGCAAACCCGGTGATGACCAGTATCATCGCCGGCGGCTTGAGCGCGACCGCGACCGCGGCCAGCCCGACCGCCACCGATACCGCCCGCGAAAGCGCGACCTCGGTTGAGCCCGACAGCCGCGCCCCGAAACCATCGCGCACCAGGTCCTTGACAAGCGAACTGACCGACACCAGCAGCACCGCGGCGAACGTCGACATCCCGGCCGCGATGACCCCGGCCAGAAACACGGCCGACGCCCAGCTCGGCATCACGGTCTTGACCAGCATCGGTATCGCCTGGTCCGCGCTCGCGAGGTCGGGAAAGAGCACCCGCGCCAGCGCGCCCGAGAAGTAGGGCAACAGCGCCATCGTGCCGCCGACTGTCGCCACGACCGTGCCCAGCCGCATCACCTTGACATTCTTGATGGAATAGAACCGGGTCATCAGTTGCGGCATCCCCCACACGCCCAGCGACACGATCGCGGAGTACGACACCAGCCCGGGCCAGCCCCACACGCCCGGTGTCTGGAGGAACTTGCCGCCATCGATTGCGCCCAGCCGCGCGAACACGGCCGAAAGCCCGCCGACGCGCGCCGTGGCCAGCACCGCGAGCAGGGCCAGCCCGACGATCATTATGATGCCCTGCACGAACCCGGTCCACACCACCGCGACATACCCGCCCAGCGCCACGTAGGCGACGATTATCAGGGCCGAAGCGAGCACGCCCCACGCGTAGGGCAGGCCGACCAGCACCGCGAAAGCGTTGCCCATCCCCTGCACCACGGACACGCTGTACACCACGAGGAACACCGTCACAACCGCGGCCGAAATCACCCGCGCCTCGGGCGCGGCAAACCTGCGGGCGAAGAAGTCCGGCATCGTGATTGACTCCAGCCGTCCGGTCATCACGCGGGTGCGCGCCCCGAGCACGACCCAGGCCAACAGCGTGCCGACCAGCACGTTGGTCGCGCCGACCCACAGCGTCGCCATGCCGAACTTGTACCCGAACCCGCCGCCGCCGATGATGACCACCGACGAGAAGTATGCCGCCACGAACGAGAACGCGGTCACCCACGGCCCGATAGACCTTCCGCCCAGGTAGAACCCGGCCGCCGACTTCGCCTGCCGTCGCGCCACCAGACCGATGACAAAAAGCAGCGCCAGGTAGAGCCCCAGCACCAGCACGTGAACCGCGGTCGAACTCATCGCCTCAGTCTCCTGCCCTCAGAAATTGTCACTTGGACTTCGGGTCTTCCTCGGCGTCCTCGAGCTTCGCGGTCAACGCC
>CBFGIY010000136.1:0-3311 GCA_965648935.1 Caldifarciminota bacterium
CGACGACGGGGCGGACGCGGCGGCCAACGCGGCCCAGCTCGCCGCGATGATCAGCCGTCAGGTGACGCCCTGCTGGCGGATCCCGATCGGAGCCCAGGACGCCGGGCGGATGCGCGCCGAGCTCAACATCGTGATGGGTCCGGACGGCAATGTCCGCTCGGTCGTGCCGCTCGACGAGGCGCGCCTCAACGGCGACCCGCTGTTTCGTGCCTTCGCCGAGAGCGCCGTGCGTGCCGTGCGCGCCTGCTCGCCCCTCAAGCTGCCCGCGGAGTCGTACGACGTATGGCGCAATGTGATCTTCAACTTCGACCCGTCGCAGATGACCGGATGAGCCCCGGCCTCTCGCGGCGGTCGGTGCTCGGCGGCATGGTGACCGGCGCTGTCGCCGTAGCCGCGCCGAGCGCCGTGCGCGCCCAGCTCCGCGTCGACATCACACGCGGCAATGTCGAGCCCGTGCCGATCGCCGTCAGCCGCTTCGCCGGCAGCGCGCCGGGCCGTGAGGACCTCGGCTCCGCCATCGCCGACGTCATCGCGGCGAACCTGCAGGGCTCCGGGCTTTTCCGGGTGATCGACCGTGCCGCCTACATCCAGTCGGCCGACGAGCTGCGCGATGTGCCGCGCTTCGCGGACTGGCGGCAGATCAACGCGCAGGCGCTGGTCGCCGGGACGGTCGGACCCGGCCCACAGGGCGTGGCGGTCGAGTTCCGGCTGTGGGACGTGTTCGCCGGCTCGCAGCTTCGTGGGATGCGCTTCGACAGCAGCACCGACCAGTGGCGCCGCATCGCGCACAAGATCTCGGACGTGGTCTACGAGCGGATGACCGGCGAGCGGGGCTACTTCGACAGCCGCATCGTCTACATCAGCGAGACCGGTCCCGCGGCGCGGCGGGTCAAGCGCGTCGCGATCATGGACCAGGACAGCGCCAACCACCGCTTCCTCACCGACGGCAGCAACCTCGTCCTGACGCCGCAAATCTCGCCCGACGGGCGGCGCATCGCCTTCATCGAGTATCGCGGGACCCAGCCGCGGGTCTACCTGGGCGAGCTCACCGGCGGCCCGACCCGGCCGCTGCTCGACCTCGACGGACTCACCTTCAGCCCACGATTCTCGCCGGACGGCAGCACCATCCTCGTCACCGTCGCCTCGCGGGGCAACTCCGACATCTTCGCCGTTCCGGCCGCTGGCGGCCCGGCGAGGCGCCTGACCGACAGCCCGGCGATCGACACCTCGCCGACCTTCTCGCCGGACGGCGCGCAGATCTGCTTCAACTCGGATCGTGGCGGCACGCCCCAGCTCTATGTGATGGGCCGCAACGGCGGCGAGGCGCGGCGGATCTCCTACGGGCAGGGGCGCTACGGCAGCCCGGCCTGGTCGCCGCGCGGCGACTTCATCGCCTTCACCAACATCAAGGGCGGCAACTTCCATATCGGCGTGATGCGTCCGGACGGCAGCGACGAGCGCCTGATCACGCGCAGCCCCCTTGACCAGAGCCCGTGCTGGTCGCCGAACGGGCGCATCATCCTGTTCACTCGCGAGGCCCGCGGCGGGAGCTCGCGGCTGATGACGATCGACCTCACCGGGTACAACGAGCGGAGCGTGCCGACACCCCTCGACGCGTCCGATCCGGACTGGTCGCGCTTGATTCCCTGACCGGCCGTCCTGTAAGCAGACGTGGTGTCCATCATGGACTTCTTGCCCCAAACGCCCAACCCTGGTGCGGGCGGAGATCGGCGACGCCGGGCGCCCGCGGGACAACGAACGATGCGCAAGCTCGCCGTCCTGGCCATGAGCCTTCTTGTTGCCGCCGGCTGCAGCTCAACCAGCGAGGAAACGCTGTCCGGATCCGGCTCGACCAATGGTGATGCCGCCGTCGGCAGCTCCGACCTCGGCAGCGGCTTCGGCAGCGGCGTGGCGAGCGGCGAGCTCGGCGCGGTCACGCCCGGCAGCTCGGCGGACTTCGAGGTCAATGTCGGCGACCGGGTGTTCTTCGCCTTCGACAGCTCGGTGATCGACGAGGCCGGGCGCGAGACGCTCCAGCGTCAGGCCGCATGGCTGCAGCAGTTCCCCGAGGTCCGGGCGACCATCGAGGGCCATACGGATTCGGTCGGCACGCGCGAGTACAACCTCGCTCTCGGCGAGCGCCGCGCGACGGCCGCGCGCAACTATCTCGAGGCGCTCGGCGTCGCGCCGAGCCGCCTGCAGACCACCAGCTACGGTGAGGAGCGCCCAGCCGATCCGGGCGACAACGACGCCGCGCACGCGCTGAACCGGCGCGCCGTCACGGTGGTGACGCTGACCAACTGATGCGCCTGCGAGGAGCCGCTCGGGCCGCCGTGGCGCTGGCCGTGTTGCTCGCGCCATCGGTCGGACTTGCGCAGCCGACCGCAACGACCCGCGCCGCGTCGGGCGAGCTCCGCACGGCGACCGGCGAGCTGGGCGGGCTCCTGCTCGCCCAGGCGCAGGCCGATCCGAGCCGGCTCGCCGCGCTGGAGGTTCGGCTCAGCCGGCTCGAGGAGGAGCTGCGGCGGCTCACCGGACGGCTCGAGGAGCTCGAGTACGCCGACCGACAGACGCAGGCGCGGCTCGACAAGCTGATCGCCGATCTCGACCTGCGCCTGCGCGGTGGCGAGGCCGTGCCGCCTGCCGTGGCGGAGTCGCCGACGGCCACGGCCACGGCGGACGCGCCACCGACGCCGATGCTGCCCGAGGAGGATCCGGATGTCGGCGCGGTCGAGCCGCCGCGGCCGGACGCCGCGGCGGAGCAGGGCTTCGTCCTCGGCCGGATCGATCCTGGAGCACTGGACCGGCCTCCGCCGCCGGCGACCGTGCCCGATACGCCGAAAGGCCATTACGACGCCGCCCTCGACCTGCTCCAGCGCGGCGATTTCGCGCGGGCGCGGGCGGAGCTCGAGACTTTCCTGCGGCAGTACCCGGACGACAGCCTCGCGCCCGGCGCCGCGTACTGGCTGGCCGAGACCTATTTCGTCGAGGGCGACGCCGATCAAGCGGCCGCCCTGTTCGCGCGGAACTATCAGAGTTACGGCCCCGAGGCGCCACGCGCGGCGGAGAACCTGCTCAAGATGGGTCTGGCGCTGACCCAGATCGGCAAGCGTGCCGAGGCCTGCCAGACCTTCAGCGAGCTGGAGCGGCGCCATCCGAACGCCCCGGCGCCGGTCAAGCAGGCCGCGGTCCGGGGCAAGGTCGGGGCTGGCTGCACTGGTTGAGCCGCTGGGCGCCGACGAGTTCGCGGCGCTGCTCGAGGCGCTTGGACCCTTCGAGCGACGCCCGGCGCTCGCCGTGGCCGTCTCGGG
>CBFGIY010000137.1:0-3257 GCA_965648935.1 Caldifarciminota bacterium
GCCTCGGACGCGGTGCGCTTCGCCGACATCGACAACGACGGCGACCTCGAGCTCTTTGTCGGGCAGGTCAACAACGCCCAGAACTGGGGCAAGGTCGTGATGTACCGCAACAACAACGGCGCGCTCGAAGATACGCCCGCGTGGACCGCGCGCGCCGGAGTCGGCTGGGTCCTGCGCCTGGAGTTCGGCGACTATGACCGCGACGGTTTTTTGGACCTCGCGGTCGCGTCCAACAACCAGACCGGCGAGCCCAACAGCATCAAGGTCTATCACAACAACGCCGGCCGGCTCGACACCATCGCCGCTTTCACGATGCTTTCGAGCCGGCGCTACTCGTCGTGCGTGGCCTGGGGCGACGCCAACGGCGACGGCTTTCCTGAGCTGGCCGCGGGCGGCTGGTGGGAACCGGTCGTGGTGTTTGAGAACCGCGGCGGCGTGCTCGACACGGCGCCGACCTGGTCCTGGTCTCCGGCCAACCCCAACAATCTCGTCTGCGAGGCGCTGAGCTGGACCGAGGCCAACAACGACCACCTGCAGGCGGGCGTCGATGTCTTTGACGGCGACGGCGCGCGCAAGCTGTTTCGCGCCGCGCGCGCGCCCCTGCAGTTTCTCGACAGCGTGACCGTCGGCGGCGCGCGCGTGCCTTTCTCCGGCTATTGCGCCGACCCGCAGGGCGCGTGGGTGAGTTTTGCCACTCCGCCGCCGGCCGGCACCGGCAATGTCAAAATCCTCTACCGCTGGTCCGGCCGCTGTGACCTCGGCGTGACCAACTGGGTGCGCAGTTACGGCAACCATCTCTTCTTGAACACGACGCCGGTCGCGCTCGCCGAACCCGGCCAGTCCCGGGCGCGGGCCGCGCTGCGCGCCTGGCCCAATCCCGGGCGCGGCCCGGTGCGGTTCGCCGGCGCGGGTGCGGCCGAGCCGCTGCTGGTGTTCGGGCCGGACGGCCGGATCGTGCGTGAGATTCGGCCCGAGTCCCGGGGCGCGTGGCTCTGGGACGGGCGCGACGCGGCCGGCAGGCCAGCGCCGCCCGGCGTCTACTTCGCGCGGACCGCAAACAGCGCGGCCGGGCTCAAGCTTGTCCGGCTCGCCGCCGAGTAGCCGAAGATGCCCAGCCCCGCAGGACTGCCCGGCCCGGCTCTCGCGCGGCTGGCCCGGTTCGGCAAAGTCCACCTGCTTGACACGGTCACATCGACCAATGACCACGCGTTCGCGCTCGCCGAGAAGCGCGAGCCGGCACTCATCGTCGCCCGACGCCAGACACGGGGCCGGGGCCGGTTTCGCCGGCCGTGGTACTCAGACGACGACAGCCTGACCTTCTCGCTGCTTCTGTTCCCGACCGAGCCGGCCCAGATGGAATCTGTCACCAGCATCATCGGGCTCGCGCTCGCCCGCGCGCTCTCCGGCGCGACCGGCATCGAGGCGCGGATTCGCTGGCCCAACGACATCACGGTCAAGGACCGCAAGCTATGCGGCATCCTCTGCGAGCGCCGGCGCGACGCGGTCGCGGTCGGGGTCGGGCTGAACGTCAACCAGGCCGAGTTTCCGCCCGAGCTGCCCGACGCGGTGTCGCTGTTGCAGCTCACCGGCCGGACCCACGACGGCCTCGAACTGCTCGAACCGGTGCTTGACGAGTTCTTCGCGCTGCTCTCCTCGGTCGCGGAGAACGGCACTGCCGAACTGGTGAAGGAAATCAAGGAACGCTCGGCCGTGCTCCACCGCCGGGTCGAGGTCGCGACGCTGCTGCGCCGCCACGTCGGCACGGTCGTTGACCTCGACAGCGAGGGCCGCATCGTCCTGCGTACCGACAGCGGGAACATCGTCGTGCTTTCCAGCGGCCAGGCCCGCCGCCTGTCGTGATTGTCACCGTCGCCATCGGCAACACGAGCACGCGGCTGGTCGCCTTTTCCGGCCGGCGCGCTGTCATCCGCGCCGCGTACCCTTCGTCGGCCGCGCGCGCCGCCCGCCTCCCCGGACTGCGCCCGGGCGCGCTGGGCATCGTCTCGGTGCGCGAAGACTACCTGCCGGCGTGGCGCCGCCGGCTCAAGAGCGAGTATCGCCTTGACCCTTTCATCCTCAGGCCCGCTACCCCGACCGGGCTTGAGTTTGACTACCCGCGCGACGAATTGGGGCTGGACCGGGTCTGCGCCGCGGTCGGGGCCTGGTCCCGCTGGAAGACCGACCTCGTCGCGCTGGACTTCGGCACCGCGACGACGGTCAATGTCGTTACCGCGCCCGGCGTGTTTCGCGGCGGGTACATCCTGCCCGGCATCACCGGCCTTGCCCTCCTGCCCGGCACGCTCTGCCCGGCCCTGCCCGCGGCCCGGCCCGTCCCGGCCCGGCGCAGGCTCGGCCGCGGCACGCAGTCAGCGCTCGATCTCGGGCTCGGGCTGCTGCTCTCGGGCGGCCTCGCCGCGATACTCGACGCCTGCGCCGCGGCCGCCGGCACGCCGCTCAAGACGGTCATAACCGGCGGCGCGGCCGGGACTGCCCGGCGGTTCCTGCCCGGCCCGACCGCACACGACCCGGACCTGGTCTGCCGCGGCCTCGCCGCGATAATGCGCCTGAACCGAATCGACAAAGATGCCTGAACCGGTGATTCTCGGCATCGAGACCAGCGGCCTTTGGACGGGTGTCGCGCTCGTGCAGGGCGGCTCGGTGCTGTTCGAGCAGTCGCTCGGCCCGGGCACCGGCCACAACGAAGTGATTGTCGGCCTGCTCGACCGCGCGCTCACGCTCGCGCCCTCCGGCCTGGACGGCATCGGCGTCGCGGCCGGGCCCGGCATGTTCACCTCCCTGCGCGTCGGCCTGGCCGCGGCCAAGGCGCTTGCCCTGGTCCGGTCTTGCCCCCTGCGCGGAGTCGACACGCTCGCCGCGCTGGCCGCGACCGCGGGCACTGACATCCCGACGCTCGCGCTCATCGACGCGCGCAAGGGCCAGGTCTATGCCGCGCTGCATGGCGGCGCCGCGCTCCGGCTCGGCCCGGCCGTGGTTGACCTCGAAGCGCTGACCGGCTGGCTCGGCGCGGCGGCCGGGGACGGCCCGCTCCACCTCGCGGGCAGCGGCGCGGCCCTGTGCCGGGAAAGACTCGCCGCAGCCGGGTTTGACTGCCGCGACTCAGGTATCTCGGCGCCCGCGCCGGCCGCGGTCGCGCGGCTCGCCGCGGCCGACATCGCCGCCGGCATCACCGACAGCGTGGCCGACCTCGAGCCGCGCTACCTGCGCCGCACCGACGCGGAACTGAACAGGGAAGCGCG
>CBFGIY010000138.1:0-3244 GCA_965648935.1 Caldifarciminota bacterium
GGCGGTGCCGGTGGTGGTTTCTGGCTGCCACGCTGGCACTGATGGTCGTCACTCTGGCGCTCGGGCTCGCGGCCGGCGACGCGCGGCGCTGGATAAGGGTGAAGGTCATCGGCACGATACAGCCGGCCGAGTTCGCCAAGTTCGTGCTGCTGATCTGGCTGGCCGCCTACTTCGCGGGCCTGCGCGAGACAGGCAAGGTCTGGGGCTGGCGCAATTCCGTGCTCAAACCGGGCCTGGTTGCACTGGGCGTCATCGGCCTGACCCTGGCTCAGCCCGCGATCGGGACGGCCGCGATAATGGCGATGTCGACATTCGGCCTCTTTTTCCTCGCCGGGGTCAGACGCATCTACCTCGGCCAGATCGCGCTGGCCGGGACTCTGGCGATCGTGCTGACCATCCTGTTCGTGCCCTATGCCCGCCAGCGCTGGACCAAGTTTGTCAGCGGCCAGCGCTATCACCAGGAGCAGTCGCTCATCGCGATCGGCTCAGGCGGGCTGGCCGGCACCGGGCTGGGAGAGGGCAAGCAGAAGTACCACTTCTTGCCCAAGATGCACAATGACTTCATTTTCGCCTCGATCGGCGAGGAGTTCGGCTTCCTCGGGTCGCTGGCGATCTTCCTGCTCTACGGCGTGCTGTTCTTCCGCGGGATGCGCATCGGGCGGCGGGCCACTTCGGATTTCGGCCAGTACCTGGGCTACGGCATCAGCCTGATGCTTTTCCTTTACGCGGTGGTTCACGTCAGCGTGACGCTTGGCCTGATCCCCACGACCGGGCAGCCGCTGCCGTTCGTGTCCTACGGCGGCACGGCGCTGGTGACCAATCTCTTCGCCGCCGGGGTGCTGCTCAACATATCCCGGTTCGGCCGGGCGCGGATGGTTCTCTCGGAGCCGCGCCGCAACTGGTGATGATGGTGCTCATCGCTTCAGGCGGGACCGGCGGCCACATCTACCCGGCTCTGGCACTGGGCATCGAGTTGCGCGACCTTGGCCTTGAGGTGCGCTGGGTGGGCCGGCCCGACTCGCCCGAGTCGGTACTCGCGGCCGAACACGGTTTCGAGTTCGAGCCGCTGGCGGCGGCCGGGTTCTTCGGCAAGGGGCTTGGCGCGAAAGCGCGGGCCGTGGGACTGGCCGCGGCTGGTCTGTTCCGGGCGCTGGCTATGCTGCGCCGGGTCAGGCCTGATGCGGTGGTCGCCACCGGCGGTTTCGCATCGGCCGCGGTGCTGGCCGCGGCGGTGGTCCTAGGCATCGGCTACTTTCTCCTGGAGCAGAATTGCGTTCCCGGCCGGGTGACGCGCCTGTTCGCGCGCGGGGCGCGGGAGTCCTTTCTCGGTTTCGCGCCGGCAGACGAGTTTCCCGGCCGCCACAGCGTGACGGGCAACCCGCTCCGCCGTACGTTGACCGAGCGCCTCGAGCGGTCGGACGACGGCCGCACCGTGCTCGTGCTCGGCGGCTCGGGCGGAGCGCGCGCGTTGTCACTGGCCGGCCTGGACGCGGCTGCGGCGCTGACCAATCTCAGTTTCATCATTCTCGCGGGCCGGCGCGACTACCAGTCTATCCGCGCGCTGGTGCGGACGCGCAACTGCGAGGTCATCGAGTACACTGCCCGGCCGGAGGAGCTTTACCGGCGGGCGACGATTGCGGTATCCCGGGCAGGCGGCATGGTTCTCTCAGAACTAGTTGCCTTCGGCATCCCTGCCGTGCTTGTACCTTTCCCATATGCCACCGACCGGCACCAGGACGCCAACGCCGCGTGCCTGGAGACGGCCGGCTGCGCAATCAAACTGGACCAGGCCCGCCTGTCCGGGCTGACCGCGACGATCAACGGACTGATGGGAGACACCAATGCCCGCCGCGCGATGGAGAGCGCGGCGCGCGCGCTTGCCCGACCCGATGCAGGGCGCGCGATAGCCGAGAGGATAAGGGAATGTTTGGCCGCCTGAAAAGGGTGCACTTTGTCGGCATCGGCGGGGTCGGGATGTCGGGCATCGCCCTGGTGCTTTCCAACCTGGGTTTCGAGGTCACCGGCTCAGACCTCAAGGAGAGCGACGTGACGCGGCGGCTGGCCGAGGCCGGGATCCGGGTCGCTCTCGGCCATGCGGCGGAGAATTGCGCTGATGCGCAGGTGGTGGTCTACTCGTCGGCGGTGAGTTCCGAGAACCCGGAACTGGTCGCGGCGCGGGAGCGCGGCGTGCCGGTCATCCGCCGGGCCGAGATGCTGGCCGAGCTGATGCGGATGAAGTACGCCATTGCGATATCGGGCAGCCACGGCAAGACGACAGTCACCTCGCTGGTCGGGCACATCATGGAGCGGGCCGGGATGGACCCGACGACGGTTGTCGGCGGACGGGTGCTCGCCGCCGACGCCGGGGCGCGGCTCGGCCAGTCCGAATACCTGGTGGCCGAAGCCGACGAGAGCGACCGCTCTTTCCTTGTGCTCTATCCGACCGTGGCGGTGGTGACCAACATCGAGCGCGAGCATCTTGACGTGTACCACGACCTGGCCGACATCAAGCGCGAGTTCATAAGATTCGTCAACCGCGCGCCGTTCTACGGCGCGGTCGTGCTGTGCACCGACTCGCCGGCGGTGCGCGCGATACGCGCCCGCGTGAAGCGCCGGGTCGTGACATACGGCCTGGACAGCGCGGCCGACTTCGGCGCGCGCGAGGTCCAGCTCTACGCGTTCTCGTCGGCGTTCACGGTCACCCTGGGCGGGCGCGAGGTCGGCCGGTTCAACCTGCCGATGCCGGGCCGGCACAACGTGGCCAACGCCCTGGCCGCTATCGCGGTCGGGACCGAACTGGGCATCGATTTCGAGACGATGGCCGGCGCGTTGCGCGTCTTCTCGGGCGTGCACCGCCGGCTCGAGCGCGTCGGCGAGAAGGCGGGCGTGACCGTGTTCGACGACTACGGCCATCACCCGACGGAGATAAGGGTAACGCTCGAGGCGCTGCGCAACGCCCTGCCTGACCGGCGCATAGTCGTGGTGTTCCAGCCGCACCGTTACACGCGCACCCAGCTACTGGCGGACGAGTTCGCGGACTGCTTCGATGCGGCCGACGAGGTAGTCGTGACGCCCATCTACGCGGCGTCGGAGGCGCCGATTCCGGGAGTCGACGCGGGCCTGATAGTGCGCGCGATCGAGGCGCGGGGCCGGGCCCGGCCGAAGGTGCGCCTTGTCGAGGAAACGGATGAACTGCCCGCGATGCTTGCGGCAGAAGTCAGAAGCGACGACGTGGTGATAACGC
>CBFGIY010000139.1:0-3150 GCA_965648935.1 Caldifarciminota bacterium
GGCCGGAAGACTGCACCGGCCGGCACGCGCTCAACCTGACGCAGGCTGCCTTTGAGCGCGGTGCCACTGATGCGGTCGATGGCGGTTTCGAACTTCACTTCGGTGAACTCCATGTCAATGCTGGCGCGCATTTCCTCGGTAATGCTTGACTCGTCGAGGAAAGCATCGCGAGCCACCAGTCTCGTAAGGGTAGCGACTCCGTCGAAACTCTGAAGCGTACCGTAAATCCGACAGACGACGCATTTGCGGTAGTCTTCAACCCCGCGACAGGAATGTGTGCCGCGGTCGTTGATTTGTGACCGCAGCGCACGTTCCGCCAACGACCGAAGCTTGCCTTTGACCGATGAGCCGGGGATATAGGGTCTGCCCAGCGGGTCGGTGATGACGTTCAGGTCGACGCCGCCGATCTTGAGGCCGCCCTGAGAACCACCGACGCGCGTACCGGTGACAAGTCTGATGTCCGAACGAACGATTGCTTTGCCAATCAGAGTTGACACTGCTCCTCACTTTCCGCCGTAGTAGCGATGATAGCCGACAATGGCCTCGATGAGGTTCTTGAAGTGCTTGAAGTTCGAGGCGTTGGTCATCTTGATTGCGGTGTCGACGATGTTCTGCAAGTCCTTAACCTTGCCCTGGTGCCTGCCCGCAGCGTAGGCGAGTTTGGGGCGAAGCATCTGCAGCCGGTTCTCGTCGTACGTGCGCATGCGCTGGATGTCATCCAGGACGTTGCGGATCTGGGATACGGAGAGCCGTTCGCGTTCGCTGCCCGCAGCAAGGTACTCGCCGGTCTCACGGGCGAAGTCCACAAGGTCGGCGCTGCTGCCGGCCAGAGCCTTTCTGATACGCTCGGACTTGTCGGAACCGCCAGCCGGCCGCGGTCCGGCAAAGGTTTGTCTATTCTGCATCTTACCTCCTTAGTTCATATTCGGCCCAGCGGACGACGAGGTCGAGCTGGGGGTGGAGGCCGTTGCCGACCACAACCCGGTGTTCGAGGTCGTCGATGCCGCGGGTCAGTTCTTCTTTACTTCTTGATTTGAGGCGCTTGAACGCATAGAGCAAGCGCCAGATTGGGTATATCGGAATTTCGTTTTCTTGGGCCTGCTTTTGTTGTTCCCAGCTTGAGCGCAGGAATGTCAGGATGGACCTGGGCAGGCCGTTTTCATTACCGATCAGCTCGACCAGCTTGTCTTTGACCGCCTTTGCCTTGTCGAGTTCGTCCCAGGTCACGGTCGATTCGAGAAAACTGATCCGGTCCTTTCCCTGCTCGGGCGACTTTGCTTCCTGTTCGGCGTCGTGGGCGCGGTCTGCTGCTTCGTAGACCGGGAACTTCTCGGACGGCGCAACAAAGATGCCGGCTGAAAGTCTGAGCCGGTTCGACGTGAAATCGCCGAACTCTTTTCTGATGCGCCGGGCAAAACCGGGCAGGGCCGACCACGCGCCAACAGCAAACAGGTCGTCACCACCAGAGTAGGCAAGGTAGATTCTATTCTTGTAGTCGTCTTCCTGCGCGATTGCCTGAACCCGGGCAGTGAAGAAGTAGTTGAGCAGGTAGCTGAGCATGGAGAGGCGCGAGACCGAGCGATCCTCGCCGAGCCCGTCCTTGAACGTCGCGCCGAGGTCATCGACGTCAAGGCGGAGCACGCCCCAGCGGTTGATACCGGCTGACTTTTCTGCCAGTTCTTCGAGCGTGGCCGTACCTTCTTTCCCTTCGGGTACGTGTTTGGCAAGGAAGCGGAAGCTGCGCAGGCCGGCCTGAGCGAAGTCGGTTGAGTTGAGCAGGGACGAATGCTCGGGCCGGTCAGGCCGGGCAAGCAGGCGGTATTGCCGGCCCAGTGCAGTCAGGACATCGTAGCACCGGGTCGGTCGTTCCCGCGTTGGTTCAATGGGTCGTTCTTCAAGTACTGTTGCGTCGTGCAGGTCCCGGCCCAGTTCGGCAAAGCTGTCGCACATCAGGCAGAGCGGCTCGCCGTCGCTGCCTTTGCGGTCGGTTTCCTCGCCGCAGACCGAGCAGGCCGGTTTCTCGCCACCCGTTCCTTCCGGGGCAAGAACCGAGTTGACGCCGTCCGGCTGAGCCAGAAGGAGAGCGAACCGACGCTTCTTTTCGCGGGCGAGTCTGCTGTGCAGTCGGTCCCAGGCCACGCCAAAGTTCTTGCCGGTGACGCCGCTGACCGTCAAGGTCTCGCTCGCCAGAGTCAGGCTGAGTCTGGTGCCGTGCGCGGTGAGCAGGACTTGAGCCACCCGGCGGCTGACGGCAGTGATACGTTCAGCAGTGTCGGTCAGGGCCGGCACCAGCGCGTAGAAGTGGCCGCCGCCACAATAGAGCAGGTTGGCACGGGTCAGCCCGAACTCGTCGAGTACCAGCGCAGCAACTGTTTCAGGCAGGAGCTGGAGGTAGAGTGAGCGGCCACGCAGACTCTTGAGCGCACCGCGTGCCCGCAGGTTGTAGATGAAGGTCTGGATGCCGGAGAGGTCGCCACCGACAAGGCAGGCGACCGGTCTTGTAGCGTCGGCATTGTCGGTGTCGAAGGCATCGAGTGCGTCCTGTACCGCCTTGATGTCGAAGCCGGACCGATGCAAGCAGGCGGCAATGGCTGCGGTGGACTTGAGGTGATGGTAGAGGGAGATATCGGGCGAGCTCTTGTATGCGGCAGAGGGGATAAAGAGGGCATACTTTTCCAGCAG
Organism: Caldifarciminota bacterium; assembly: GCA_965648935.1. Taxonomy (GTDB): domain Bacteria; phylum Hydrothermota; class Tepidihabitantia; order Tepidihabitantales; family Tepidihabitantaceae; genus CBFGJX01. Next base: position 2,683 of record CBFGIY010000139.1, read on the forward strand.
GGCAAGGAGTCTTTCAACCTGACAAGGGAAGTCGTTGGTCAGAATGCTTTTGGCCTCAGTGACGAACTCATCCCAGAGCCGGGCATACCTGTCTGGATCGACAGCAGCTTCCGGCGCAGGGAGGACGGCACCGTCAGCGCGGAGTCTGCCCAGGGGAAACCGAGCGGTTGAGTTGCCGCCTTTGAGGGACGAGAAAATGGATACGAGGGTATCGGTCTTGGGGCTGCCGGTCTCGCCGGGTTCCAGGTCCCGGCGTTCGCCACAGGAAAGCCAGTCAGCCAGCGTAACAAGGAGCGAGAGCCGCGGAACACGCGAGGACTTGGCCTCGTTCAGGTGATGCGTGTTCACCAGTTCTTCTGTTCCAGGCCAGTTCTCACCGAGCAGCTCGCGCGTCAACCACGCGCTGAGTTCCGGGTGGCTGTGACCGGCGTGCTGGCCAGTGCGCTGAGCGAACTTGCCGATGTCGTG
>CBFGIY010000140.1:0-3121 GCA_965648935.1 Caldifarciminota bacterium
CCGAGGTCCGCGGCCGCAATCGTGCCGTTGACAATCATCCCGCTGGTAACAGCATCAGCCTGGCCCTCGTTCACATACGTTGCATCGTGATTGTGGCCTGCGCGCGAGAAAGTCGTCGTGTCCCTACCCTGCAACAGGTCGGAGTTGCCCGCCCGCTCGGTCAGGAACGCATATGCCGCGCTGGCGATTCTCAGTCGCGGGGTCAGTTCTGCTCCACCCGCAACGGCCATGCCGAGGTAAGCCGCGCCTGCATCCGGCATCGAGCCGATTGGCGTCACCGACCCGAGCAGGACCGAGAACAGCCCGGATTTTGTCCGCACGGTCTGGGTCTCGTTCCAGAACGCACTGCCGCCTGAGGGCACGGTGTAGAGCCGGAACACAACCGAGTAGGTCGTGTCCGCAACCGGATTGCCCAGACTGTCCGTCAATTTGCCCTGGTACGAGAGCATCCGCGGAATGCTGACGACATCCGCGCCCACTCCGGCAGCCCATTCTCCATTGCTGACCTTACGGCTCTGCAGTATGGCATCTGTATTCTCGCTTCTGTCGTCTCCGACCGCCCATGCCATCAGGCACAGGCCAGCCAATAGTACTACCGATGTCGTCTTCACACGCTCCTCCTATTGCCCTCTGGCCATTTCTCTTGTCTTCTGGTAGTGTTCCTTGCCGGCGGCCGTGCGAAAGTCGATGCCCTGAGCCTTGCCTTCGCGCACAAGCTGGTCCATACAGCCGGCAAGGAAGTCATCGTCCAGCATCCTGCCCTCAAGCCCACCGGTCTTGGCTTGCTCGACCGGCATCATCCGTCTTGTCACCTCCGCCGACACATCCTTGCGCTCGCCGGTGACAGTCCAGAAGACCTCGGTGCCCGGCTTGCCGCCGATGACGAATCGGTTGTCCGTGACCTTTTTCGCAACATAGACCTCGAATGTGCCCACGCCGGTGAGCTGGATGTGGGGATTCCGGTTCAGCGCATCGAAGTAGTCTGGCAGGCTTACCTCGGCCCTGCCGGCAGCGTCCAGCACGACGCTGCCGCGATAGACGTTGAGCATCTCCGGTCCTTCAATGAAGTAGTGATTGAGAATCCTGCCGTACGGGTCAAGCGGATGGTCAATCGTGAACGTCCCCGAGGCTTTGGAAAGAGTGCCGACTCGTGTCTGGTTGGAAGCAGTCGTGGTCTGACCATTGAATGCAGCCGAGTTATTGTGTCCGGCCAGCACGTGGCAGTAGCCGTTGCCGGCAAAGCCATCCACTGCCAGCACGGTATCAGCGTAGCCGCCCGGGATTGTGGAGTTGCGTCCAACCGCGTGGTTGAGCTGGCCGCCACCGATAGTCGCACGGATGGCAACGGCAGTGTTGTTGCCTCCTCCGGTAACGACCGCATATTGCCCCGCCGCACGATTCAATGTGCCGCCGCCAACGAAGGTGTATTCGCTGTCAGCTTCATTGCCACTGCCGCCGACCACGGTTGATACGGGACCTCGGGCGCCATTCCCGCCCCCGCCTACGCAAACTGCACAGCTACCATCTGCACGGTTGTACTGTCCCCCCAGCACTGCTCCGCAGAGGCCGGAAGCGTAGTTGCCGAAACCACCGCCGATAAGAGACGAACGACCAGAAGCGATGTTTTCGTACCCGCCCACCACAATCGAACCCACATCTTGGGCCTCGTTACCAATGCCGCCACAGACCACCGCTCGGTAACCTGACGCTTTGTTCCTGCTGCCGCCACCGATGGTGGCCGAATCTCCGGTCGCCTCGTTGCCTGAGCCGCCAAGCACTGCTGCTGCGTTACCTGCGGCAGAGTTCCGCTTACCTCCTCCAACAAAGGACCTTATGCCGGTCGCCTGGTTGCTGTCGCCACCGCAGATTACCGCCCCGGTATCTTCGACGGCGTCGCCTGCCTTGTTAGCGTAACCCGAGAACGCCGCAGCGCGGAACCCAACCGCGGTGTCAGACTCGCCACCGACAACAGCCGCACAGTAGCCGGAGGCAACATTGGCATTGCCGCCAGCCACACTGGCATACGCACCGCTGGCAGTGTTGGCTGACCCGCCCGCAACAACCGCGTATTGACCAGTGGCTCGGTTGTTAGCGCCACCGCTCACTGTCCCTGCTGACAGAGTCGCCTGATTTGCTGCGCCGCCAGCAACAGTGGCGTTTGCACCAGTCGCCCGATTGTAGGACCCGCCCCCCACGGTAGTCCAGCTCGCACCTGCCACATTACCTTGGCCGCCAGCAACCACGCAGTAGGCACGATTCTGACCAGCGGTACCCGTGGTGCACGCGTTACCAAAGTTCACGTGGGTGTACGCATCCCCACCGTGGAGCATGTTGTTGGCGCCTCCCCGGGCGAGACCCAATCGGCGAATCGTGTAGAGTACGCTGTCCGACCCAACTCGTATCCAGGCATTGTCACCTGAGCCGCTGCCAACGCTGTCATTCCGCGGCGCCCATGCACTGCCGGTCCACTTGAGCACCTGCCCAGTCGCAGCACCCATCTGATTCAGGTCCGCCCCGGCAATAGTGCCGTCCACGATCATACCGCTGGTAACCGAGTTCGCCTGCCCGGTGCGGACAAAACCGGTCGTATCCTTGCCCTGCAGACGGTGACTCCCGGCCGCGATGCGCGAACTGTCGACAAATGCATGGGTGTGCGTTGCCTTGGCAAAGTAGCTCGTATCTTGGCCCTGCAACAGGTCGGAGTTCGCGGCCCGCTCGGTCAAGTAGGCGTAGGCCGCGCTGGCTATCCGTAGCCGTGGGGTGAGTTCTGTCCCGCCCGCAACTGCCATGCCGAGGTACACTGCCCCTGCATCCGGCATCGAGCCAATGGGCGTGACCGAGCCAAGCAGAACCGAGAACAGCCCCGACCTGGTCCGCACGGTCTGCGTCTCGTTCCAGAACGCACTGCCGCCTGAGGGCACGGTGTAGAGCCGGAACACGACCGAGTAGGTCGTGTCCGCAACCGGATTGCCCAGACTGTCCGTCAATTTGCCCTGATACGAGAGCATCCGCGGAATCGTCACCGCATCCGCATCGTGGATTGGAGCCTGGGAACTGAGAATTACGGCGTGCTGCGGCCTGGTTGCAGCATCGTTGTTCTTGGCCCCGAGCGCGACGCCGA
>CBFGIY010000141.1:0-3097 GCA_965648935.1 Caldifarciminota bacterium
TGTCGCTGAGCGGGTTGGGCACGGCGTCGTCGTTCAGCGGAAAGTAAGCGTTGATGCCCATGACATCGAGCGAGTCCCAGAAAGGAATGCTGCGGTAGGTCCGCCAGTCTGCCGCATACGTGACCGGGCCAAGAAACAGGCTTTTCACGTACCTGACGATGGCCGCCCACTGGTCGCGTTCCCAGGGCTCATCCGCAGAGTTGTCCAGCTCGGTTCCAACGCAGAACATCGCGCAGGTCTCTTCCTGGGCCAGCACAGCAAAGTGCCGGATGAACGAGGAGTAGGAGTAGAACCAGGTGTTGTCGTGCGGGTCATGCAGGCGCGGCTCCGCTCCGCTCAGGCAGTGCACCTCAGGCTTCATGAATACCCTGAGTCCAAGTTGCCTGGCCCAGCGCACCGCCTGCCGCACCTCGGCATCTGAAGGAGACTGGTCGAGCATCCAGAAGACGCTCGACGCGCCGGTGTCCGACATCCACCAGACCGGCACAATGGTCACCCAGTTCGCGCCGGTAGCAGCCAGTTGCTCCAGCGCCTGCCGCGCACTGCCTGAATTGTACGGGTAGACCGATGAGGCCCGCGTGAACTCGATGCCTTTCATCATCGCGTCCGGCCCGGCAACTTGGGCCAGTGCTATTCCCGCGGATGCAGCAATCACCAAGGCTGCGACCAGACATGTGTTCCGGCTCATTTCCTTCTCATCTCAGTCACCCACATCCCTCGCTCCGCACTCATCGTTCATCGCTCTGCCCGCGCCTACTCCAGTTTCACGACCTTCACCTGGTCCAGATCTTGTCCGCCTTCCACGACAATCGTGTACACCCCGGCCGGCACAGCCCAACCGTTGTCGTCCTTACCGTCCCAGATCACCTGGTTGCTTCCCGTGTCACCGTCCAGTCTCCTTACCCGACGTCCGGCCGCATCGAAGACCAGCAGCGTTGGTCGGACGGCGTCCCCGGACGAGAACCTTAGATGCGTCTGTGACCGGAATGGACTCGGCTCGACAACAATGCCGGGACTTACGGGGTCTTGCTCGGGACTCTCAGCAACGTCGCCAATCTCACGGTACTTGACGACAAGAACATCCAGGCCTTGGCTTTGCGAACTGGTCGAGCCAGCGACATAGATGCTACCTGCACGGTCGACTGCGCACGCGGTGAATTGCTCGTCGTCAGTGGCCGGGCTGCTGTATCGCCTAACCCACAGCGTCTCACCGTCACTCCCATACTTGATCAACAGGCCATCCGCCTGTATGGGGGCCCCGCGATAGCTTACCCCGGCCACATAGGCGTAGCCCGAAGAATCCAGTACGAGAGCCAAGCCGCCGTCCGACGAATTGGCAGGGCTATTGTACTCCGCGACCCAGACTGCTTCTCCAGTTGGGCTGTACTTGATGGTCACACAATCATTGCCCGTTCCTGAGTTGCGTGCGTACCCGGTGACATACGCATTCCCGGACATGTCCACTGCCACGGCAAGCGCTTCGTCCCAGCCGTTCGATGTCCCGTTGTGACGTCTAACCCATGTTGTTTCGCCCGCAGAGTTGTACCTGATGGTAAGGTAGTCAGGCGATGTCCCGTAGCCATTATCGCCCATCCCAGTCACAAGGACATTCCCTGAGCCGTCAACAGCGATGTCGCTCGCCCAGTCAGCTCCGTGCTCTGGGCCGTCATAGTACGCTGTCCAAGACTCGCCGCCTGTCTCGTCATAGCGGACAGTCAGGTAGCTTCCGCCCGGATTGCTGTCTGCGCATGTTCCTGTGATAAGAACCTCGCATTGCGTGCCAATCGCCACAGCCTCGGCCGCATCGTCCAGGCCCAGCCAGTCGCAGTACCTAGCCCAAGCCGTGTCCCCGTCCGAGCGATACTTGACAGTCGCGAAGTCCCCGCTCGTCCACACTACCCCACCGCAAGCGAGCACATCGCCATTGCCGTCCAAGACAAGCCCTCTGCAGCTACCATATCTACCATATCCTGCAGAGTCCAGCCAGATAAGCCTCCCGGCTGAGTCGTACTTCAGGACCACCCATTTGTTCGACTGAGCGCCACCGACATAGACGTTGCCCAGTGCGTCCACTGCCATCCCCTGCGGTCTATCATCGCCCGAGCGGGCCCACCGCCGCACCCAGGCAGTATCGCCGTTGGGCCAGTACTTCATGGTAACGAAGTCTGCGCCCGTGCCTGTACCGTAGCTGACGCCACAGACGTAGACGTTGCCCACCGAGTCAACGGCTATCGCGGTTGCGAAGTCGTCCGCGTGCACTGGCCCGTCATACCGTCGCACCCAGGCCGTATCAACGCTCGCGGTCGCCTGCCGCGGAACCAACAAGACCACATGTATCAGTGTCGGAACTACTACGAGTAGTCGTCTGTTCATCAGAACGTCCTTTCATGCATCAACAGCCTAGTCCTGCCCACTGGCGCAGTCAAGGCAGGGCCGTGTCCTTTGAGTCACGACAGAGCGGGCCGGTACCGCAGAACGCAGCCCGGTCAGGAGCAGAGCCGCAGTCAGGATTCACGAATGCCTGAGCATGGTTCTAGTCCATGCCCCAGCCTACACCGGTCGAGTCGCTGGTGCGGGTCTGAATCGGGGGTCGGGCGAGAGAGCATAGACAGCATCGAAGGTACGCCCGGTTCTTTCGGTCTCGCCAACTTCGTATTCTCTGCGGTCTCGGCCGTGTCAAACCACAGCGATTATGTCATACCCAAACCACAGCGAAAATGTCATGGGTTGACAAGCTGAGTTGCGGTGCGGCGAGAGCGGTTAGGCAGTCGGATGACGGGGACGTTGCCGGCCCGGTCATGCCGGACATGGATTGAGCCATCAAACCACTCCTGGACGGTGACCTTGGTTCCGGCGATGCAGACGGTACGGGTATCGGGCCTGAGTTGGTAGACCTGGCCCTGGTAGCTGATGGTGTTGTCGTTGGCGACCTCGCGGGTGGTCCTGGCACACAGCACGGTGCGCAGATCCATGCCTTCAGGTATCGGTCGGAAGGCCGACTCCGGGTCACGTGGTTCTACGCCGAAGCGCCGGGCATACTTGGGAATGAACACCCGGTTGAGGTAGTCAGTGGCCTGGGCCGGGTCGGTGATGTGGT
>CBFGIY010000142.1:0-3083 GCA_965648935.1 Caldifarciminota bacterium
TCCGCACCTGGCTGTAGGTCTCGCCATCAATGCGCAGCCGGACGTTGAAGGTCGCAGCCTGGGTGCCGTTGTTCCGCACTTGCGCCACCGGCCGCACCGCAGCGCCCGAGTCCTGATTCCCGGTCGGCGCGATAATCGACACTGCCTGCACGTCGGTCTGCCGGACATAGAGCGGCGCGGTCACCAGGTTGTTGGCAGAGTTCATATCGCCGGAAAGCGCGGTCGAGCAGCGCACTCCGGTCGCCCCGCTCACCACGGTCCAGCTCGGGAAAACCACGGTGTCGGTCGCACCGGCGCCAAGGTGTTTAGTCACGGTCTGGTCGTAGGTTGTGCCGGTAATCCGGAGCCGCACCGGCACGTTCTCCGCGGTATTGCCTAAGTTGCGCACCGTCACCCGCGGCACAATCTGCGTCCCAAAGTCGACCGTGTCGCGCGGCCGGTCGATGCTGACCGCTGCCACGTCCCGGTAGTAGACGTCGAACCGCGCGCCGCTCAGGGTGTCGTCCGCCCGGTTCTGGTCCTGGGCCAGATACGCCGAGCACCGCGCAAACAGCCCGTAACCGGGCCGCGCCGTCCAGGCCGGAAACGCCACCGTGTCTTCCAGCCCGGCGCCAAGGGTCTTGCTCCGGGTCTGCTGGTACACCGGAGTCGAGTTGATCCGCAGGGTCACGTTGAACGTCTCGGTCTGCTGACCGAAGTTCCGCACCCGCGCCACCGGCACGACCGAGACCCCGGAGTCCAGGGTCCCGCCTGCCGGCTGGACCACCGCGGTCACGCCGACGTTGCGCGTGCCTGGTGCCGGCCCGACCCGGCACCGAATCCGAAACTCCCGCTCCTGGTTCCACCGCCACCAGTACCAGCTCGAATCATTTACCTGCCGCTCCCAGTTGTTCCGCGACAGAAGCTTCACCGTGTCGGTCGCAATGCTCGGCCCAGACCGGGTCCCGGTCCGGTACCCGACGTAGAAGCTGCCCGATGGTATCACCACCCCGGTGAAGCTGACGCTCCGCCAGCCCGGTGCAGATACGGTCTGCTGCACCGACTGCAGCACGGTGCCCGGCCCGCCGGACGCACCGTCGTCATCCCAGACCGCATAATGAATCGTGTTCCCCGAGGCTGAGGCAAAGCAGACCTGAATCTGGTCCACCATCACCGGGTAGGTCGGCGGCGTTATCTTGACCGCAAACGCATGGTAATCACCCAAAGGCCCGAAGTCACCCACGGTCGCCGAGTCCCAGCCCACCACTGACGAGGTCAGGGAGTAGTTCACCGCCCGAATCTCAACCACCTGCGAATCGTTGCCCGCATAACCGTCACCCGAGAGAATACTTCTCACCTTAAGCGCATACGTCCCCACTGCCGGTGCTGACCAGGTCCCGAAGACAAACGTCGTCTCCGCACCCGACCCCAGCGGCCCGATTCTGCCTCCGCCTGACCAGACCACGGTCCCGGCCCAGTTCTGAATCTCGGCGTACACCGAATCACTCGCCACCGCCAGGGTCCCGGCGTTCTTGAACCGCGCCCAGACCGAAAGCGGCTGCACCGCCGGATAGTTGACGTGAATCCCGTTCGAGTTGCGGCTCAACACCTCTTTCACCATCATGTCCCGGATGCTGTACCCGGTGCTTGCCGGCGGCCGGAACCGCAGCGCCAGCCCGGCATGAGGGAGGTTGCCTGACGGCTCACCACCGTACAGATACCGCAGCCCGACCAGGCCGGTGATGTTTTCAATCCCGATGACGTCGTTGTACGGATTCCAGCCTGAGGGCGAGCCGGGCGGTACGCCGGTCTGGACCCGGTACTGGACTGTGATGGAGCTGTCGGCCTTGGTCAGAATAACCTGGAACGAGTTGCGGCTGCTGGTCTGGCCCGTGAACGGCACGCTCTCGAACTGGACGATGAAGCTGTCCCGGGCCGGGTTGGTCCAGTACCAGACCCCGCGGCCGCCGGTAAGACCGGTGTGGTCAAAGTCCGCCTCGAGCGCCGATATCTTGTTGTTCCCACGCTTGGGGTTGGGAATGTCAAGAAAGGCAAAAGAGTTGTTGTAGTCGTCATCAAAGCCGATGTAGCCATTCGCGCCGATGAAGACCTCGGCATACCGGTGCCAGTAGAATCGGAAGTTGAAGCCAATTGGAACCGGGCCGACAACGTTGTCGTCGTAGAGCCCATTGACCCTTGTGCCGAGTGAACGGATATCGTGCCAGGAGAAGACCGGCGCGTCCGGACAGCTTGTATCGCTGTCCAGCCAGGTGTAGCCCCAGGCATCTGGGCCACCCCGGCCGTCTGCCGGTTCAACCGGAAGCAACTGGACATGGTCGAAGACCGCGCCCAAGCCCAGACCGGTGACCAGTTGTGCAAAGAACAACAGCCGCAGCATTCGACCCATATCCCTCCTCCAAAAAGCAAAACGGCAGAGCCCTGCTCTGCCATCTCGCCTTTCTGGCCGGCATGTCTCGCCCGCTATATTGTACCCGACCGAAGCTCCGATGTCAAAATCGGCAGAAGCCGACTGCGGTTTTCTCTCGCCTTTCGCTCCTACCTTGAATTCCGGTGAATTCCGGGGACGGGTTACGTAATTCTTGGGTCAACGCTTCTCGCGCCGGGAAGAGCGGGCAGCAGGGCGCAAGCATGACGCACAGCCAGGCTGAAAACTCCCCGGGCTTTGAACCGGGCTGCTGGTCGTGCCTTGTGAAGTGCTTGTGGCTGTCATGCCTGAAGTGCCGGAGGTCGTGCTGAAACAGGCGCCGCGTGAAGTCGCGTCAGTCGTGCCGGCCAGCGTCACGAAGTTCCTGCCGACACCAATGCCGCGCCAAGTGCGGACTGGCTGTACTTCTCAGATTCCGCCGGACATGTCATCTGAGGTGCCGAGACCGTCGAGTCGAACAAGCACGCTGGTCGTCCAGACTGGAGTAACAATAGGAGTGCTTCAGGGAACTGCCTACTGGGCATGCCTGAACAAGTGCCCAAGGGCCGGCCTGCGCGTGTAACTAGTTGACTGTCAATCTGTTGCCATGGTCACGATGGGGAGCAGGAGACCGGCTTGGCCTGCCCGTGCATCTTGGCTGGGTGCGACACGCAGAGGC
>CBFGIY010000143.1:0-2968 GCA_965648935.1 Caldifarciminota bacterium
GGTCCTCCTTTAGGTATGCCATTACCAACAGGATACAGGACTCGCCCGGCCCTTCTCTCTCTCGCCAAATCTACACACACATCAGGATACTACCGCCGCGGCAAGCGCGTTTGACAGGGCCGGCCCGGCGGCCTAGAATCTATCTGCGGCAGGGGATTGGCATACCCTGCCGGCCAGACCGTGACCGACCAATGGCCTGGTGTGCGGCCAAGAGTGAGTCATTCCAGGAGGTATGATGTCCAGACCGTGTTCTCTGCGCCTGGCCACGGCGCTGCTCGCGCTGACCGCGGCGGCCTTGGCCGGGCCGATGCTCGTGCGCGTCGGCGCGCCCGACTACGAGACGCTCTATGAGCGCATTCCGTTCAAGGGCAGTACCATCGACATCGCCGGCAAGACCGCGGGCGAGTCGTACGACCTGCTCGTCGACCGGGCCGAGCTCGGCCTCATCGAGGCCAGCGGCCTGAACTGGCAGGTCCTCGCCGACGACATCGAGACCTGGCGGGGCGAGGCGGCCGAGGACGGCCAGTACCGTTCGTATGCCGACCACGTCGCGCTGATGCGCGGCTGGGCCGCGGCCTACCCGAACCTCTGCCGCGTGGACAGCATCGGCCCGACCCACGAGAACAACTGGATATACGGCGTGAAGATCGCGGGCAATGTCAATTCGGACGACGACCGGACAATGGTGCTGCTGGAATCGATGCACCACTCGCGTGAGTGGGCCGCGGGCGAGGCGGCGCGGCACTTCATCGACACGCTGCTGACCAACTACGCGACCAACGCCCAGTTCCGCGACTACATCGACAACCACCAGACGTGGGTTTTCCCGATAGTCAACGTCGACGGCTACCTCTACGACTACCCGGCCCAGCGCTCCTGGCGCCGCAACCGCCAGCCCTTCAGCACGGCCATCGGCTGTGACCCGAACCGCGATTACAACGGCTATTGCGCGGGCACTCCGGCCGCGGGCTGGGGCGCGCTTTCACGCGGCTCGCGCTCGGACCACATGCCGGGCAGTGACACCTGGATGGGTGCGCGCGGCGAGTGGGGCAAGGAAATCAGCGCGCTGGCCAGGTTCTTCAAGACCAAGACTTTCGTCGCGGATATCACGCTCCATTCATACTCGGAACTGGTCCTTTGGCCGATGGGCGACGGCACCCTCGCGCCTGATAACACGACCCTGGTCTCGCTCGGCCAGCGCATGGCGGCGCAGATGCCCAAGCTCGCCAGCGGTACCTACACTCCGGGACAGACCACCACGCTCTACCCGGTCGCGGGCGGTTCGTGCGACTGGATGTACGGCTGGGGACACTGGGTGGGCGGCTTTCCCTGCATGACCTATGTCTTCGAGCTCGGCACTGCATTCTACCAGAACACCAGCCAGCTCGAGGCGATACAGACCACCTGCTTCAAGGGTGCGTGGTACCTCTTCTCGCGCGCCGACTCCATCCGTGACGCGCTGCGCGGCCGGGTGCCGCCGCCGGTCATCGCGCCGCTGGATTCATCGCCGACCGGCGACTACACCGTGACCTGGACTCCGGTACGGCCGGCGTACAACGAGCCTGACCGCTGGGAACTCGAGGAGCTGACCGGGCTGTCGGTCATCGAAGACGGCTTTGAGGCGGGATTCGACCGCTGGAACGTCAATGGCGCGAGCCAGTCCACGACCCAGAAGCGTTCGGGCAATTACTCGATGTCTCTCGGCACCGGCAACAACATCTCCAACTTCATTGCCACCAAGGACCCTTACCCGGTCCGGCCGGGCGATTCGCTGGTCTACTGGATATGGTACAACACCGAGAACAACTACGACGTAACCGTGGCCGAAGTGTCGACCAACGGTCTTGAGTGGACCCAGCTCCACGACCGGTTCGCCGGCAACTCCAGCGGCTGGCTGCGCAAGGCCTTCCCGCTTGAGCCCTGGGTTGGCACCTCGGTCTACATCCGGTTCCGTTACATGACCGATGACGGCACGGTCGGCTCGGGCGTGTATATCGACGATGTCTGGCCGGCGCCGGCGTTTGCCAATCGCACGGTGGTTTCCGACAATATCACCGACACGCTCTACGCTTTCACGGGCAAGAGCCCGAACCGCTACTGGTACCGCGTACGCGGCCGCAACGCGCGCTGGGGCTGGAACGTTCAGGGTCCGCTTGAAGACATCCAGGTCGGCGCGACCGCAGTAGCCGCGCCGCCGGAGCGGCCCATCTACACGACGGTCGAGGTCGCGGGTGCAAGCCCGGCCCTCGCCGGGGCAAACCTGCGCTACACCATAGCCCAGGCCGGGCCGGCTAACCTGACCGTGTTTGACGCAGCCGGCCGGGCCGTGCGCACCCTCTTCTCGGGCCGCGCCGGCGCGGGTAATTTCACGGCACGCTGGGACGGCCGCGACGAGCACGGCCGGAACCTGCCGGCCGGGGTCTACTACTGCCGGCTTGAGGCCGACCGCACGGTCACGGCCCGGGTTGCGCTCGTGCGCTAGACCGGACCGGAATCACTCTGCGGGGCGCGGGCAACCGCGCCCCGCTCCACTATCGTCGCGGAAACCCTGCCGGCAGCCCTCTGGTCGCGGCTGGAGACAAGGCAACTCGTTAGCGCGAGTGAGTCCGGGGGCTTTCTGCCGAAGAGCACACGGGCGGAGGATCAAGCTGACGAGGAAAGGTGCGAAGGCCGTCGGCGGGCACAGAGCCCGGTTGTTTGACGCTGCCTGGCATGGCTGTCGTTCAGTCATTGCTCCTGTAACCGCTGTTACAGGGTGAGTTTTCGAGGAAGCTTAGGGTATGTTGTTATAGAACAATTTGTTGCGTGGAGTCAGGTAGATCAGGCTCCCCTGTCCGGTGGGCGGTGTCCAGATCAGGACATGGGTAACACCTTATTATCAGGACATGGGTTACAGTTGGCGGTCACTCGACGGTGCTGGATGCCATGCCCGGTCAGCGCTAACTCACTGATGGGCAGGTCGCAGAAC
>CBFGIY010000144.1:0-2958 GCA_965648935.1 Caldifarciminota bacterium
GGGAGACTTCCTTGCCTTGTGGTCCTTGCGGGATGGTCTCGCACTGCACCCAAGAGTCGCCGTCTGGAAAGAACGCCCAGAGCTCATTGGTCCGGTTGCCCTTGAGCACGTAGATGCGCGTCGTATCCTCGCTGCTCGTGTCCGGGACGACAGCCGCCGAACCTCCGCCCTTCAGGCCTCTGTTCCTGTCGGCAAACGGCACAGACGGCATCACGCGCCAGAACGCACCGGCCTCGACCATCACCGGCTGTTCTTGTGAATCGAACGAGTCGGCGTAGGCAAAGGCCTCAGCCAGCGTCACGTTCCCATCGTGGTTGACGTCGGCGATGCGAGGTTGAGTGTCAGGGCTGCTGTATGGCGCAAGCGCCTCTCCGCGCAGAGCGTTGAGAAAGTGGAAGCTGAACTCCACATGCCGCCACGTGTCACCGTCTTCGACCTCGTGTTCCGGCCACGGCGAGCCATCGCGACTGTCGTTGTCGGCCGACCATGCCTTCTTGCCAGCCGCTGACGCGCAGATCATCGTTGTCGAGGAGTCAGCCAAGTCATCGATGAAGCCGCCCGAGAAGCACTGCTGCATGATGAACACCCGGTTGCAGTTCACGTCGTCGGCCATCCGGGCGAATGTCGTGTCCCACAGCTCGACTCCGCTGAACGACGAGTCCATCTCGGCAATCGGCCCGACGATGATCGAGTAGTGGTTGGCCCAGCGCGGCCCGAACAACGGGCCGTCGTGACCGCCATGACCCCAGGTGAAGCACCAGAACGTGTCGGATGGCTCGACGACAGCGCCAATTGAGTCAAAGGCAGCCTCAACGGTCGCCACGGTCGCGCACGTATCGACGATGGTATCTATGTCCAGGCGCGACATAGGCGAATAGCGGTAGCCCTGTCGATCATAGTCCCCCGGAGTGGCCCAGAGCATCACAATGCGGTCGGGTGATGTGTCGATGTTAGGCCTAGCGCACATGGCCTCGAACGCTAGATAGCTATCGTTCCAGAGTTCGTCGAGGCGACTAACCTCGGGGCCACCCCAGTCCAGTGCCTCAGCCTGGTCTGGATGCCAGGCTTGGATGACTAGCCCGAAGTCCCCGGCCGCCAGTGCAGTTGACGCGAGTAACGCCACAACGGGCAAGCCCATTGCGCTCCTGATGCAGTTCACGTTAACCTCCCCTACAATAGCCTACTTCAGCAGGACCAGTTTCCTCGTCTGACGGCCCATCGGAGTGAGCAGACGCAGTACGTACACTCCCTCTGCCAAATGGCTCAGGTCAACTTGCATGGTGCGCGCGGATCCAGTGCCGGCTGGCGCCTGCCACCGCTGCAAGCACTGACCATCGAGTCCAAACAGCCGGATGTCCACGTCTTGACCTGACCCGAGCACGTCCAACTGCGCGCTCCCACGGCGCATCGTGGGCCAGCCTGACCCGCGTAGCATCGGTCGCGCCGGTTGGGGCTCGGTGAGCGCGCTGTGCGGGAGGTAGCAGTAGTATGCTCTGAAGCTGTGCCCCCGCCAGACCAGGTGCAGCGACGAGTCGTGGTTCAGCAGCCCGAATGGAAGAGCCAGACTTGGCTCGACGATCGACTCCGGCGCTGTCCAACCAGTATCCACGCGCACCACGTGCCATAGCTCGTCATCGCCACCGGAGACGACGTTAGCTCGCCCATCCTCGCCGACCTGGATGAGGGGCCACAGTGCAGCCAGCGAGGCGACTGCACTTGGAGCTGCCCATCCGAGTCCCTCCCGGAAGGTGAAGTAGCAGGGTCCCTCGCCCCACACAACGAATGGGACGCCGACCGAATCGACAGTGATTGAAGGCCGGTCTGGGGCAGGCGTCCCAACCGCGGGGTCAGGCAGTGTCTCGGCTGCGCTCCAGTTGGCGCCATCGAAGAAGGCGTAGTCGACTGCCCCGCGGCTCCAGTTCTTCCACACCGCGTGGAGGTGGTCGAATCGGTCGACTGCGACGCGCGACCTGCCTAGGGCATCGCTCCCCCGCGCAATTGCCGCTGGCATCGACCACGAATCGCCGGTCCAGTCGAACTGTGAGTACCAGATGGCGTGTTCGCCGGAGAAGCCCTCAAAGACAAGGTGGATGCGGTCGCGGCTGTCGGTCACGAGCTGTGGCTCGATGCCGTTCGTCGATGCCACAAGGCGCGGCAGCGTCCAAGTGTCGCCGAGGAACCTCACGTAGCGCAGCCGGGCCGCACCCTCCTCGGACCAGACAACAAACGGCCGGCCTGCGGTGTCCAGCGTGATGGCGGCCCAGCGCAGGTCACCGGAGTCGCGTGAGATATTCTCAGGGATGGACCAAGTGTCGTTGACGCGGAAGGCGTGCATTGTCTTCTCGTAGTAGGTGCCCCGCTTGCACTCGCTCCACGCCGCGTGGATACCGCCGCGGTCATTGGCCGCGGCCGTGACCATGTACACAACGTAATCGTCTGGCCTGCGGTCGATACGCTCCGGCGTCGTCCAAGCGTACAGCGCGGTTGCCAACCCCAGCCCGATGAAGAGTACGATGGCTCTGTTCACAATTGCTCCTGCGCGATGGTAGCACCGCGCACCAGAATGTCAATGCCTCGGCCCCGCCGCCAGCGTCAGTTGCCGGACTCCACTGGCCGTAGCGTCAGCCGACAGCTACTGCCGAACCACCGCGCGCGCGTCGGAACCGCCCGCCCGGTCCAGCCTGACGATGTACACTCCCCGGCTCATCGGCGCGAGGTCGAGTTCGGCCCGGGTGTCCGCGGGACCGACCGAGCGCGCAGGCACGACCCTGCCCACGCGATGAGCGCCACCGCGAGCAGCGCGGCCGCGCTCACCCTGACCGGCGCGCCCCGGCCGGCTCGGCCCGAGCGATGTTCTCAAAGTCACCGCCCAGATTATCCCCTCCCCCGGACACGGGTCAAGCAGGCCCCCGCGCAAGGGACGACAAAGAGCGCCGGCGCCAGCGTCAGGCAACAGCG
>CBFGIY010000145.1:0-2933 GCA_965648935.1 Caldifarciminota bacterium
CCCGATGGCTGTACTGAAACAGCGGCAGTCGCAGCCGAATCGCCTGCGGCCAGTACTCGAGGATGTCGTCCAAGTGCTTGGTATCATTGCAGGTACGCCGGCCGAAGCGAAAGCGAGCCTTCAGTGAGCGCAGGTCTGCCCGCCGGGAGCGGCGCGAGCGGCGCCGGCGAGTGAGGTGGTGTTCACGACAGATCCGCTCGAAGGCACCATGGCTGCAGCCGGGTGCATAGTCGCGCACCAACCGCTTGCTGCCGTACCGCCGCAGCCGCTGCTTGAGCCGGACGACTCGCCTTTCGACCGCAGCGCTCGTCTTGTGCGGAATGTGATGCGGGGCGCGTGATTGCTCCTGCAGGCCGCCAACGCCGTCCCGCAGGTAACGCCGCAGCCATTTCCGCACCGTGTTCCGTGACACGCCGAAGTACTCGGCAGTCGATCGGATGCCCTGCTTCCGGGCCAGCATGACCATGTGGTAACGCGTGTCGTACTTCAGCAACTGGTCTTTACCGCGCACGACGGTGTAGTAAGCTATTGGTGGCATCGGCTCCGCCTCGCTGTTGCTTGCTGCTAGTCACACAAGCATAACCAGCCCGGCTGTGAGTCCGATGCCTTTCTTGCTGGCGGCCAGCACCTCTCGGTCGGTACGCGCCGCACAACTCTTCAACCAGACGCTTCATCGCCCGCCACCGATTCGGCGCTACTCCCACCGACCGCCGTACTCCTCTCAGTGGGTCACCATGTACCTGGGACAGAACTGTTCAGCGTCCTTGACCGACTAGACTGTCGGGGCCGAGACGTTGAAGACCTGGAGACGGATTGCCTCGAGCACCGACTGGGTCAGGCCGCGGGCCACCCACTTGTTGAGCAGGACCAGCGCCTCGAGCTGCAGCGACGTGCCGGAGATCTCTCTGCGCTGGAGGCGCCAGAGTTCACGGCCGTACGCGAGGTAGCTCGGGTAGCTGATGGTCGGCACGCCCTCGTTGTCGAGGACCTGCTTGACCTGCGTTTCCATCGCCACGATGCTGGCGAAAACGGCGTTGACGCGTTCGAGCATCGTCGGCCGCATCTTGTCCAGCACCGTCTTGATGGCGGCGGTGTCGTACTTCACGTCCCACTTCGCTATCCGCTTTGTCGGGTCTGCCATCTGAAATCACCTCCTTTCTGCGGAAGTTTCCGCTGCGGCCCGGCCCGCCGGTGTACGGTCGGTCTGCTCCGGGTCGGGCGCGCTTCTCTCCCGCGCGGCCGCGGCGGGAAGGCTCGCTTGCGGGCGAAACCGGAACATTAGATGCAGTTCGAGGCGAAATTCGGACAGGATTCGTCGTGAGCGAGCAGCGAGCAGCCGGGTGAAGCGACGGCAATCACCCGGGCAGAGGCGAGATGTGGACGAGCCGGTCGCGGGACGCTAGACTGCGGCGATGAGAAGCGGCCCTGACCCGGACGAACTGGCGCGGCAGCGGCAGAGCCGGCGCCGGGCCGCGGGCCGGGCCCGGGCGTGGACCCTGCACGAGCGCGCCGCGGCCGGCCAGAAGGTCACAGGCGCGCCGGCCCGGGCATACAACAAGCTCGAGGCGATGTTCGCGCGGCTGCTTGACGAATGGGGCGCGGACTGGGAATGGCAGTACCGGCTCGGGGAGTTTGTCTACGACTTCCGCGTTGACAGGCGGGTCCTCGTCGAGGTGCACGGCCGGCGCTGGCACCCCGATCCCGCGCGCACGCCGGTCGAGCTGATGACCACGATCCAGCGGCGCCGGCTCCTGCACGACATCGACAAGAAGCACAACGCGGCCCGGCGCGGATTCATCCTGCGCGTGGTCTGGGAAGACGACCTCTGCGCGGGCCGGGTCACGCGCGAGCAGGTGCTGGGGGCTGGTAGGTGAAAAAACTCATTGCCGGCACCGGCAGGCTCGCTGTCTTGAGGGCGCGCGCGCTCGCGGTTCTGATCGTAGAGATGGCCGCGGGCGCGGCATCGGTCGTGGCGCTGGCCGTGCTCGCCCTGAACTTCCTGCGCGACATCATCGGCCCGGGCGTGCGGCTCGCTGACCGCCAGCTCGCCGAGGCGGTGTACCGCTGGCGCAGTCCCGGGCTGACCGCCGCGATGAAACTGGTCACCCAGCTTGGGGCGGGCCACCCGATGGCCGCGGCTATAGCGGTCGCGGTCCCGCTGGCGTGGAGAGAGCACAAGCGGCGGCTCGTGACACTGGTCATAGTCGTGCTGATGGGCGTGACAATCAACCTCGCGCTCAAAGCCATCTTCCAGCGCGCGCGGCCGGCGATGACGCCGCTGGTCGGGGCGGCCGGGTACAGCTTTCCCTCGGGCCACGCGATGAACGCGACCGTGTTCTACTCGGCGATTGCGTTCCTCGCGTACCGGTACTCGGCCAGGCGGCTGGCGGGCCTGCTGGTCGCAGGCCTGTCGGCCGCGATCGTGCTCGCGGTCGGGTTCAGCCGCGTGTATCTCGGCGTGCATTACCCGGCCGACGTGCTGGCCGGGTACGCGGTCGGGGCGTGGTGGCTCGCGGCGGCAATGCTGATAAGCCGGTCGCGTGCCCTCGCGGAGCTGCTGGAACCCAAAGAAACGGCCGCGCCGGAATAGCCCTCAACCAGGCGGCCCGGCAATGGATAAGCCAGCCAGACCTACTGCCGTATTTTGCTGCAGGACTGCCGAAAAATACGGCATTTTTTTGCACGCGTGTCGCACCACGAAAGTCGCGCTCTGACAAGTGTAGATTTGTCAGTAAGCTACGCGGGCGCATTTTCCGCTTGCATTGGCACGCAGATTGCTTATAATAGTGCGCATGCTGGAGCAGGCAAGGGGTTTGGAGAGCCAGGCTCTCCATGGGAAGATGTCGCGCTCCTGAGTCCCCCCTCACCAGTCAACACTCTCGACGGGGACCTACAAAGAAACGCGGTGCGCCCCCCGGCGCACCGCGCGTCTT
>CBFGIY010000146.1:0-2811 GCA_965648935.1 Caldifarciminota bacterium
GGAACGACTCGTCTATGCCGGAGTGTGGCGTGGCCGTGAGCATGATAACGTGGCGTTCCGGCTTCTCGGCGAGGCGTGAGAGCAGACTGTGGCGTTGCTGCTGTTCGACATTGCGGCCAGCAGGCTTTGCACACGTGTGCGCCTCGTCCACGATGACTAGATTGGGGCAGCAGCGCACAAATGCATCGCTCCTGCGTTCGCCTTTGACGAAGTCGAGGCTGGCCACGAAGCAGGGATAATGCTCAAAGACACTGATGTCGCCGTGGGGCAACTGACGCTCAAGCTGAGCTATGGTGCCGGAGCGAATGACGACAGCGGGTAGCTGGAACTTCTCGACCAGTTCGTTCTGCCATTGGTCGCAGAGATGTGGAGGGCAGAGCACGGCCAGGCGCGTTGCCTCTCCACGGTCGAGCAGTTCCTTGGCCAGCAGAGCCCCCTCGATGGTCTTTCCGACGCCAACGTCATCCGCAATGAGCAACCGAACCGTGTCGAGGCGTAGTCCGACTAGGAGGGGGACGAACTGGTATGGTCGTGGTCGAACGGATACCCGCCCGAGCGAACGGAATGGACCCGCACCCGCGCGGAAGCTGAGGCGGGCTGCGTTGCGCAGCAGTTGAGCCGAGGTGTGGTCAAGCGCAGTGTCTGGGTCAGGCGGAGGAAATGAAGCCGGCTCTACCGGGTCAAGTCCGAGGGGGAGGTAGATGCCGATGGTCTCAAGGTCGCTTCCGAGGCCACGCAGGAACAGAACATCCGGGCTGTCTGAGGGCTGGACAATCCACTCGCGTCCCCGGCATCTGACCAGTGAACCAATGGGATATTGGCTTGGCATGAGAGTCTGCTAACGGCCGGTGCCGAATATGTCGGGGTACTTTGCCACCTGCTCGCCCATGTCCGCATCGTAGCGGATGACCACGACTCGATAGCCCAACCGGCCAAGGTCTGGGCGAATCTTGTCGTCGAGAGCCTTTTGCTCGGGCTGGTCGTGAACCGTACCATCGCAGAATACCACCGCCTTCTGCCTCTCGTAGTAGAAGTCGGGCCGGGCGTAGTAGTCGGCCAGGTTCACTTGGGCGTCGTCGGGCAGCGTGAGCCGGTTCCGGTAGAGGTAGTCGAGGAACCTGCGCTCCAGCTCGGACCGAACATCGGTGAGTTGGTGCAGCCACTGATAGTGCTCCTCGTACGAGCGATGGCGATGCTGCTGCTTGGTCGTGGACTCAGTCAGAGACAGCAGAAGGTCGCGAACGAGGTGCCGGTCTAGCACTGGATGCTTGGGCTGATTCGTGTACGACAGGAGGCAGTCATAGCAGGCGGCTGGGCAGTCGTCACCCTTCTGGTCGTCTCCGGACGCAGGGTCGAAGTGGCAGGCGTCGAGCGCCCGCTTGGCGACGCGGCGCATCGCTCCAGCGTCGGCAACGAGACGTTCCAGTACGCCGGCGCCACCTTCAACCGCCTCATAGAGCATTATGCCCTGCCGCTGACTCCTGCCGACCGGGTATGTGTCCAACTCACGCTCTTCGACCTCAAACTCGGCCTGGATGCCACGGCTGAGGGCGTATTGCAGTGAGACCATCTGCTGCTCGGTCATCGCGAGGCGAGGGTCGGGCACGACGATGAGCAAGTTGCGATGGTCGCGGACGAACACACGAACGCCAGAACGTAGCTGGGCGGCATCAGCCAATGGCCGGGCCTCCGCTTCTTCATCCTCGCCGGGGGGGCGTTTCCACTCACCGGTCGTCGTGTTCATGGTGAACCCAGGCTCAGAGGCGTTGCGCCACCCGTGATTGATGCACCAGACTTCCGCGGCATTTGAGAACGTCAGATGCAGAAGGGGTGCGTTATCGCGGTCGTGAACGACTGCGATGGAACGACGGAGGTCGGCCCCGGCGGGGGCGAATCGGTAGTGAACGGTCAGTGTGTAGCCCTGTCTGAACCGGTCTTCCTCGTCGCAGTTGATGCGCTCCCTGCGCCAAGTGGAGACTGACGACATCTCAAACAGGTCCTGAATGAACTCCGAGGTCCTTCCGTCCAGTGGTGTGTCGCAGTTCGGACACCGGTCGTCGTGGCCTTGGTCACCACTCAGGCAGTAGCCGCACTCCTGGCAGAGCTTGGCCGACACGAACCGGTCGGGCGTTTCGCGTGGAGGCAGCAGGCTGCGGGTGACCTGGAACTTGCGTCCCTCGTGGTAGATGACGTTCTGCGGTCCGTACTCGCGAATCGCCAACAGCCTGGCTCGGTTCAGGTAGGTCTGCCGGTCTGGGCCCGAATCAACGTAGGCGCGGATTGGCAGTCGGGGGAAGCTGTAGCCGGGCAGGAAGCCCTCACTTGCCAAGTACCGGTACGGGTAGAAATCGGACTCCTCCGACCTGCGTGTCTGATTACAGAGTAGCTCCAGTTGTCTTTTGGCCTCGACCTCGCGGCGCTTTGCGTCCTCGACATCTTGTTTGGCAATCCTGGTGCGAAACGCATCATCTTGGACTCGACGCGCCTCGGCGAGTTGCCGCCGCGCAGCGTCGTACAGGTCGCGCCACCGGTTGAAAGCCTCATCGAGTGCCTTGGGGGCGTTGGTGAGAACTGCCTCCAGCCACGAGTCGGTATACCACCCGGCACGGGTCAGGTCTTCCTGGCACGACGACAGGACAGTACGAAACTCGGCGACGCACTCGGCCAACCGCGCGGGCGACAGAGACACCTGATGGCGGACGTTAGGGTTCAGCGGATGCCGTGCGCCGGTTGAGGCGGTATCCAGGACGTCGAGAATCGAGTCGCCGAGCGAGACGCCTGTGTTTGCCAGCCAGGTAGCGTGAGCGTGAG
>CBFGIY010000147.1:0-2536 GCA_965648935.1 Caldifarciminota bacterium
CCCACGAGATTGTCGAATGGCGATTGTTGATTGCCGACAGTCAGGCCGGAAGCCGGAAGCCAGGCGGGAGAATCAAGTCAAGGGCCGGAAGCCGAATGTCAAAGCGTCCGAGGGAAGAGGGCGAAGGCAGAATGCAGAATGGTGAAGGCAGAATCAGGCGGCGGACGAAGTCAGAAGCCAAAGGCCAGAAGCCAAGTGCCAAGATGCCCGAGGGAGCCGGAAGCTGTCACCTGTAAGCCGAAGGCCGTAAGCCGAGAGCCGTCAGCCGAAGGTCGACAGAATGAGCAGGGCGCGGGGTGAACCGCGCCCTGCGATGTTACCGCTAAGGTCTAGCGGGCGAGGGTGAGTTTGGCGGTGTGGCTGCGGGTCGCGGACTTGACCTGCAGGAGGTACACGCCGTTGTGGACCGGCCGGCCGGTCGCGTCGCGGCCGTCCCAGGCAAGCGCGGTCGCAGGGCGAGCGCCCTGCCAGAGGGTTTTTACGAGGTTGCCGGCCGCGTCGTAGACGCGGACGTCAACCGGCCCGGCGAATTCGCTCGACAGCTTTATCTGTGTCGCGCCGGAAAAGGGGTTGGGCGAGATGCGGCAGGCCGGGACGGGCGGGACACCGGGCTTTTCAGCGAGGCCGGTGAGCCGGGTGTGCAGGGACTTCGCCGAGTCGCAGTTCATCAGGAAGTCGGCCTTGTTCAGGCCGCCGTGGATGGCGAAGTCGACGCGCTGGGAGCTGCCCGCGGGGACGTCAAACGGGCCCCAGGCAGCCATTATCGACCAGTCGAACTGGCGGTTGGATTCGCGCAGGACGTTGGTGCCGTTGAGGAAGCGGTACTTGATGCCTTCGTTGACCCCGGAGTCGGGGTAGACCCAGATTTCGTGGTCGACGACCGAGAGGTTGGAGAAGCCCGCCGGCGAGAGGACCTGGATGCCGACGGTGGGGTATTCGGCGGTCTGGGTGGGCGTCATCCAGACGGCGCGGCGCACCGTGTCGGTGCCGCCGTAGTTGCTGTTGGCGTTGGCGATGTCGAAGTCGCACCAGATGCCGATGTAGAGGCCGGTGATGTCGGTGCTGCCCGGGTTGCGGACGTCAAAGAGGTACAGGACGAAGTCCTTGTACCCGGAGTCGGGCGAGGCGACGGTGTGCTGGAAGAGCTGGAGTCCCTTGGCCAAGGGATGGCCGGCGTCGTTCATCAGGCAGGAGTATTCCTGCAGGCCGAAGCGGTTGGCGCGGGCGAGCGAGTCGACGACCTCGAAGTCAGGGTCGGCCGAGCCCTGGGTGTTGAAGAAGCGGTCGACGATGTAGTTCGTGTCGTTGCCGACGAGGACCGCGCCGTGGTAGAGCAGGCTGGTGGCCGCGGTCTTGGGGTATTTCATCCCGGCGCCGACAGTGTTGACGTTGGCATAGCCGACGCCGCCGACGCTGGTGACCGAGAGCATTACCATGCCGGTGTCGTGGTTGGCCCACAGGCCGCTGTAGGGCAGGGGCGCGCTGCCGCCCGAGGCGAGGGCAAGGGCGCAGAGGGCGGCGGTCAGGACGGCTACTTTCATTATTCCTCCTTTGGGCTTTCAGACCATTACGGGTAATGGTAACCCGCGAGAGGGCCGCGTCAATAGCTGACCGGCTTGAGCCGGGCTGATGCCGCGGTATGCTGTGGTGATGAGCTCTGGCGAGAACGAGCGGCCGCCGGATGAGCCGGGCAACCCCGGGCCCGGGTCTTCGTCTAAACTTCTGGATGAGCAGGTGAACAGTGAAGCAGCACAGGCCGCACCCGCCGCGGGCGGGTTTGATTTTGACCAGCTTTACCGGGAGTACCGGGGCCGGGTGTTTTCGACGGCGTGCCGGATGGTTTCGAACCGCACCGACGCCGAGGATATCACGCAGGAAGTGTTCATCAAGGTCTTCCGCAAGCTGGGCCAGTTCCGGGGCGACGCGAAGCTCTCGACGTGGATCTACCGGATCACGGTGAACGCCTGCCTGGACTTCCGCCGGCGCCGGCGCCGCAGCGAGACCGTGCCGCTGGACGAGTCGCTGGAGGCGGGCTCGGTGGGTCTGAGCTTCCGGCGGCTGGTCGAGGCGGCGATTCCGGAGCTGCCGCCGGGCTGCCGCGAGGTGTTTGTCCTGCACGACATCCAGGGTTTGAAGCACAATGAGATTGGCGAGGTGCTCGGGATCACCGAGGGCGCGAGCAAGTCGCAGCTCCACCGCGCCCGCGGGTTGCTGCGGCGCAAGCTGGCGCCGTTCGTGGACCGGGCACAGCTATGAAAGGCGGTTTGATGAAGCATTTGAGTGATGAGTCTTTGAGCGCGCTGCTCGACGGCGATCTGGGCGGCGACGCGGCGGCGTCGGCGGGCGCACACCTGGCCGAGTGCGGCCGGTGCCGCGCCGTGCTGGACGAGCTGCGCTCGCTGCGCGACGCGGCCGGAGAGCTCGAGCCGCTGGAGCCGCCGGCGCGGGTCGATCACGCGGTGCGCCGGGCCGTGCTCGGGCAACGGCCGTCGCGCCGGCCGGCGCTGCGCTGGGCCTGGCTCGGGGTGCCGGCTCT